>CAMYWO010000015.1:0-38798 GCA_947302815.1 uncultured Clostridia bacterium | reverse complement strand
CTCACTTCACAACAAAGGAGGTTGGAAGAAAATGACACGGACAATCGCTATCATTGACGCAGATATTCTGTTTACATCTCTGCTTATCTCGCGCCTAAAGAAACACGTTCCTGATTTTCTGGCTTTTCCTGTTTCGAAAGAGATCCTGTTTGCACACCGGGAACTGATGCTCGATAGTGATTTTGTTCTTTACAACCAGCGTGAGATCTCCGAGAATGAGATCCTCTCTCACTGCGATCCTGAGCGCACTCCGATTTTAGTCCCCCTGCTAAAAACTACCAAACCTTTTCCCCCGAAAGATGTTCTGATGATCGCGCATGAAGTGGAGTCTCTGGCTGGTCTGGGAAGGATACCGGTCTCACCGGATTCCTCCGTACAGACATGCCTCACCCTTTCCTTTATTTCCCCTAAGGAAAGGGAGGCGCATGTTCTCAAGCAGATCGAACGCGCCCGTTCCGATTTTGCACATATCATCCGTCTGGATCTGATGCCGGGTATTCTGATGCCGCTCGACCCGCCATCCTGGGAAGAGAATAATGTGCAGCGCTGCGGCGGCATATCACTTCTTCTTCAGAAACTGAAGACGGGAAGATTCCCATACTTAGAGATTCCGTCATATCTGGAACCGGATCCGTACGGTGATATGCGGTTCGGAAGGCCGGATCACTCGGATGATATTGTGACATGTCATTCGAGGACGATCGTAACGCTTATCTCCAAGACCATACGTTATCTTTCATCACTTTCAGAGCCCTCACTTCTATATGTTGTCGGAGACGGGCTGAGTTTTGTAAGGATGCGTACCCTTTGTCGCAATCTGTCCCACCTGGAGATACTGACTCCTCTTCATATTGAGAAGGACTACATGCTCTGTAATGAAATCGATCTTCTTCAGAAAGAACATGTCGGAACGACGCATATCGATTATCCGTATTCCATCTCCAGAGCAGTTTGACGGAATAACTATACTCAATAAATCCTCTGCACATGAGAGAAAGAATAAACATGAAAACGAAAGAGAAAAAGAATGCGAAAACAGACATATCTATCGCAGAGCTGACCACACTCATTCTTCAGGCCCTGCACTCATATGACGAAGTAGATGACCATACATTCCGTGAGATCATCGCGGACATTATTAATCAGTCCAGCCGGTGTTCTGCACTCTCACTTGATGAAAAACGTCATCTGGCAACTACACTCTTTAACAGGATGAGACGGCTGGATATTCTTCAGAGTCTGATGGATGATCAGGAGATCACTGAGATCATGGTAAACGGACCGGATCACATCTTTTTCGAAAAAGGCGGAAGACTGTATCCTTCAGATCTTCAATTCGAAAGCAAAGATAATCTTGAACAGCTGATCCTTCACTTCTTCTCCTCAGCTAACCGTCCTCTAAACGAAGCCTTTCCCATTGCCGACCTTCGACTTCCCGACGGTTCACGTGCGAATGCCGTGCTGCCTCCGATTGCTCCTGACGGACCGATCTTTACGATAAGAAAGTTCACCGGTATACGCCCGGACATTCATTCACTCATCAGCAGTGGATTTATTACCAGGGAAGCTGCCATTTATCTTTCGCAATCCGTGATCAGCAAGAAGACTATCTTTCTGTGCGGAGGAACCGGTTCGGGAAAAACCACCTGCCTGAACGTTCTTTCTTCATTTATTCCGAAGACTGAACGAGTAGTCACTATAGAAGATTCCGCCGAACTCTCTCTTCAAGGCATCACCAATCTTGTCCGTCTGGAGTCGCGTCTTCCGGGTCCGGACGGACACGGCGGAGTCGATATCGGACAGTTGATACGTACCGCATTGCGCATGCGTCCGGACCGGATCGTAGTAGGTGAAGTCAGAGGAAGCGAAGCCGCAGACATGCTTCATGCCCTGCATACGGGACATCCCGGATCTCTTTGTACCGGGCACGCAAATTCATGTTCCGAGATGCTCGATCGTCTTGTCACGATGGTCATGTCCGGATCCACACTGCCCTACGATGCGGTAATCCGTCAGATAGCAATGGGTGTCGATATTCTTGTGCACATCACGAGAGGAAAAGACGGTCGTCGGTATATCGACGAGATATCGGAAATGCGTCCGATCGAGAACGATCACTTCCGAATCGAAAACATTTTTACTTATGAGGAGGACCATGGTCTTGTTAAAAGAAAAACTGCTTGATAAAAAAACGTATCTGTCCTCACACATGCTTCCCGGGGACGCTTCTGAGATCAATAATCTGAGCCGGAAAACATACCTCATTTTCATGATGAAGTGTCTCCCGATCCTCCCGCTCTGTATTGCGATCGTGTATTTGCTTTCCAGTGCTTTTCTTCCGGAATTCCGTCTTCGTCTGCTCCTTTCATTCCCACTCGGTGTTCTTCCGTTTGTGTCATGCGTGCGTGTTCTTTACGGCAAAAGAATCGCCACACTCCGAGCGCAGAATAAAGTGCTTATGCAGTCACTTTGCACATCCGTTTCAGACGGATATTCAATTGAGCGTGCGTTTCTCTGCGCACGAGTAGATATCGAAAAAGCATTTGGAAAACATGCAGCCTTCGCAGTTGCACTTAAAGATGTTGAACACCAGCTTCAGGCACATGAAACACTCGACACCTGTATGACCAGATTCTGCCATAAACTTGACTACTATGAGACCCTTCCCATACTGCATGCTCTTTCGCTCCAGAAGACTGTCGGTAACCAGATCATATCGATCCTTCGAAGCAGCTGTCAGATGCTGTCTGAACTTCACGCCGTGACCTCTGAAGTGGAAGCTAATAACTCGGGTAAAAACACTGAAGCTGCTCTGCTCTGTCTTATGCCATTCGGCATCACTTATATGCTCTCGATCACCAGCGGTGATTACCTTGTCCAGGCACAGAGCAGCGGACTCGGAAAGATCCTGATGATAGTTGCTTTTGCAATCGCCGTTTTCTCATGCACATTCTTATTTTCGCTGATCGGAGAAAGACCATCCAGGAATCATTTCACGTTTCGTGACGATAAAGAATATATACCGAAAAAGTGGAGAAAACCGATCCGCAAACTTGCATTGTCTCTTCCGACAACTTACTCGACCAGAGTACTGGAATGGTGCAACGAAATCTCCTTTTCACCCATGGTAACTTTCGATGCTTTTCTATACAGAGTTATCACAAGGATCCTTCTTTGCACACTGCTGTTTTTGTTCCTTTGTTTCATGCTTGGACTTCCCCTGATCCTTGTCTTATTTCTGGATATGTTCATTCTTGTTTTACTGCACATCGATCAGCAATCCATCGTCAATAAAAGAAGGCTGATTCTGATGGAAGATCTGCCACTTTTTATTTCCATGCTATCCACACTTCTTGAATCCGGTATTCTTCTTCCAAAAGCGCTTCAGACCTGTGGATTTGCCTTCGCAGAACAGAGCTGTCTCAGTCACGAACTGCAGCATATTCTTACTTCGATTGAGGGAGGTGTAAGTGCGGCAGATGCACTTGAATCTTTTTCACATCGTATAAATATTCCGGAAGCACAATCCGCACTTCTTCTCGCCGCACGATACGAGCGTTCCGGCGGAAGTGAAGTCCTTGGCCTTTTGCGTCTTCAATCTTCTTCCTGCTGGGCACTGTGCCGGAATGCTTCGCGCAAGAAGCGCGAACGCGAAGCATTCACTATGATTCTCCCGATGATGATGGATTTTGTATCTGTGCTCCTGGTAGCTATTACTCCGGCACTCAGTACATTTCAAAGATTCTAGGAGGTATATATGAAAAGACTGAACAAACACTCATTCATTAAATCAGCCCTGGGAATGGGCACTGTAGAGGTAGTAATTATCATTGCAATACTGGTTGCGCTGGCATTGACCTTCCGAAGCGCGCTCACATCTTATGCCAAGTCTGTAATGGACTATGTTTTTGATGAAGGTAAAGTAATCGGACAAATCTAAACGTATTGCCGGGGTAATATATGAGCACAGGATCTGACCTTTCTGATTATTATGAAAATGGTCCTCTTGGACATCGATATGTGATTCATCTGAAGAGCAAGGATGAGATCTGTCTGCACGCGCTTACTCTTTTGCAGACAGACCTCGTTCCCTGTTATATGCCGGTTCATCTTTCAGAAGATGAGACACAACTTCTGATCGATCTTTCCGGATGCATCCCTTTCTCTGAGATAAAAGGGAAAGAGAAAGCATATGTAAAACGGCATTACCGTGATCTTCTTTCCTCATTTCTTTCAAGCCTTATCCGTTCACTCGACTACGCACTGGATCCATATGGAATATGTTATCTCGAGGATCAGCTTTTCTTTGACCGAAAGAGACAAAGACTCGTCTGCATATACCTTCCGCTTTCATCACGACTAAAGGGAGCGCCGCTTCTTTCGAGCATCGATGAGAACGGATTGGATGAACTCCTTCATGAACCTTACGAGAAAAAATGGATCTCAACAAAAGCGATGGAGAAACTTTACGGATATTTTCGCAGGGACGATGAAGTCTCTTCCCTGCGCTATATTGATAAAGGCCTCTGGGAAGACTCGCGTACTCTTCCCTCCCGGCTCCGTATCTTATGTCTCCTTTGGGGAATCATCCTGTTCCTTTATGTATTCGTATCACCGTGGCTGGAAGCTTCTTTCCCCGCATCCCGTTTTTCGGGACTTTCGGGTATTCTTTTCTTCATTTGCACAGCTGTTCTGTTCTCCGCTCTTTTCGTCAATATTAAGAGATCTTCTAAGGACAGCAGGAAAATGACTGAAGAAAAAGTTATCCGAAGAAAGAGAAAGAATGCTCAGATGCTCTTTCCCTCTTTTGATATGTCAGAACAGAACTACGCACAATCTTTTGAACTTCATTCAGATCCTGTGCAATTGATCCGGATCGACCATCTTTCCGGGAACCATAGCGGTCATCCGCGTCTGACAATATGGACGAATGCGTGCACAGTCGGTTCAGATTCAGATTGCTGCGATATTCCGATCGATCACCCGTCCGTGGCACTTCTTCATGCACAGTTCGGACATGATGACTATGGATTCTTTATCGAGCCGCTTCAGGAAAGCAAACCGACATTTCGAAACAGACAGAGGATCCGTCCGAATATCGTGACCTATCTTGAGGAAGGAGATATTGTCGGAATCGGAGATCTCGAATATAAGACACACTTCATCCACGATTGACAGGAAGAATCAGCTGTACGGATGGTCTTTTTTATTCTTTTTCCACTCAGCAGCGACCGTGATACGTGCTTTTGCCCTCTTAATGGCATGACGCGCGTAAAGGCGCTGTTCTTCGGTACTTGTAACACTGTTATATCTCTCAGTGGCACGTTCCAGAGCTGATTTTGCACGCTCTTCATCGATTTCAGAAGGCCATTCGGCGGCATTGCAGACGAGAACGACCACATGCTGACCAACCTCGGCAAAACCCTCCGAAAGTGCAAAAGATTTCTTCTCTCCATCGGTCTCAAAAGTTGCGATACCCGGAGTCACTGCGATAACTAAAGGTGCATGACCGGGCATGATTCCGTACTGACCATCCAGCGTCGGGATCACGATACGCTCGACTCTTCCCTCAAAGAATACTTCGTAGGGATTAACGACCTCGAGCATCATCTTCTTTTTTACTGTCTCGTCTTTAGAAGCCATTTCTCACCTTTTACGCATCGTTTTTGTAAGATGCAAGAACATCATCCAGGTCACCCTTCATGAAGAAGTGCTGCTCCGGAATGTGATCGAGAGAACCGGAAATGATCTCTCCGAACGCCTGAACGGTCTTTTCGATCGGAACATACCGCGGTGCAAATCCCGTAGAATCCGCTGTAACAAAGAACGGCTGGGACAGATACTTCTGCACCTTTCTGGCACGGTTAACGAGCTGACGGTCCTTCTCACCAAGTTCCTCCATACCGAGGATCGCGATGATATCCTGCAGTTCCTTATAGCGCTGCAGCATCTCCTGAACCATTCTGGCTACGTGATAATGCGTACGTCCGACGACATTCTCCGTAAGGATTCGGGAAGAAGATTCGAGCGGATCAACAGCCGGATAGATACCAAGTTCAACTACGGCACGGGACAATACGATGTTCGCATCGAGGTGTCCGAAAGTCGTAGCCGGAGCCGGGTCCGTAAGGTCGTCTGCAGGTACGTAAACCGCCTGGATCGATGTGATGGATCCGTTCTTGGTAGATGTGATTCTTTCCTGAAGTTCACCAACCTCATTCGCAAGTGTCGGCTGGTAACCTACTGCAGAAGGAATTCTTCCGAGAAGTGCGGATACTTCCGAACCGGCCTGTACGAAACGGTAGATATTGTCAACGAAGAAGAGTACGTCTCTCTTCATTTCATCTCTGAAGTATTCTGCCATGGTAAGGCCCGTCAGAGGAGCTCTCATTCTTGCACCGGATGTCTCGTTCATCTGACCGAAGACCATGACGGTTTTATCGAGAACGCCGGAAGCCTTCATCTCGTTCCACAGGTCATTACCTTCACGTGAACGCTCACCGACACCGGTGAAAACGGAATAGCCGCCGTGCTCCTGCGCAATATTGCGGATCAGCTCGAGAATAAGTACGGTCTTACCTACACCGGCACCGCCGAAAAGACCGATCTTACCGCCTCTTGCAAAAGGAACAAGAAGGTCGATGACCTTAATTCCTGTTTCGAGAACAGTTTCAGATGGATACTGGTCAACAAAGGACGGCGCAGGTCTGTGGATCGGCCACTTGGTATCGGACTTTACATCCCCCTGATTATCGATCGCACGTCCGAGGGCATCAAAAAGTCTTCCTGTGTTGTTCTCACCTACCGGAACCAGAACCGGAACACCGGTCGAGATTGCTTTCATCCCGCGGGCCAGACCTTCTGTCGCTTCAAAAGAAACACAGCGGGCGACTCCCTCGCCTCTCTGCTGCATGACCTCTGCGGAGACTACTCTGTCCTCCGCCTGGATCTTGACTTCGGTCTTAATGAGCGGAACCTCATGCTCCGCAAATTCGCAGTCGATAACAGGTCCGATGATCTGTATTACTTTTCCTTCTGCCATGTTCTTCTACCTCTTTATTCTACTTGACTGGCACCGTTCACGATCTCGTTGAGTTCGTTAGTGATACGGGCCTGACGAGCACGGTTGCTCTCGATCGTCAGTTTCTTCATCATCTCGTCCGCGTTTCTATTCGCGTTATCCATCGCCTGCATACGCGCAGTCTGCTCGCATGCAAACGCTTCTACCATAGCGCCGTACATGACCGCGTTCAGTCCCGTATCGATAAGGAACGAGAACACGGCATTCGCGTTCGGGTAATAGTCCATAGTCGATCCGACTTCCAGCGCAATACCGGCATCTTCCGCACCGGATGCGAAGGAGTCTTTCAGCGACTTGGTGTCGATCGGCACGAGCCTTGTAATGACCGGCTTCATGCTGATCGCAGATTCCATCTTGGTGTAGATCAGGTACACCAGATCGAACTCACCGCTTAAGTACTTCGCGCGGATAATATTCGCTACATTTCTGGCTTCGTAATACGTAGGATCGGAGATCGGGAAAGAGAAGTCCGGGTCTACATTATATCCGTCTCTTTTCAGTTTCTCGCCACCGATATGGCCGAAGACATAAAGCTTGTAATCGGTCTTTATATTCTTCTTCGCATTCTCCAGGATCTTCTTCTGGATGTGATCTTCTGCGATCTTCACGATATTGTTGTTGTAAGCTCCGGCCAGTCCCTGATCACCTGTCAGAACAAAATAGGCGATCTTCCAGGTACTGCCCGTCTTGTGTTCACGCATGGTGAGAAAAGGATTATCTACATCCTTCACACTGTTGTGAAGCTCCATCAGGCTCTCCGCACACAGCGTAAAGAACGGACTGACTTTCTCATGCTGGATCTTGGACTTGCGCATTTTCGATGCGCTGACCAGCTGCATGGCATGAGTCATCTGGGAAATATCATTGACACTCTTGATGCGCTTTTTGATATCGTTAAGACTCTCCATGGATCTTACGCCTCACGATGCTGGTATTCCTTATGTTCCGCAACGAACATCATATGGTATTCTTCCTCAAGTTCATCGATCTTCTGCTTTGTCTCATCATCAAGAACACGGGTCTCCGTGATTTTCTTCATGATCTCAGGATGCAGGACCGAAACTCTCTGGAGGAATTCCGTCACATACGGCTTCGCATCTTCCTTATCGAGGAAGGTCAGCTTCTCATTCGTTGCAAGGTACAGCATAACGACCTGCTCATCCATCTGCATCGCAGAGAACTGCTCCTGCTTCAGGATCTCGTTCAGGATCACGCCACGCTTCAACTGCTTCTGCGTATTCGGATCCAGATCAGAACCGAACTGGGCAAAAGCCGCCATCTCACGGGCCTGCGCCAAGCTGATACGGAGAGGACCTGCTACCTTCTTCATCGCCTTTGTCTGCGCCGCACCACCGACACGGGATACGGAAAGACCTACGTTGATCGCAGGACGCTGACCGGAGAAGAAAAGCTCGGACTCCAGATAGATCTGACCATCTGTGATGGAGATAACGTTCGTCGGAATATATGCGGAAATATCTCCGCTCAGTGTCTCGATGATCGGAAGTGCCGTAATCGAGCCGCCGCCAAGTTCATCACTGAGTTTTGCAGATCTTTCCAGAAGACGGGAGTGCAGATAGAATACATCGCCCGGATAAGCTTCACGTCCCGGCGGACGGCGAAGGAGGAGCGAGATCGCACGGTAAGCCTGTGCATGCTTGGACAGGTCATCATAAACGATCAGGACATCTTCGTGATCCCCGTACATGAATTCTTCGGCGATCGCACATCCTGCATATGGTGCGATGTACTGGAGAGATGCCGGCTGTGAGGCACTGGCGGCCACGATAACGGTATACTCCATCGCATTATACTGTTCCAGTGTTTTTGCCACGGAAACGATATTCGACATCTTCTGTCCGATGGCGACATAAACGCAGAGCACGTTCTTGCCGCGCTGATTGATGATCGTATCGAGCGCGATCGCAGTCTTACCTGTCTGACGGTCGCCGATGATCAGCTCACGCTGTCCGCGTCCGATCGGAGTCATGGCATCGATTGCGGTAATACCGGTCTGGAGCGGTTCGCAGATCGGAGATCTGGCAACGATATTCGGTGCCGGGGTCTCGATCGGTCTTCTGCTCGTGGTTCGGATGATGCCCTTACCATCGATCGGATTTCCGAGAGGATCGATGACACGGCCGAGCATTCCTCGTCCGACAGGAACAGATACCGTCAGGCCGGTACGATGGCACATAACGCCCTCAACCACGTCTCTGCACTCATTCAGAAGTACAACACCGACCTCATTCTTTTCGAGGTTCATCGCGATACCGTAGGAAGTCTCGGAGAACATGATCAGTTCACTGGCCATACAGTTCTCAAGACCGCTTACCTTCGCAACACCATCAGCAACAGACAGGACCTTACCGATCTGCTCTACTTCGGAAGCCTTGGCAAAATCCGTCAGGATCTTCTCTCTCTTCGCTTCCTGTTCGGCGGAATCACCTTCCCAGAGATCGTCATCATTGAAGAGCATTGCCGGACTCTCTTTGAAGTCGGCAAGAGATTCTGTAAGAGAACGGTGGATCTCGGATGCATCATCCAGATCCGCGTTTGACTCTTCGCCACGGTCTGTCTTTAAGTGACGTCCGATACGGGACAGCTGTCCGCGGACACTGTAGTCATACTTCGTGCCCTGCGCATAAATGACATATCCTCCGATAAGAGACGTATCCGTCTCCTGCTCGATGGTATATCCCTGAATATGAAGATGCTCCGCGAAACGGCGCGCGATCAGTGCCACCTTCTCCGGCGGCATGTCGGCAGACGCGGTAACAATTTTCATGACTTCAAAAGCACTGTTATTATTCACCGGTCTTCACCTCTGACGAAGAAAGCTCTGCAAGTGCTTTTTCACGAAGGGCAGAAGCATCCAACCCCTTCTCGGAACTGCTAAGGATACGGCCTGCGATCGAGACGGCAAGATCTGCGACCTCGTCCTTCATCTCTTCCATCATGGCCTTCTTGGAACGCTTCGCGTCTTCTTCCGCACGGTCGCGGATCTCCTGCGCTTCCTTCTTCGCTGTTTCTATAATCGTCTCAGACTGTTTCTCCGCCTGCGTTCTGGCGTCGGCAATGATCTGCATTGCTTCCTCATGGGAAGCATCCAGTTTCTTTGTCGCTTCGTCCAGTTTCTCAGACGCCTGTTTCTCTTTTTCCTCCGCACCGGAGATCTCTTTGCTGACCGCTTCTTTTCTGGCCTTCATCACCTTCATAAGAGGCTTGAAGAGAGCGAACTTAAGAATAAGGAACGCTACCAGAAGATTGATGATCGTAACCAGACCGGTCACCAGATAATGCGCCATCTGGTCCGGAGACAGAAGCGAACTTGATTCCTCCGCATCCTCCGCCAGACGGACGATCGGCGCGGCTAACTTCTGCATATTCGCACAAGAGAGCAACTTGAATGCAAAATCCATGTCTTTCACCTCGATATCATTAGACCGTAAAGATCAGAAGGAGACTTACAACGAGCGAATAGATCGCAACAGACTCCATAAATACGATAGAGATCAGAAGCAGCGTCTGCAGCTTGCTGTACATTTCCGGCTGTCTTGAAGCACCTTCAAGTGCACGTCCGGCCGCATTACCGATACCAAGCGTGGTACCCAGGGCACCCAGACCGATTGCAAGACCTGCGCCCAGTCCGGCAAGTCCTTTCGCATCGATCGCTGCATCCAGTAAAACTCTAGCTAATCTTAACATCTTCTCTTCCTCCTGTTATCTGTTATGCTGCGCTCTTGGCTTCGGAATTTGCCTTTGCAGCTTCTTTTTCTGCTTTCAGTTTCTTCTTCTCTTCTTTTCTCTCTTTTGTCGCATGAGCACTCTCGACCACTTCACCTATATAGGAAATAGTCAGGTAGCTGAATACGACCGCCTGAAGGATACCGTCCATCAGATCGAACCACAGGCTGAATGCACCCGGAACGATGATCGGACAGACAATACCTAAGAACTCCATCAGGATAAACGCACCGAATACGTTACCGAAAAGACGGAGCGCCAGAGAAATCGGTTTGATAAAAAAGTCGATGATCTTAAACGGGATCATGAACGGCTTCGGGTCCGTAAAGGATCTGGCAAATCCACCGAGACCGACGAAGCGGATCGACATGAAAATGACGTATACGATCGCGAACAGCGCCATGGCAAACGGGAACGCGATATTCTTTGCCGGCGGCGGAATATGGAAAATCGAGATCGTATTACAGCAGATCAGGAAGATACCGATCGTTCCGACCATCGGAATGACCTTTTCCGACTGTTGCTCATTCAGTCCGTAATCTTTGCAGACCCCGAACATGACGTTGATCAGGGACTCCATAACGGCCTGTCTCTTGGACGGGATACGTTCTTTCTTTCCACCCATCCAGCAGAAGAGAAGAATACCGACGAACATCGCGATCCATGTGACAATGATCGCGTCCGTCAGCGGAACTCTCTCTCCGGTGCCGGGAATATATCCCCGCCACTGAAGGATCGCTTCGCGGATCTCTTCTCCGATATTACCGATATGGAAGACACCCTTGAGTTCCTCTACAAATGCTTCCCAGAACTGTGACCACCAGGAAGCGGCTAATACTACCATCATGGCTTTTGTTTATTGCCTCCTTAGTTGGTTCCGAAGAGTCGGTCACCTGCATCGCCCAGACCCGGGATGATGTATGCGTGATCATTCAGTCTCTCGTCTTTAGCTGCGCAGAAGACCGGAACATCCGGATGATCATTCTGGAGTCTCTCGATTCCTTCCGGAGCAGAGATCAGGCAGACGAACTTGATGTGCTTGATGCCGCGGTCCTTCAGGAACTGGATCGCCGCAGAGGAGGATCCGCCTGTCGCCAGCATCGGATCGAGAACGATGACTTCACGGTCCACGATATCCTCCGGGAGTTTGCAATAATACTCTACAGGCTTCAGAGTATTCGGATCACGGTAAAGACCAATATGTCCGACTTTTGCGCTCGGAATAATCGAGAGCATGCCGTCGACCATGCCGAGGCCTGCACGCAGGATCGGAACGAGTGCGACTTTCTTTCCGGCGAGTACTTTTGCCGTCGTCTTCGCAACAGGAGTCTCGATCTCCTTGTCGGTCAGCGGAAGATCGCGTGTTACTTCATATGCCATAAGCATGGAGATCTCGTGAACCAGTTCACGGAATTCCTTTGTAGAAGTATTCTTGTCACGAAGCATAGAGATCTTGTGCTGGATCAAAGGGTGATCAAATAAGAAAAACTGTGCCATAGGTATTCCTCCCGAAATAAATTATTTAAAAAGCTCTTTCTCTTGTTCCTTCATATCATTTACGCGGGTCTGGTGACGTCCGCCGTCAAAAGGCTCTTTCATGTACGCGTCTACAATACTGAGTGCCAGGGAACTTCCCACAACACGCGCGCCCATTGAAAGGACATTGGCGTCATTGTGCTGACGGGACATTCTCGCCATATATTCATTCGTGCAGAGTGCGCAGCGGATGCCGGGGAACTTATTGGCCACCATCGAGATACCGATACCGGTGCCGCAGATCACGATACCGCGCTCGGCCTTACCCTCCAGGATATCCTTAGCGACCTTCTGTCCGGCCAGCACATAACTGTACGGAACATCACCGGCGGTTGCGCCGCCCTCTACTACTGTGTGACCCAGCTTACCCAGGTGCTCGACAACGATCTTACGGAGACCGTAGCCTGCGTGATCAGAAGCAATTGAAACAACCATCTTATATTAACCCCTTTTCATTTAATATGCTTATGTGTAAACTTGCGCTCGCCGCTGGCATAGTCCGCAACGATATTTCCGTTTCCTCTGATCTTGTACTTGTAGGTGACAAGACCGTCCAGACCGACCGGGCCTCTGGCATGAAGCTTACTGGTGCTGATACCGACCTCAGCGCCGAATCCGTAGCGGAAGCCATCCGAGAAACGGGTACTGCAGTTCCAGAAAGCATTACCGGAAGCGACACTGTTCATGAACTCCTCGGCCACTTCAGCATCTGAAGTAACGATCGAATCCGTATGGCCGGAACCGTACTTATTGATATGCGCTACCGCTTCCTTAAGACCGGATACGACCTTGAGGGAGACCTTGTAGTCGAGATATTCGTGATGCCATTCTTCTACAGGGAGAACATCCGGCAGGATCGCCTTCGTCTTCTCACATCCGTGAAGTTCTACATTCTTCTCACCAAGTGCTTTTGCCAGAACCGGCAGGAAAGACTCAGCGATAGATTCATCTACCATGATCGTCTCGCAGGCATTGCAGACAGCCACATACTGTGTCTTACTGTCGACGGCGATCTTCAGCGCCATATCCGGATCCGCCTTCTCGTGGATATAAAGATGGCAGACACCATCCGCGTGACCCATGACCGGGATCGAACTGTGCTGCATGATGTACTGTACGAAAGAGTTGGATCCTCTCGGGATGATCAGGTCGATATACTGGTCCAGAAGGAGCATCTCGGAAACATCATTTCTCGTCTCCATAAGAACGATCCAGCCCTTCGGAAGTCCCGCTTCTACGGAAGCCTTCTCGATCACGTCGAAAAGAGCGCGGTTACTGTTCGATGCTTCACTTCCGCCTTTAAGGCAGCAGGCATTGCCGGACTTAAGCGCCAGAGATGCGATCTGCACCAGCGCGTCCGGACGGGATTCAAAGATAATGCCGAGCACACCGATCGGGCAGGAAACACGTGTCAGTACGAGATCATCATCGAGCTCGGTCTTCATCAGTTCACGGCCGACCGGATCCGGAAGATCTGTAAGACTCTTCAATCCCGCGACAACATCGCTCAGCTTATGCTCGTCAAATACGAGTCTCTTCTGAAGCGGCATCGGGAGATCTGTTTCCTTCGCACTCTTAAGATCTGCCTCATTGGCAGCAAAGATCGCCTCTTTATTCGCAGTAAGTGCATCCGCCACCGCCAGAAGTGCTCTGTTCTTCACTTCCGTCGGCAGGACTGCCATTGCGAAAGAGGCCTGTTTAGCTTCCATTGCGCGTGTTTCGAAATCAGTCATACCAAATACTTCCTAAATATCCAAATAATTATTTCTCTATATTATATCAGATAACGCCCCTTATGAACGGAGAACTTCAAGGTTTTTTGTTCTTTCATTTCATCACAAAACGAAAGCAAATGAAGCCAGATAAAAAAGCTTCGAGTGCCAAAGTTTTCCACCGTTTTTTTCGACTCATAAACAAAAAACCTGTGGATAATGTGGAAAAGTCTGTGGATAACTCAAAGACAAGGATTTGCGGAAAACACCTGCTTCAAACGCTGATTTTTCGGCGGTGTATTTTTTGTCAAGGGTTTTTTGGAAAAACGCAGAAAGTTTTCATGGCATGAAAAAGCCCTTATTACAAGGGCTTTCGAGACGTTCTTTTTTCACATTTGACAATTTAGGTGTCCGCGAGCCATGGACTTTCGTCCCTTATTCTTCTCTCGGCGGAAGACGATAGTAGTTTGTTAATTGGCAGCGAATAGAACCGTTATACAGTTTTCTTCTTTTATCTGCTTTTCGAACGACGGCATTTTCGAAAGAATCATCCGGAGTGATGACAGAAAGACGGATGCCCTTCCTGCAATATCCCTTCGGATCCAGATACGTCCGGGCAATACCGGTGTAGATCTCTTTTGCTTTCTCCGGCGTCAGCAGACGGCCGCCGTACGGGGGATTACAGAGTATGAGCTGGCGCTCAAGATGTGTCCAGTTGTAAAGCTCGCGGGGAGTCATCTCGCGGTAGTCACTGACACGGAAGCGTACAAAATCCGAAACACCTGCCGCTTTGGCATTTCTCTGCGCAGTAGCGACAGCTTTCGGATCGATATCCGACCCGTAGAAATAGATATCATCCATAGGTGAGAGGTCCTGCATATCGCGGGCTTCTTTCTTCGCCTTTTCAAAAGCATTCGGACCGATATACGGAAGTTTATCCCCGAGGAACGGGCGGGTCAGGCCCGGCGCAATGTTGAGCGCCATCATGGCGGCTTCGATCACGATCGTTCCGGATCCGCAGAACGGATCAACGAGGGCTTCTTCTCCGAAGAAACGGTACTGTGCGGCACTGACCATCCCTGCTGCCAGTGTCTCCTTGATCGGGGCATCGTGCATCAGAGGACGGTAACCGCGCTTATGCAGTCCCGCACCGGTCACATCGATCATGACACGCACCTGATCCTTGACGATGCCGAACACGATCTTGCATGTGCCGAGTTTCTCATCTTCTTCGATACGCATACCTTCCGAGAGATGTCTCGAAGACTGAAGTGATTTTACAATAGCCTTCTTCGCCAGTGACTGGCATGCGGGAATACCAAACAGTTTCGAATCACGTGAGTAACCGTTCACATGGAATGCCCAGTTCTTCGGGATCCACTGTTCCCAGTGCATCGCGGCAAAACCGTCGAAGAATTCTTCAAAAGTTTCCGCCGGAAAAGAATGAACGGAAAGGAGCACGCGCTCGCCTCGTCTCATCCAGATACAGATACGTGCAACATCAGATGCCATACTGGAAGGAGTCGTATCCACAAGGATCTGCCCGTCGGAGACGGTCATCTCCTCACGTCCGTAGCCGATCTTCTCGAGATCCTCCACACAGTAATGTTCCAGTCCGAAAAGGCATGTAATAACTACCTGCATTCTCTGTTATCCTCCAATCACAGTTTTGCCAGGATCTGCGTCCACGGCGTAAATACGATCATGGCCAGAAGTACATGTAATACGATAAGCGGAACGCCCTCAAAATACTTTGGCTGTCTTCCGAAAAGAAGTCTCCCGTGAATCGATCTGGTATATGCAATAACAATCGTAGTAAAGATCCACACACCTACCATAAGCGCCACCCACCAGGCAATTCCGGAAAGAGAAAACTCTTTGAAATGTGTGTCCAGATACCCGGAGAAGAATATCAGCGGAATCGATGTGGTGATCACGCTCAGGAGCGGTACGAAGAAGTATGTATCTACCGTCTCGGAAAGACGGAACCCCTTGATCAGCAGCGTCAGAAGGATAATCGCCAATACCGATGACATAATTACGATATGCGCAGGCTTCAGAATGTACTCCGGCGCATAATAGATCGCAAGGATACCGAAGACACTGAACAGCAGGTCATAAAGAAGAATGCAGAGACTAAGGACGATGAATCTCTTCGCCGTTCCTGCTGAGAGAGGCTGATAGATCTTCGACCGTCTCTCCGATGTATCTAAAACATAGTCCTCATCTTCTTCATCAAGATTCTTCCACCAGCAGAAAAATATCAGGATCCCCAGGACCAGCATGGCCGAACCTGCGGTATGTCCGAAGAAGCGGATCTTCCACCGGGAAAGGACCGGGACATCGATGCCGAAAAACTTAGTATTTCCAAAGAGTTCGCGGACCGTTGAAATAAAGAATCCCGCGAAAACATAGAAGGAAAAGCCGCTGCCCATCTCCTTGAGCGAGAGATGTCTGTCCTCTTTATAGTAATCGAACATCGGCATACAGAGGAACAGGAACGTAGATGCCGGAAGAAGGTAGAATACGTCGCTGGAAAAGCACTGTGGCAGATACGGAGTCAGAAGAAAAACTCCCTCTCCGATCAGGGCAGCGAGCGAAAGGAAGATCCCCCACGCGATACGCCTGTTCGAAACATGGGAGAACACGACGTGATTGATCAGGCAGAACAGCATGATTTGGACAAATGCGCTGCAGAACACCGGCACTGTCGAAGTCGTAAAGATCAGCAGCAGTGCGAAGGAAAGGAGGATACGGTATTGTTTTAGTGTAATGCTCTTCGTCGCGTCCATATCAACCCACCCAGTTCAAGTATTCTCGGATAAACTTATATGCCTGATTGACTGTAGTCAGAAGTGCTGCACTTCTGCTTCTGTCATCGGGAAGACCCTCGATATATGTACGGATCTCACTCATCGGAATGCCATCGACACTATCCGAAAGGACATTCGTACCGTCGCCGGATACCACACCGTCTTCCCCGCCGATAACATCAACCTGGGAAGGTGCTTTTGTAGGAGAAACCGTCGGCACTTCATCGTATGCCGCCGTCTGGGTAGTATCGGGAGAAGGTGCCTGTGTAGTCGCTTCCGGTTCTTTTGTATCACTGCCCTTCGTATCATCGTCTTTCTTATCCGAAGCACGATCACGGATAAACATATCCTTGGTATAAGAAGATCTGGAATAATCGATGCAGATATTTACAAGTTTAACGAACATGGAGATATCGATGGTCACACCGTCGATGATCTCCGTCTTTCCATCCGACTTCATCGCAAGTTTTACAGGATCCTGCACCAGGACCAGATGATTCTGAAGACGGTACGCCTGCTCCGCCCAGATGTTGCCGCTGACCTTATAGTCCCCACTGATCGAGTCTTCTGAACGTGTTTTATGGGTCACTTCGTTCTCGGCATCCCAGGTCACACTCACGATACGTCCGCCCCGGACCTCGATCTCGCAATAATCGATATATCCGTCCTTGGACACCTTATCACTCTGATAGTAGAACACACCATCATGAAGTCCGAGAAGCGGATCATAATCAACCTGATACGGAACATCTACCGGAAGATCCTGACGGATAGCTACCGGAATACGTGCGCCTGTGAGCTGTTCACGGAGAAGCGCCATCTCATCCTCGCTGTAACGCGGACCGTCCTCATCCTCTTCAACAACACGGATATTAAGAAGGTTCTCACCACTGTCGCTGATACTGATCTGCGAGTGAACCATTCCCGATGCAGTCTGTGTCTCGACATCAACGATATATCCCAGAAGACGTCCCGCCTCATCGTAGGCACTGTAAACTGCTTTGACGTCTTTATGATTCTTCAGCACATCTGTTTTCAGCGCGCGGTACTCGGTCCCCAGAAGGAGCGAACCGTATTCTTCACGGTATTCTTCCTGCTCACGCGAACGGTTTACCCTGCGGTTATACCACAGGCAGGAAAGAAGAAATGTCATACTCAGTACCACACACACGACCGCGCGAAGAGTTAATCCCCTGAAAAAAGACTTTGTCATTCCTCCACCTCCCGGAACCAGCTTGCCTTCGAGAATACTCTCGGGCGCAGATACCGATTAAAGATCGGAGTAGTCATATTCATCATAAGTACCGGGAAAACCATGGCATAGCTGCTGTTCCCGAAGCGATATAAAAGCATGGTAAGAAGTCCGGCCCCGAATCCGAAGATGATCCTTCCTCTCGGATCCATCGGAGTGGTCGTACAGTCATTCAGCGCAAAGATACCGATCAGAAGAATTCCTCCTACCGCAAGCCACGAGAAGAACTGATGGAAATTCAGGCGGTCCCAGTAGAAAGGTACATATCCGAATACGATCGTAAGAAAATAGGCAAGAGGTGCTTCCGGACGGAAGAGTTTTCTCTCCAGAAGGATCAGAAGTCCCAGAAGAATCAGGACGATCGACGTCACGCCGGCCATGCCGACGATCCTTCCGGAGAAAATATCCACGAATCTCGCAGATGCCGCAGGAACAGCAGCAATCGTCTTCGGTTTTCCCGTCCACAGCGTCGACAGGTCCCATAGTCCCGCGAAAGGCTTCTCGGATGCGACCATCTGTACCGGACATGCAATCTCCAGAAAAGCTCGTGCCGCAAGTGCCGGATTAAAGACATTGGATCCGGCGCCGCCGAAAGCCTGCTTGACCAGGACCGATCCGAAAAGTGCCGCCATCGCAATTGCCCACAGGGAGGTGGACGACGGAACCATCAGGACCAGAAGCAGTCCGGACACCAGCGAGCTGTAATCCACATGGAAAGGAAGCTCAGGATAGAGTTTCTCGGAAATCAGATAATCACTCATGAAGAAGCAGAACATCGAAACGGCTGCCAGGATCAGGATACGGATCCCGTAATAGAAGACCGCTCCGAGGAATGCCGGCAGCAGGGCCACCAGCACATAGAGATATCTTTCGGCAGCGGGCTGGTCAGCGTGAATATGGGGAGCGAGCTGTTTTCTTTTCATCGTGACGCGCTCCTCCTTGCCCTATGGGCCGCTTTTGCTATATTCGTGGACAATTCGATCCCCGAAGGGCATACGTACGAACATGCACCGCATGCGATGCACTGCTCTACCGATTCAGACTTGACCTGTTCAGTCTGTCCGAGTTCGATCAGACGGTTCAGAAGATAGGGCGAAAGGCCGACCGGACATGCACCGACGCAGGCGCCGCAGTGAATGCAGTTGAGGCGCGGCGGTTCAAACTTCCGGATGATCGTTATTGCTGTCGTCGTCTTCGTGATCGGCACTTTCAGGTTATTGATTGCCACACCGGTCATCGCTCCACCCCAGGCAATACGCTGGGCCGAATGTGCACCGGGAACTCTTTCCAGGATCTCCTCCACACTGGTACCGATCGGTACCAGAACATTGTGGCCGGTGATCGTATCTCCCGAGATCGTCACGATGCGTGATGTCAGGGGCTGATTCTTCTCGACCATTTCGGAGAACGCAAAGCATGTGGACGCATTGAAAAGCACTGCCTTTACGACTTCTTCCGGTTCTTTTCCCAGAGGGAGTTCAACTCCGTAGAGTGCCTTGATCAGCAGCTGCTGACAACCCTGCGGGAAACGGGTCTTAAAAAGCTTGATCTCGATACGGCGGTCCATATAGCGCTCTTTGGCATTATCGACCGCTTTCTGCAGTGCTTCGATCTCATCGGTCCAGGTATCTTCAATACAGAAAACGACTTTCTTTACGCGGCACACACCGCTCAGAGCCATCGCTCCCTGAAGGACCTTGGATGCATTCACGCGGATATGGTGAAGGTCACAGGAAAGAAACGGTTCACTCTGCGTGCAGTTGACCAGAAGCGTATCGACGCCGAGCTTCTCCGCACGCATGCACTTAGTATATGTGGAGACTCCTTCACCGCCCATACCACAGATACCGGACTGCCACAGAAGTTTGGACAGTTCAGTCAGAGAGAGTCTGGAAATCTCTTTTCTCGGCTGGATCTTGGAAGATACGCGGCGGCGCAGATCGTTTTTGATCGTGACAGCCTTGCAGTTGACCTTGTTCGGCAAACGGATCGAGTCGATCTTAGTGACAGTTCCGGAGATACTTGCATGCACCGGTACACCGTTCATATCGGACGGAACACCGATCAGATCGCCCATCGCGACTTCATCCCCGACAGAAACAACAGGATCACATGCTGTCCCGGTGTGCTGCTTCATCGGGATCGTTACTTCCCTCGGCGAGCATACCTCAAGAAGGGCCTCGCGCATAAACTTACGTTGATGCACGAAGTCCAGTCCGTCTTTCGGCATGAATCCTGTTTTGAAAGAAAGTTTCTTCATGTGCACACCTTTCGCACAAGAAGGCTGTTAGTCGATGTAGTCTTTCAGCTTCTTACTGCGGCTGGGATGACGAAGTTTACGGAGCGCCTTGGCTTCGATCTGACGAATACGCTCACGTGTTACGTTAAACTCTTTACCAACTTCCTCGAGCGTGCGCTGACGGCCATCATCAAGACCGAAACGGAGACGGAGAACTTTCTCTTCTCTCGCGGTCAGACCCTTCATGGCATCCAGCAGCTGTTCTTTCAAGAGAGTATAAGCAACCTGATCCGCAGGAGACATAGCATCGTCATCCGGGATAAAGTCACCGAGGTGGCTGTCCTCTTCCTCACCGATCGGCTTTTCCAGAGATACCGGCTCCTGGGAGATCTTCTGGATCTCACGGACCTTCTCAACAGAAAGGTTCATGCGCTCGGCAATCTCTTCTACGGTAGGCTCACGGCCGAGTTCCTGGATCAGCGAGCGCTGCTCACGTACCAGACGGTTGATGGTCTCAACCATGTGTACCGGAATACGGATCGTTCTTGCCTGATCGGCGATAGCACGTGTGATCGCCTGACGGATCCACCATGTCGCATATGTACTGAACTTAAATCCCTTAGAGTGGTCAAACTTGTCGACCGCCTTGATAAGACCGAGGTTACCTTCCTGGATCAGGTCAAGGAACTGCATGCCACGACCGAGATAACGCTTCGCGATGGAAACAACCAGTCGGAGGTTCGCTTCGATCAGCTGGGACTTCGCTTCTTCATCGCCCTCGAGCATTCTCTGGGCGAGTTCCTGCTCCTGCTCTGCTGTCAGAAGCGGGACTTTACCGATTTCTTTAAGGTACATGCGGACCGGATCGTCCATGCCCGCACCATCTGTTGCACTTGCATCGAGATTGAGATCTCTGATCGCCTCATCCTCAACGCTCGTCTCTGCAACTATTGCGATTCCTTTCGCTTCAAGCTCATCGAAGAGCTTATCCACCATATCCGGATCGCCGTCTTGTTCTTCAATAATGTTCATCACATCGAGTGATGAAATACTGTTGTTGCTGGCATTGGCCAGGTTTTCCAGTTTCTGCAGGATCGTTGAAAAATCACTTGCCATTCGTTATGCAATCCTCCTTGCATGTTACAGATCTTAAGACTATACGTCTTTACTGTGCTGTACTCGTTCCTTCAGTAGTGCTCTCTGCCGCTGCGCTTTCCGACTCCACTGGTTCCGGATCATCGACCTCGACCTGGTCCACACCAGCCCCGTCCTTAGATCCCTTAATCGTAAATTTTCCATTCGGAGCGTATACGGTAAGAACTACACCCTTGTAGTAACGAGCTTCATCAACGGCATAGCCGTATTCTTCGCCACGGATCTCGCAGAAGGCATTAAAGGCATTAACGACCTGTTCCTTCTCTACATCCTTGGAAGACACAAGCGCCAGTTTGTTATTTTCCTGGCCCCAGATCTTATAACCTGTAGAATATCCGTCTTCATCTGCTGTATCAACCGAAAGATTCGATCTTTCAAAGCAGACGGCAATATTATCCGAAATATTAGAACCGTGATTATGACGGATCACGCTGAGCGGGATCGAAATACCCAGGATCAGCAGGATCGAAGCCGCAGTAATGATCACAACATTACGCTTTACTTTTGCCGGAGCCTTGATATCATCCGGAGAGATCTCGAAAAGCTTCTCGACCTTCGCATCTTTATTTACTGCCTTGTCGACCTTGACAGCCTTCTCAACAACATTTTCAAATACCGGTGTCGCGACATGACGCTGTACCTTAGTATCACGCTTCGGCTGCGGGAGATTCGGGAATTCTACTCCATCCGGATTGTTAAAGATCTCGATTGCTTCCGCACTCGGGAATACGCAATCGCAAAATAAACATTCACATAATTCGTCTCTGCTGTCCACTACAAGAAGTGAACCGCAATTCTTACAAATACCTTGTTCTGTAGCCATTCGTCTCTTTTTTCCTTTACATGATCACCTACAAAAGGGTATAATCCCACATATAGGCAAAGTACATTATATACATATTATGGTGGAAGTGCAAATAAAAATTGCACAATTTTAGCACCCCTTCTTCCTGACGGATTCGGAAGATTGTAAAGGAGTTTCCTCTTGACTGATACGACCGGCGAGCAAAGCCATAAAATACACGAGAAATACATGCGTTCCGCGCTTTCCGAAGCTCAAAAAGCTTACGCTCTCGGCGAGTCGCCGATCGGCTGTGTCATTGTAAAAGACGGCCGCATCATCGCACGCGCCCACAATCTCCGTCAGACAAAACAGGATGCGACGCTTCATGCAGAGATGGTCTGCATCTCCAAGGCGTGCAGGAAACTGTCTGCCTGGCACCTCTTCGACTGCGACCTCTATGTCACACTCGAGCCCTGCTATATGTGTGCGGGAGCGATTATCCAGTCGCATATCCGTCACGTCTATTTCGGCGCATCCGACCCCAAGGGCGGCGCCGTATGTTCCTGCAGCAAGATCTTTGATCTTCCGCACAATCACCACGTAGAGTCTACCGGCGGAATCCTGGGAGACGAGTGTTCCCGGCTCCTTAAAGAGTTCTTCCGCGAGCTCAGAACTCAAAAGAAAGACCGTCACGAATAAGCCAGATGATCTTCTCTTTCACCTTTTTCCCCGTTGCTGCCGTGATCGCCTGCGCATACATATCCAGCTGCACCTGATATCTGTGCTTCAATTCGGCCTTCTTCTCTTCATCCGTACCGGAAAGACGGTCAGATTTGTAGTCGATCAGCACGGCATCTCCGTCACTGTCGACAAACCAGCAGTCGATCATACCCTGAACCAGAGAGAAATCGTCATTCTCATTCGGCCAGGCAAGTGCGAACGGGATTTCTCTGTATGGCCCGTTCTCCGGACGCGACTCAGCGTCACGCATTCTTAAAACGAAGTCTGACATAAGGAACGCCTGCATGTTCTTCTTAAACGGCATGAGGATCTCCTCCTGATCTTTCGTGATCATGCCATGTTCCGTAAGTGAAACAACGACCTGATCCCAGTCGGGCTCCCCGCCCTCGGAAAGAAGTCCGGTAAAATCGATATATTGCCAGGCGCTGTGCAGAAGCGTACCGAGCTGGGAGGCCGTGTAGCCCTTATCTTTCCACTTCTGGTCCGACTCTTTTACACGCATATTTACGGCATGGAAATTGACCTTCTCCTCTTCATCCGGTTCGGCTTCTTCAGATAAAAGTCTCTTCATCTCACTTACCGTCGTCTTGGACGGAAGCAGATCCGGCTTGGCCCAGTCATGGACATCTTTCTCCAGAAGAGCAAGATATTTCTTCCGATCTTCGCTCATCTCCGGGCATACATCCCGTTTTCTGGCCTCAGAATAGTATTCCACCACCGGACGTTCTTTCTCGATATAGAATTTGCTGATGCATCCGATGGCATCAGAGATCAGGGCGATCTCAGAGCTTTCCGGATCACGTTCATTTTTCGTGAAATCCAGATCGCCGAAATAGACCGGTTCTCTAGATACAATGGCCTTCTGAAGCGGATATCCCGGAATGCGGATCTGACCTGCCATAAACCTTGTCAGATGGGTCCTAAGTTTGTACATCGCCGCAACGGACAGTTTCTCCTCATGTTCTGAAGCTGAAGAGATCACAGCATCACACGACTTGATCACATCATCCGCTGAACGTGAAATCAGGGAGATCACGAACACTTTCTTCTCGGCACGCGTCAGAGCTACATACAAAAGCCTTATCTTCTCCGCTTCGGATTCACGCTTCTCTTCCTGCGAAAGGATATAGTAGTCATGCGGCTCGTAAACAACGCCTTCTTTCTCAGCGAAGCGTCTCGCCGCAATATCTCCCCTCTCACTCAGGATCAGACCGGCATCTCCGGACTTCTGTTCACTCTGAATCCCGCAGAGGAATACATACGGGAATTCCAGGCCCTTACTCTTATGGATCGTCATACATCTTACGACATTCTCCAGCGGTTCGGAAAGATCGATCTCCGTATTCTTATCCTTCCCCTGATCAAGTTCATCAATGTAGCCGACAAAAGCACGCAGACCGGCTCTTCTTCCCATATCGAACCGTGTCGCCCATGTAACGAGCGTCATCAGTGCATAATATCTCGCATCACCATCCTTCTGCGTTCTTACGAAGGACGGGTAATCCGTCTCAGCATAAACATGCTCGAGCCACTTCGTCACAGTCATCTGCATCGAGAGCGTGCGCAGATCATTGATAAACGTCAGAAGATCCGATACTCTCTTCGCCAGTTCCGACTGCTCTTCTTCGGCAAAGCGGATAACCTTCTCACAGAACAGAAGATCGCGGTATTCGCCGGTATCCGAGAACAGGTAGATCTTCATCAGATCCTCATCCGTAAACCCGGCCTGCCGGATCTTCGACTTCATAATACCCGCTAGAGGAATATCCTGAAGAGTATTATCGGTAAGTCTTGCCAGGTCCAGCATGATGCGCAGATCCGGATGATTCAGGATATTTCCGAGGTTCGGTCCCTGTGCCGGGATACCCGACTTCATCAGAATATCGCAGGCCGCCATGGCCCCACGGTTTGATGTCGTAAGAACTACGCACTGGTCATAAGAGAAGCCCTCCAGTTTCTGAAGTTCAAATATCTTCTGAGCAATAATCAGTGTCTCCTTCTGAACCTTCTTTGCCTCTTTCATATCGACGATCGCATCCATATCGTCCTGCTCTTCCGTATCCGGATTCTCTTCGGAATCTTCCGCAAGGATCAATGTAACATCTGCACCGGAAGTCTGCGTATAGGCCTCATCCGGAAGACCCGGATGCAGTGCATGTGTCGAATCATACTCGATATCCGCATACTCTTCACTCATTATGCCCGAGAAAATGCGGTTAACCGAAGAAAGGATACCAGGTACACTTCGGAAGTTGCTATTCAGAGTAAACAGCGTACCCTCCTGTCCGTCGCGATAGCGGTCACAACGGTCGAGGAACATCTTCGGCTTCGCATGACGGAAACGGTAGATGCTCTGCTTTACATCACCGACAAAGAAAACATTATCCTTCGCAAAGCTCTGCACAATGGCATCCTGAACACCGCTGTTGTCCTGATACTCATCAATATAGATCTCACTGAAGAGATCTCTGAAATATCCGGACACTTCCGGATGGGCAAGAAGAGAAAGCGCTACCTGCTCCTGGTCCGGGAAATCCATGCCGTGCTCAAGTTTTTTCTTCTTCTGATAGATCCTCTCCGCAGCGAACACAAACTCGAAATACCTCTCATACATCGGGTACATATCCGTAAGCTCTTCTGTAATTTCTGAAAGAGTCTTACCGAAGAAATAGCGTGTCTCATCCTTCATCGATGCAGCAAGTGCTTCCGTCTTCTTCGCAAAGGCAAGGATATATGCCAGTTCATAGAAATCTCCGGAAAGACCGTCAAACTCTACGAGTTCCGGTTCAGGATTTCTCATCGTATACGTCGGAGGCTTATCCGAAGGCCTCTTCTTTCGGATATCACAGATCTCATCCCATGTGATATCCGGATCTTCGAGCACGCGCCGGCCATTTTCCTCAAGGAATGTACACCACTCGAGGAAAGCCTGCTGTCTTTCTTCATTACCCTTTTTCAGAAAAGACACGCGGGGAATCATATCACGAAGGACCGGAATAACGGGCAGTCTCTTCCCAATTGCTTTTCTCGTGATCTCCATGATTTTCTTATATGTGTCCGAGGAAGCAAATCTAATGCTTTCATTTTTCTTCTTCCGAAGCGCTTTCTTGACCCAGTTGATGTAATCAGGAAGGCTTCGGAGATAACCCAGTTTATTCTCCATATCTTCCTTGAGATTCGTATCGTCACGGCCACTGCCGAAAGCGGATACCATCGTCAGGAAGGAGCGTGCCCACTCGCCATATGTCAGGTCATCGGAGATCAGACCACCCAGAAGGTGTTCCTCATCCGAAAGAGGCATAATCTTATTCTTCAGTTCGGGATCTTCTTCGATCCTCTGCGCAAGTGAATACGCTTCAGAGAAGACCTCACTAAAGGATTCCTGAAGGAGTTTCTTCGCATGAACTTCATCAAGGATCATGCTCTTCGGTTCAAGAAGGAGGTTGCCGTTCTCATCTCTGCTCTGCGCGGAAAAATTGCTGATTACCCTTGAGCAGAAAGCGTCAATCGTAGAGATATAAGCCGAAGGAAGAGCGGCGATCTGTTCACTTAAGTATTTTCTGGTTTTCACATCCGTTGTCTTGAACAGTTCCTCACGGAGACGCTTCTCAAGTTTCGCACTCATATTGGCAGCCGCCGCATTGGTAAAAGTCATAACAAGAACTTTATCCACAGAGAGATGACCGTCGAGGATCCTCTTGACGATTCTCTCGGTCATGACAGTGGTCTTACCGGAACCTGCTGCCGCGCTGACCAGAATATTACCGCAAGGTGCATCAACGATTAATTTCTGTTCCGAACTTAATCCCATAGTCACTCCTCCTTTCTCTTAATGTTCGCGAAGAACAGATCCGCACTCTTGAGGTCTTTGCCTTCCTCATTCTGAATCGGGACCATCGTCGGCAGAAAGTTGTATTCCGGCGAATCCGTGTTTCCGCTGCAGATCTGGTTATACTCACAATCTGTACACTTCATCAGGGGCTTCTTCTTGAGTTTTGCCGGCTTCGCATCAAAATGTCCGCTATATAGGCTCTCGCACTGTTCTTTCACCTTAGCCAGTGCAAATTCACCCATCTTCTTCATATCTTCCGGATCTGCGGAAAGCGCATATCCAGACGGACCGAATGTATCGGAAACAGCTTTCGCATGATCCTTCGCAACAACGTCCGGATCAAGGGTCTCATCCATACCCTTGCCTCTCGACTTTACTCTTGTGACATGAATATACGAGACTCCATCCGGCTGCATCTCCGGATGCTGTGAGGAATAAACATGAAGATATGCAGGAAGCTGAACACTTGCTCCGGCATAAAGCATGTCATATTCGATTTTCTTAGTTCCCGTCTTATAGTCGAGAATACTGAACCGGTTCTCTTCTTTATTGACATCGACACGGTCGATCGTTCCGGTAAAGGTCACCACTCTTCCGTCAGAAAGCGGAAGATCATAGCCCGGAATATCATTCGCCCCGAACTTCCACTCAAAGAGCGACGGCATAGACTTCTCCGGATCAAGATTACTGAAGATTATATTCAGCGTCTCTGTCGTTCCGGCAAGAAGCTTCGTATCTGCTTCCATCTTCAGCGCCGGATCGTCGCAATATGCATAGTGCTCCTGTTCCTGTGCTTCGTGAAGGATGTTACGGCTCCAGACGAGCTTATCCTTCCCCCTGTATCTTTCAAGAACCGCCGGCTTCTCTTCATCAGATGCCGCATTATATGCATCCCTGAACTCAGTCATGGCCTTCTCCATCACGGTATGCGCAAGAGAACCCATTTCCGTTGCCTGCACTTTCTGGATCTGCCGCTCATCGATCTTCAGGACCTTCTCACAGAAATAGTGATATGGGCAATAAAGATAACTCTCAACAGAAGATACACTCATCAGAAGCTTATTGTGATATCTCTGATCCATCAGTTCCTTCGGGATCGTAAGCGACGTATGCGTTTTCTCATCATAAGACAGATCTGAAGCGTCAAAATACGTCTTCCAGACATACACTGCCTCGTCGTATTCTTTCTCAGATACAGGAATTGCCCGCGAGATCACATCACGCAGATAATCCTCCATCTTATCCCGGAGAAGAACACGCGGATCCTTCATCGACAGATGCTGAAGGACCTCCGATGTGACCTTCGGATAGGACTCCTTAAGGAAAAGCACTACCGATGACGGTTCGACGGAATTCTGAAGAGTAAAGATCAGTCTTTCCGTCGGAGCATCAAGAAGTGCATATGCCGTAAAGAAATCCGAATAGGCCTGATCCTTCGCATGGTTCGGGAACTCGATCGACAATTTCTCGGAAATGAGTTCTCTCTCCCTGTTCTTCAGGTAACCTTCCGAAGGAGAAGAGAACGGGAAATTCTTACGCTCGGAACCGACGATAAACATCATCCTGCAGGACCTTCTATAGGCATTTGAAGGTTTAGTGATCGTAACCTGATCCACATAAGAAGGGATCGCTGCCAGAGTCTTGGACTCGAGAGCAGAAAGAAGCGCATCCCTGAAGTTGGCAAGCGAAATCGGGAAATCACCGAGTTCCTGTGCCATAGAGGCAAGAATATCATCTGCATAGTTATAGGACAGCGCCAGTGCCAGCGCAGCCTGCTGGTTTCCGGCCTTCTGCCACTCGTCAACGAGATACTCGACGTGCTGTCTCATGCCGCAGACCATATCATGAAGAGCGACCGCGCGATCCTTACAGGTTTTGGCTTTCTCAAGCACAGCGAGTTCTTCCGCTGTCTTCTTCAGAATCGGCAGGATCACATTCACGACCTGCTTCTCGGGAACTTTACAAACGTAAGTATCACAAGAGAGCATCTTTTTCTTATTCTTGATTCCGTGCACCAGACAGAAGTTCTCGAAGCGCTGGACAGTCTCATAATCTACGGTAACGAATCCCGATTTCAGATAAGAAATCACTGATGAAAGATCCCAGTGGAAAGCAGACATATCGAGGATCGAAGTCAGATACTGCATCCATACTGTCCCCATCAGTGGCTGCTCGGAATCCACAAAAACATCCAGTCCATATCTGGCAAAAGCCGCGTGAAGGCTGGTGCTGTACTTCTCGAGGTCACACATGACAACGGTAATGTCTCTATAACGCATGCCGCCGAACTGTACCGCTTCCTTGATCCTCGCGGCAACATATTCCAGCTCGTCAGATATCTGATGGAACACCTTGATCTCACAGGGAAGATCGATATCCGTCCTCTTCTCGCAGGAGCGGGAGGCATAATCGGAAGAAAGGATCGCGAGTCCTCTCGCACGCCCTGAAGCCGCATCTACCTTCTCAGCAGATGCAGGGGTGAAATCCTGAAGAAACTTACGGATCGTCTCCTCACCGAAGTGGCAGATGTCCTCCCCCATCCCCTCTTCTTTATCCGAACCGGCCACACAGGTCAGAGTGACGGAAGAGGCTACAGCTGCGAGATTTGTAACGATGTTATATTCTTCCGGGGTAAAGGCTCTGGTCTCTCCGAAGCCTAAGATCCAGCAGGATGCATCACGCAGGAAAGCCAATCTCTTCAGCGGCCACTTGCGAGTCTCGGGGGCATCCTCACGGAAGAGTCGGAGCACCTCATCAAGCCGCTTCATGGAATCACGTTCCGGAGCAAATCCCATCTGCTCACGGAGTTCATCCATCTTCGAAAGAAGGTGTCCGAAATCCCGGATCTTCCCGGCAGTCAGCGGGCTCTCGGAGGAAAGATCCATCTCCTCGAGCATCGTACCGGAGATACCATAGCGGTAAAAATCGCCGAGGACTTCATCAAGATCGGATACGAATCCGACTCTCTCGGCAAAGCTCCCAAGCACGGGGAATTCTTCTTTATTTTCGGAAAGGATCCTGTGGATAAGGACTGTTCTGGCGGCGGGACTCATGGACTTACCGCCCATACCGCCGACCTCGCTCAAGACACGGAAAGCAAATCTGGAGAAGCTGACAACATCGATCATCATGAAGGCCGCATCACTCTTGCCGCCCTTCTTCTCCTGAAGGATCTCAATGTAGCGGCGTTCGACCTCCGCCTTCATTCTCTCGGGGACAATAATATAGCCGCGCCGGGTCGGCCATCTCACGGCCTCATCACATATCCGGGAAAGACATGTATCGATCAGCGAGACGGGATGTTCGCCGTAAAGCAAATGAAGCGCCATGATATCTACCTCCTTTTAAATTAGAGGGTATCCAGATTCTGTCCGTTCGCTGCTTTCATAGTCGTACCGGCCTTCTCGAGCTGATCCTCGATGGCCTTCTGTTCCTGAGGGCGCTTGACCTTCAAGGTCGTGGTCTTCACCATCTCGGTCTCCGAGAAGACGAAATAGTGGATCGCCTTGTACGACGGCATCTGATGATTAACTTCCTTCATCTTCGCACTCAGATACTCACGTACCGCATTATCACCTGCGGTGGTATCCGGGATCGGAAGATTCTCACCGATCACCTTACGATCGATAAGGATCTTAGCGCAGATATCTACTGCGTCTTTATCATCTTTACATCCCCAGACGAAAGTCTCCTTCACGCCCGGGATATTATTCAGAAGGGTCTCCATCTCTTCAGGGAACGCCTTCTTGCCGTTGGTAAGAACGATCATCGATTTCACACGTCCGGTGATGTGCAGACATCCCTTCTTATCAAGGTAACCCATATCTCCCGTGTGGAACCAGCCATCCTCTTCGAGCACTTCTGCCGTAGCTTCCGGATTCTCATAGTAACCCTGCATGACACAGTCACTCCTAGATAATATCTCACCAACTGTCCCAATTTTCGGACTGTCTGTATCGATCTTTACTTCAACGCCCGTCAGCGGACGTCCGACACTTCCGTATACGTTATACTTCGAAGTCGTAACCGCGATAACCGGAGATGTTTCGGTCAGGCCATAACCCATCAGGAACTCGAATCCCCAGTTGTTAAAGTCTTCGATATAATTCTTCGCGATACCGGCGCCGCCGATAACGATGAGGCGCAGGTGTCCGCCGAGTTTCTTGATGATCGACGAGAAGAATACACGGCGCAGGTCGATCTTGAATTTTCTCAGGAAATTCGATACCGGGATCATGACATCGATCAGACCGCCTTTACCTGATTCCTCGATACCGGTCTTGATCTTGCCGTGGATATTCTCGAAAAGGAGCGGTACGGAAATACATGCTTCCACATGCCACTCGTTCAGGTTCTTTACGATATAGCGCAGGCCGTCAGAGAAGCAGATGCAGCATCCTCTGGCCAGCATGAAATACTCACAGGTATTCTCGAAAGTATGGTGCAGAGGCAGAATGGAGAAAATACGCTCTCCCACATTCAGAGTCAGGATCGTCGAGATCGCATATACATTCGTCATGATGTTCTTGTGAGAAAGCATGACGCCCTTACTCATTGCCGTAGTACCGGATGTAAAAAGGATGATCCTTGTCTCTTCCGGATTGATCTCTACTGTTCTCATGAAGTTACCGCCTGCTTCAACGGCCTTCTTACCTTCCGCGATCCAGTCCTGGATATCGACGAAGCGGTCATCGTCCTTCGGGAACTCGAGATTCGCTGCGATATACTCGGTACACATGCAGATGTACTTCTGCACCTTCACGCCGCTCTCTTCTGCATTCTTCGCGATATTCATGATCATCTCATGATGTTTCTGGTGATAGAAAAGCACTTCTACCTTACCGCGGACCAGAAGACTGATCAGCTCCTGTTCCGGCAGCAGACGGTCAAGCGGAAGTCCTACAGATCCGCTGCTTAAGATCGCGGAATAAGAGACCATCCATTCATATGCGTTCTCACCGACGACACCGAGGTGCTTGCCTGCAAATCCGTGAATATTGATAGCTTCAACCAGATACTCGATATCCGATGCAAAATCGTTGTATGTTTTATGGATCTCCGCCTCATTCGGTTTCCTTCTGAAAATGAAGGAATCACGGGAAGAAAACTTCTCTTTGGATCCTAAGATCAGGTCGCGCATCGTCTCATAACGAACGCCCTCATGCAGTGGTTTTCCGACTATGCTCGACATAAGTCCTCCGTAGCGGCAAAAAGTTCATGCGGAGCGCTGAGAAGCAACTGCCCGCATTTATTGATGATACCACTTTATCTTTCTCTCGTCTATCGTTTCGGGAAAAATATTTTGAGAATCAAAGTATTCTCTTCCGTATGCGCTATCTGCACTTCTATCAGTGCTTTTCGGGCATGAATATAGGCATAATATATATAGATTCTTTGATTGACAATCTACTTAATGTAGTCTAGCATATCAAACGAGAAGAGAATGGTATTATGAGGAGACGATCATGTCTAAGGAAAACGGCTCTGCCGCCCCGACGCATTCCGTCGAGGATCTGAATAAGAAATATCCTACACCGCGCGGATTTACCGGTTTTTTCTGGTATCACGTGGCAATGAGGATCACTCATATTCTCGTTAAGCTCCGTCCGGGCGAGAAAGAGAATATCCCGTCCGAGAAACCCTATGTTATCTGTTCCAATCACCAGACCTATGCCGACGGTATGTGGATCATGAGCATGCTGCCGAGGAAGCACAGAAAGGTCTTCTGTGCACTCGCCGCTTCGGATCTCGAGACGAATTACGGCCGTCTGGGACGCGTCATGATGCACGTTGGACGTGGTATCGCCGTCGACCGTTTCGGTAACCCGGTCAGAGGCCTGATCAAGGCGAAGAAGGAAGTCGAGAACGGCAACATCATTCTGGTCCATCCGGAAGGAACAAGATCTTCCGACGGACATCTGGGTGAGTTCAAGGACGGTGCCGCATACATTGCCGTGAAGGCAGGCGTAGCTCTTCTCCCCGTTTACATCGAGGGCGGTTACCAGGTATGGTCCCGTCACATGAAGAGACCCCAGACCTGGGATAAAGTAAATCACAGAAGAAAGAGGATCACCATCCACTTCGGCAAGCCGGTGCATCCTTCCGATTTCGATAACGATGCACATAAGATGACCGATGCAATCCACACCTGGATGAAGGAGATGGAGAGCAAGGACGTTAACCTGCAGTAAGTAAAAACGGTTCCATCGGAACCGTTTCTTTTTTGTTATTCTTTTTGAAAAGCACTACTCCGTGAAGAATGCCATCTGGATCGCCTGCGGAATGATCTCATAGCGGACTTTATGTCCGAAGAAATCTTCGCCGTCGTAGTTCCCTTCCATCTGCATATTACTGTTCAGCGATGTGAAGATTCCGCTGGTTGAGCGGTAGAATGAGAAGCCTTTCAATCCGACGTGTTTTCCCTTCTTATACTTCATCAGCTGGGAGAATGCCTTAAGCCGCGACTTCTTCTCGACTACACAGACATCGAGCACACCATCATCGATGCTCGCCTGCGGTGCCGGACAGAAACCACTGCCGTAGTAGCGTCCGTTACAGATGCTGACCAGAGAATAATCGACATTCTTCATCTCGATCATCTCACCGTTTTCCAGTTCGATAGAATAATCCATCGAGAATCTCCAGCCGTTCTTCAGGCACGAGATCGCAGCGAAGGTATACGCGTTATTTCGGATAAACATACTCTTCGGATGCTTCGCGACCATCCGCTTTGCCTTGGACTGCACAAGCGTGTCGAGCCCCATCGAGGCGACATTCAGGCTGTACCGGCTCCATGAGGGAAGATGGTTGCCCATATAATCGTAACTGTCGATACGGAAAAGATCGATCGAATGGATCATCGGAGTTTCCAGTCTTTTCAGGATCTGCATCGGATCCTTGTAGAGTTCCTTCGGATAGAGTGTCCTTGCAAAATCATTGCCCGTTCCTAAGGGAATAACTGCCATCGGGGAGTTACGGAATGCCAGGGCATTGGCAATTTCATGAACTGTTCCGTCTCCGCCGCAGGCGAAAATAATACATTCAGATCCGTATTTCTCGGAATTGGTGACTGCCAGTTCTTCCGCGTGATTCTGATGATCGGTATAGAAGATCTTCGAGTGGTTGCGCAGATCCTTGGGAAGCGCAGCGACAGCTCTCTCCAGAGCCTTTTTCCGCTTCTTATGGATATTCGAATTCACGATAAAAATGTACTGCAAATCGGGTTCCTGCTACTTCTTACTGACTGGTTTTACTGATTTCCGGCTTCGTAGATCATGTCAACGACATCGCCGATGCTCTTTACCTTCTCGATAGCCTCATCCGAGATCCTCGTATCAAAGCGCTCCTCGAGATCAACGACCAGCTCATAAAGCTGAAGGGAATCCAGCGGCAGTTCCTCGAAGATCATGGTATCTTCGGAAAAATCACTCTTCTTCATAGTAAGAAGTTCAGAGAGCATATCCGTCAGGACATCGAAGATCTTTTCCCTGGTCATATCGGCTCCGGAAGAAGCATTCTCTTCAGAAACAAAATCACTCTTATTCTTCAGGTCTGCCATGGTCATACCTCCGTATCGTCACGGACGATCTTCTTATACTGTTCGCCGGTGCTGTACTTCTTATACTGCTCCTTGACGAACGCATCGATCTCTTCGATCGTACTGGTCAGGATCCGTCTCTCCTCTTCGGAAAGCGGGTCAAAGATACGCTTGGCAAGGACTCTGTGGAACTTGGAATGCATACGGTAGGCGAGCTTGCCCTGACGTGTCAGAGAGATACGCACGATACGGCGGTCGTTCTCATCGCGCTGGCGCTCGACATACTTCTTCTTAACAAGACGGTCGACCGCTACTGTCAGCGTACCGATCGTGATACCGAGGATATTCGCGGTCTCGGTCATCGTTCTGGCCTCATACGGGCCGATCGCATTGATCGTGTGGAGTTCAGTGATGGAAAGGTCGGAAAAATAACCCTTCGACAGGGCCATTTCTTCTGTCAGCAGAACATTATCGAAAATACTCAGAAGGCTGGCTGCAAAATCTTTTTCTTCCGGAACCATCTTATTCTCCCCCCTCGGCACATTAAGAAAATCATACACGAAAACGTGTCAAAATACAATGCCGCACGCCCTTCCGCCTATATAACAGAGGGACGAACCTCTACGTCCGAGATAGGAACGATGCGCGGATACTCACCGGAATAAAGTCCCGTACGGATCACTCTTGTGTTATCGGCAATATCGGGATCCATGCCGCAGTACTTGCTCAGACTGCTGAGGATCAGGTCAGGTCTTACGTTTCTTTCAGAACCTGCAAATGCATAGAATTCCACGCTGTCCGGATCTCCGTCCGAGCCCTGTGAAAGCGAGATCAGAAGCGGCCGGATATCCGTCTGTTTCTCTTTTCCTTTCGCCATCTTCGTGACGATCAGGGTCTCTTCTTTCATGGCTTTTTCCATCGCCTCGCGGATGCCCTTCGCTTCGAAGCGGTAAGATGCCGTTGTGACGATCGACATGATGCTGTCCTTCGGCTCGGGGATCGCCTTTGACTTGAGGATACGAAGTCCTACCGGAAGATAATCATTCAGTTCTTTTACAAACTGATCCGCATCATACGGGCAGTTCAGAGAGACATCCAGATAGTCGCATCTCGTCTCGATACCGACACCTAAAGGAAGCGCAAACACCATCATCGGGCGCGGGTTATACCCCTGCGAATAAAGGATAGGGAGTCCCGCTCTTCTCGCGGCTCTCTCGAAACATGTCATCAGGTCGAGGTGGCCGAGGAATGTGGTCGCGCCGTCTCTGCTGAAAGAAGCACGCTGGACATACGCCGTCTGGTGCGCCTGCATGGTCATCATCTTTTCGCGTTCACTCTGAAGCATCAGGCATCACCTTCCTTCCCGGTATTTCTTTTGGCAAAGCACTCGCCGACACCCCAGGTTGCGGCGCCGCAGCCGGAGCAGTGTTCGCGGCAGGATGGTGTCGTCTTTTCCTCATGCGCGTTATGGCGCTCGGAAAGAAGGAACTTCTTATTCACACCAACGCTGACGTGATCCCACGGAAGCGTCTCTTCCTCTGAGAATTCACGGGAGAAATCTTCAATCGTAAGACCGTGCTTTTCGAGGATCTCCACCCACTCTTTGAAACGGAAGTGGTCATCCCATGCATCAAAGAAAAGACCGGACTTATAGCCCTCAAGGAGAACCGGACCGAGACGTCTGTCTCCTCGTGCGAGAACGACTTCCCATACGGAAGAATCAAAGTCGTGCCATGCGTAACGGATGTTTCTGCTGCGCATATTATCTTTCAGAAGATGCTGTTTGCGGATCAGCTCTTCCTTCGTATTCTGCGGCTCCCACTGGAACGGGGTAAACGGCTTCGGAATAAAAAGGGATGTCGATACGGTAATATCAGGTCTTCTCATCTTCTGGCCGGTCTCACGTCCGACATCGTAGTAGAGCTTCTCGATCCGCTTGGCAAGATCGGCGATCCCCAGGACATCCTCATCCGTCTCCGTCGGAAGTCCGAGCATGAAGTAAAGCTTTACCGTGCTCCAGCCGCCCATAAATGCAAGCCGCAGTGCGGAGAAGATATCTTCTTCCCGGATGTTTTTATTGATGACATCACGAAGTCTCTGCGTACCTGCTTCCGGTGCGAAAGTCAGTCCGGATTTACGGGTGCTCTGCACCTTCTCCATAAGATCCAGAGAAAAAGAATCCAGTCGCAAAGATGGAAGCGAAAGACTCGTGTGGTGTCCTTCAAATGTGGAAAGAAGATTCTCAGCAAGCTCCGGGAACTTCGTATAGTCAGATGTTGCCAGTGACAGAAGGCCCATCTCATCGTATCCGGTATTCTGCTCAAGTTGTCGTCCCTGCTCGCAGAGAACTTCAACTGACTTTTCACGGACAGGACGGTAGATGAATCCCGCCTGGCAGAAACGGCAGCCGCGGATACAGCCGCGGAACACTTCGAGGTAGGAGCGGTCATGCACGACACGAAGATTCGATACGACAGGAGATGTCGGATATGTGCAGGTGTCAAGATCCTTGATGATACGTTTCCTGATTTCCTTCTTCACGCCTTCGTGAAGAGGTTTCACGTCCGCGCCTTTTTCCTTCGAATAGGAAACTTCATACAGTGCCGGAACATAGATACCCTCGATGGCATCACAGGCAAGAAGGAGCTCCTGTCTGGTCATCGGATGATCCGTCTTTTTCGAAAGCTTATACTCACGCACTTTTTCAGAAAGCTCGAGGATCATCTCCTCGCCTTCGCCCATCATGGCAATATCGAAGAAGTCCGCCATCGGTTCGATGTTATACGCGCAGGGACCGCCGCAGCAGATGACCGGGTCATCCTCGCCTCTGTCCTTTGCAAGAAGCGGGATCTTTCCGAGATCCATCATCTGCAGGACATTGGTATAGCACATCTCATAGCCGAGCGTGAATCCGAGGATATCAAAGTCGCAGAGCGGCGTCTTCGTCTCCTGGGAATAAAGAGGGATGTTCTTTTCGCGAAGGATCTTATCCATATCGAGCCACGGAGAAAACGCACGCTCACATGCGACAAAATCACTTTCATTCAGCACGTGATAGAGGATCTGAAGTGCGAGATTACTCATGCCGATCTCATAGATATCCGGGAAGCAGAAAGCAAAGCGGACGTAGTCTGTGCGGCCCGTCTTCTCGATTTCTTCCATCATGTTCTCTTTAATGACGGCATTAAACTCCCCGCCGACATATCTGGCGGGACTCTCGACCGACATCAGGTCGGATTTACTAAGTGGTACGGGATACTGTTTCATTTTCTGAAAAGCACTTCTCCTCATTCATCGTTTCTCCTATTTTACGTCATCAAAGAAAAAGTGGGAACCCTTCGAAAGGAAGGATCCCCACCTGCATTATCCTAATCGGTTGGAATTACTTATTCTTCAGTCTCTTCTCCAGAGCCTTCTTCTCAGCCTCGTAACCCGGCTTACCGAGAAGAGCGAACATGTTCTTCTTGTAAGCTTCAACACCGGGCTGGTTGAACGGATTTACGGAATTGAGGTAACCGGAAATACCGCAGGCCTTCTCGAAGAAGTAGATCAGCTGACCGAGCCAGTACTCGTTCAGCTCCGGAACGTGGATGATGAGGTTCGGGACCTTACCGTCAACGTGAGCAAGAACAGTACCCTGCATTGCCTTGAGGTTAACTTCGTTCATATCCATACCGGACAGGAAGTTCAGTCCATCGAGGTTCTCCGGATCGTTCGGGATCGTGAAGGAACGGCGTGCCTTATCGATCACAACAACTGTCTCGAAGAGCATTCTCTTACCATCCTGGATGTACTGACCCATGGAGTGCAGGTCTGTCGTGTTATCTACGCCTGCCGGGAAAATACCTCTGCCGTCCTTACCTTCGGACTCACCGTAGAGCTGCTTCCACCACTCTGTCATGAAGTGGAAAGAAGGCTCGTAGTTGACCATAACTTCTGTTGTGTAGCCGCGGCGCAGGAGGCAGTTTCTTGCGATTGCATACTTGTAGCAGTCGTTTTCCATCTCTACCTTCTTGAAGTCACGGGAAGCATCTCTTGCACCCGTCATGAGCTGACGGATATCGATACCTGCAACAGCGATCGGCAGAAGACCTACAGCTGTCAGAACGGAGAAACGTCCTCCGACATCATCCGGTACTACGAATGTCTCGTAGCCTTCCTTAGTAGCAAGACCCTTCAGGGCTCCCTTTGCCTTATCTGTTGTTGCGTAGATTCTCTGACGAGCCTCTTCCTTACCGTATTTTTCTTCCATGTAAGCGCGGATGATACGGAAAGCAATCGCCGGCTCAGTTGTGGTACCGGACTTGGAAATGATGTTGACGGAAACTCTCTTACCTTCGAGAAGATCCATCAGGTCAGCAAGATATGT
>CAMYWO010000014.1:0-42611 GCA_947302815.1 uncultured Clostridia bacterium | reverse complement strand
AAGAAGTGCTGGATCAACATCTGCAACTCCGGTAAGTTCTCTTCCGATAGAACGATCAGCGAGTATGCGAAGGGGATCTGGAAGATCAAAGCAGCAAAGATTAAATAAGCGTCCTTAAATAGAGCGCGTAAAAAGAGAGTTTTCTCGATCTGTCCTCGGGCGTTGCCCTGCGGAGGCTCGGAAAACTCTTTTTTCGCGCTTTAGGAGGACGCTTTCTTAATCTTTCTCTCTTCCGAGAGGGCCGGACGCTGGCAATCTTTATTATTTCTTTAACTTCGTTTGACGATGACTTTACCTTTCATCTGTAAGATATAGACATAAGCTAAGAACGACATGGAGGGAATCGACATGACAAATACAATGAATGAAGAGAATAAGAAAGTAAATACAGGCAGGCAGATCGTAGAATACCTTCTACTTGTAGCTTTAGCTTTAATCGTATTTATTTCTCTGAGTATTGCCGTCATATTGATTTCTACGACACTGTTCAACATTACCGGTGTGAACGCAGTTGCCCTCGGCGGTAAGATCGGCATTCTGGTATGGATGGTTTCCCTGGGATTTCTTACTGTAAGCACCATAAAGAACAGCAGATCATAATCAGCATATAATCAAATCCTTCGTAGAATAGAATCATGAAGCACAGGGAAGATATGCAGCATATGCGGTCCTCTTTCTTGCGACTGCCTTTGCCAGCTATGGCCTTGGCGAAAGATTCGGCCAGTTTGTTTATGTGATCACACACTGATAGAAAAGTGATTTTGAAAAAGAGGGGAATACGTTATGGCATTGATGAAAAGCTGGCTTACTGATATTGCCTGTGCTATTTTTGCGCTGTGCCTGATTGCCTCTGCAATCGCATTTAATCTGGAAGCGTTCGCGGTTTCTCTGATTTTCTTCGCGGGCGTACTTATTTCAGCGGCTGTACTGATCCTGCTGAATAAGAAGAACCCATCCGTACGTAAGTAACGGCTCAGATATGTAATTTCAGGATATGGATCTCAGGACGGGCCATCAGGCGAATCGGCAGAAAGCCGTTACCGGCGCCCTTACTGATGAATCCCTTGTATCCGCGGAACTTGTATTCGCCTGCGAGGATCCCCTCTTCGCGGGCGATCTGGTCTTTCCTGAAGAATACAAACTCGAGATTTCCCGGAAGATGGACCTGTCCGCCGTGAAGATGTCCGGAGAGGATATAGTCGCAGGGAAGATCCGATGCATCCAGCTCTGAAGCATCGGTTAGAGAATAGATGAAGTCCGGGTTATGGACTAATACCAGACGGAAACCGTCAAATTCACTGAAACTGTTCGGGATCTTTCCCCATGGACGGTATCCTCTTTCACTGTCGTTAATGCCGCATACGGCGATCTTCCGTTCAAAAGGTATCTCTCTCCAGGAGTCTCCCAGAAGGATAACGCCCATCTTATCGTAGTCGGATTTGCCTAAATGCCAGTCATGATTGCCCTGAACGGCGATCAGATCGATGTTCTTCTCCTTGAGGAGCGCGGCAACCTCCGTCAGCATCTTAAGATCAGATTTGTGAACGCTTCTGTGATGCACACAGTCACCGCCGAAAAGCACTACATTGCAGTTGCTTTCGATGAAATGACCGGCGATCCATTCCGGCGAGCGGAGGCATCCGAAACCGTGTGTGTCCGAAAAGAATCCGATTCTTATTTCTTTCGTATCTTTCCGGTCTTTTTCCGTTGGAAAAATATCGCGGTGATCCACCTTGACCATGGCGGCGGAGATGACCATAAAAGCAATAAAAAGAATGCCGAGAACGACCAGAATAAGAAAGATCTGAAGGATCGGTATCTTAAGCGAAAAGGCCGCTGCGGCAGATAGAATACAGTGCATAGAAGACAGTTCTTTTTCCTTTCGAACAGAATTGTTCTTTTAAGTATATATATAATAGCATATATGATATAATCATGTGGTATTGAAAACAGTTTTGCGCGGTCCCGGCGGGTGCCGGATCGTGAAACCGCGTGAAAGGAAGGAAGTAGAGCTATGGCAGAGATTAAATCTGAGGTCGTTAAGGAGATCGGTATCCTTTCGACAAGTAAGTCTAACTGGAATCGTGAGGTCAACATCATCCGCTGGAATGATGGTAAGCCGAAGCTGGATATCCGTGACTGGGCTCCGGAGCACGAGCGCGCAGGTAAGGGCATCACACTGACCGCGGAGGAAGTGGCTGTTCTTAAGGAGCTTCTGGCGGATTATGATCCGTACGAGTTTGAAGATTAATCCTAACTTTTGTATCTGAAAGGCAAAAACCGTGCGAAGTGATCTGCGTGCATTGATCGTTTCCATATTGTTGTTTCTGCTCTGGGGAACGGTGCTCACTTATCCGTTCCGCATCATTTCAGATATTACATGTCAGGCTACAGAGGCAGTTGTAGGCAAGATGGGCTTGCCTGCAATTGCTTTTGCTGTTTTAGTACTGATCATCATTATGGGCATCACATGTGCGATGCTCCTTTTAGGCCGGATGGAGAGCAGCGATGCGATTGCGATGGCGCTCTCGCTTCTGGCCTGTATCATATACTGTGTGAGAGTATTCACATCGAAGTCTTTCTCGATCGAATCCGTGTTTGTTGCCGTGGTGCTGGCGGGGACGATCGTGCTGGTCCTGTCAAACAGGACCGAGTGGACGAGATATATCGCGGATGCCTTTATTCTGGCGCTTCCGGTACGTATGTGCTACGAATGCATTATGAATCCGCTTTACCGTCTTCTGAAGACGGACCTTTATAAGCTGTCTCCGTTTATCACTGTGCCTCAGACGAGCATTTTCTCGAAGGTAGGAAACCTTCTGGGTGTCGATCTTCTGGTGTGGAGCGGCTTTTTCTTTGTTGTTTCGTTCCTTCCGGTCATCTATCTCGCCGGAGGACGTAAGGATGGCAAAATCAAGAGATAACGGGGTGTTTCTGTATGGAGATCTGGGAAAGAATGGAGTTCCTCCGGACGGAACTCGAAAAGCACAATAAGCTCTACTATGAGAATGACGCTCCGATCATTTCCGACTTTGAATATGATGCCATGCTCCGCGAACTCGAGGAGCTGGAAACTAAATATCCGATCTATGCGACACCGGATTCTCCGACGAAGCATGTCGGAGGACGTGTGAACGAGAAGTTTTCTAAGGTAACGCACGCGGTTCCGATGAAGAGTCTGGGTGATATCTTCTCTAAGGATGAAGTATTTGAGTTTACGGAACGTGTGAGAAATACGGTAGGTACCGACGGGCTTTCTTTCGTGGTCGAGAGAAAGATCGATGGTCTTTCCGTGTCGGTGGAATACGAGAACGGCCGTCTGATCCGTGCATCTACGCGCGGTGACGGTCTCGTGGGTGAAGATATCACGGAGAATGCAAGAACGATCAAGAACCTTCCGAAGTCGATCGATCCGTCGATCCCTTATCTGGAAGTCAGAGGCGAGGTCTATATGCCTTTTGAGGTCTTCCTGCGCGTGAATGAGCAGGCAGAGCTCTCCGGTGAGAAGACTTTCGCGAATCCCCGAAACGCGGCCGCCGGCTCGCTTCGCCAGCTGAACGCCAAGGTAGCGGCAGAGAGATCTCTTTCCATTTTCGTGTTTAACATTCAGGCGGTCCGCGGAAGAGAGTTCAGTTCTCACGCAGATACGCTCCGTTTCCTTTCGGATCTCGGGTTTGAGGCAAGTCCGGGATTTATCGAGTGCAGGACAGATGAGGAGATCTGGAATGCCATCGAGAGTATCGGTGAATCCCGTGGCGAACTAAGCTACGGGATCGATGGTGCGGTCATCAAGGTCAATGAGATCGCCCTTCGTGAGAAACTCGGTGAGACCGCCAAGATCCCGCGCTGGGCCATCGCGTATAAGTATCCGCCGGAAGAGAAGCAGACACGTCTTCTGTCGATCGAAGTGTCAGTCGGAAGAACCGGTAAGTTAACACCTGTTGCCATTCTCGACCCTGTTCATCTTGCAGGTACGACGGTCAGCAAGGCGACGCTGAATAACGAGGATTTCATTAAAGAGAAGGATGTCCGTATCGGGGATATGGTCGTTGTCAGGAAAGCTGGCGAGATCATCCCGGAGATCGTGTCGGTAAATACTGAACTGCGTCCTTCAGATACAGTTCCTTTCCGTATGCCGGAAGTGTGCCCTGCATGCGGTGAGAAAGTTTTTAGAAAAGAAGGAGAGGCACATATTTACTGCCTCAATGAGCTCTGCCCCGCACAGGTCTACCGTGCGATGATGCACTTTGCGTCAAAGGACACCATGAATATCGATGGTATGGGCCCCGGCATGATCAATATCCTTCTGGATGCGGACCTGATCCACGATGTTGCCGATATCTATGCGCTTTCCGAGAAAAAAGAACTTCTTTCCGGTCTGGACCGTATGGGTGAGTCCTCTACGGCTAACCTTCTGGCATCGATCGAGGAGTCGAAACACCGGCCGCTGTCACGTCTTATCGCGGCGCTCGGTATCCGTAATGTCGGTGTTGTTGCCGCAAGATCCCTGGCAAAGGCTTTCGGATCTATGGATAACCTTAAGAATGCGACAGTCCTTGAACTTGCGGCTCTTCCTGATTTCGGCATGGTCACGGCTCAGTGTGTCTCGGACTTCTTCAGTAAAGAGAGTAACCTCGCCCTGATTGAAAAACTCAGGAGTTACGGCGTGAATATGGAAGAAGATGCAGGTGAGAAGGCGGGAACGGCTTTTGCCGGTAAGATCTTCGTATTGACCGGAACTCTCTCGAAATATACGAGAAATCAGGCTTCGGAACTGATCCTGGCGCAGGGCGGCACTGTGTCGTCTTCTGTATCGAAGAATACTTCGTATGTGCTTGCCGGAGAAGCTGCGGGCTCGAAGCTTACCAAGGCACAGTCCCTCGGCGTGACCGTCATTTCGGAAGATGACTTTGAGAAGATGCTCGAAGAAGCCGGATCTTCTTCAGGGGAAGAAGCATGAACGAGGATACGCGCAGGGCAAAAGCACTTATCCGACGCGTCCTTCGTGACCGCAGAAGACATGCGTCACAGGATGCTGTCCGGAACGTATTGAATATTGAGAATTGGCCGCAAAAGTGGCAAGATAAAGTAAGGACGGCGCGTTACGTCGCCGCTTATATGCCGATCGATGAGGAATTGAGACTTGATGGTTTTCTCCGGTCAGTTTCCGTAAAGACCTGTTTTCCCCGTGTCGAGGGAGAGAACATCGTCTTTTACGAAGCAGAAGCGGGAGACAGCTTTGAAAAGGGCAGTTTTTCGATCTTAGAGCCGAGATCGGATCTTCCGAAGGTCGATCCGTCTCTGATCGATATCCTTCTGGTACCGGGGATGGGATATGATCTTTCCGGTACGAGGCTGGGCCGGGGAAAGGGTTACTATGACCGTTTCTGCGGAAGCCTTGAGAAAAGACCTCTGTGTATCGGCGTCGTGGCAGAGAAAAATGTTTTCAGTGCTTTTGCGAAAGATCCGTGGGATCTTTCTGTGGATGCGCTGGTTACGGAAACTTCTTTCCGGGAGTTTCCGGATAGAAATGAAAGTGAGGAGGAAAAATGAGCTATTTCTGGTTCAATCTGGGCGGACATCTGCTCATAAGCCTGATCCTTCTGATCGTTCTGATCTGGGCATATAAGAATACCCAGCAGAACCGATGGAGAAAGGGCTTTCTTTTCCTTCTTCCCGTTGTGATCGTGATAATTCTTCTTATTCAGTTATCTTTTTTCTCGATCCCGCGTCTTCTGGATACTACGACGGTTCTCCGGTCTTCCTACCGTATGCACAGCGGTACGATCGAGTCGGTCAGCAGTATGAAGGATCATATCGTGATCGACGGTACGACTTATTATGTTAATCCGTTCTCTTTCGAGCTTCATGAAGGCGATGAGGTCACGGTCAAATATACACCGTACGCGCACTATGCATATTCTCTCGAATTAGCCGATACGGATGAGATCAAAGAGACTGACCAAACTTCATAATTTGTTTTCAAAACATCGCTTATAAAATATTGATTCCGATTTCGCCTCCGTGCTTTAATACAGAAAAACAGACGGAAGGCGGGTGTCAGTATGAGGTATTACAAGACAGGAACGATCGATAGAAATGCGGTTTCCCCCAGGAAAACGAAGAATGAATACGGCTTTTTTATTGCCTGTGATGACCGGGCGATCTTAAAGTGCATCAATGCCATGCTCTTGAACAGCGGTATGGTCGGATTGAGTGATACGGACGGCAGGATCCATTACCTGATAGACGGGCGTCGCGGGCAGAATTATGTCCTTAGCCAGATGAGGGAGAGAATCCTTCCACTTCGGGAATCTTCTGTCGCCGACAGTCTTTATGAGGATGCGGTCATTTACCGGGCCATCGATAATGTGATCAGACGATATGGCTTTCCCGAGACGCTGACGGGAACGAGGATCCTGAGATTTCTTCTTTTCCGCCTCTATAAAGATCCGAACCTTCTTAAGTGCGTATCGAAGAGCCTGTATCCGCTGGCACAGCCGGAATTCCACATTTCAGTATCCCAGGTGGAGAGAAATCTCCGCTATGCGATCCAGAAGGCGCCGCGGATCAAGGAGAAGAGCCGCGTGCTGTCTGTGCTTCGGTTCCTTCTGGATGCGACGATGAAGGAAGTTATAGAGAAGTATGGAAGAGGATAAGTGTTCATGAACAAAAAAAGAGCTGCCTCAGATGAGACAGCTCTTTATGATTAAGCTTAACAAAAATTACTTCTTGTTGACCTTGTCCTTCAGACCCTTACCAGCCTTGAAAACAGGAGCCTTGGAAGCAGGAATGTTGATAACTTCCTTTGTGCTCGGGTTGCGGCCCTTACGAGCTGCACGCTTCTTTGTCTCGAATGTACCGAAGCCAACGAGAACGACCTTCTCCGGCTTCTTAGCAGCGAGAGCATCACCGATAGCGTCGAGTGTAGCGTTGATAGCTGCCTCTGCATCCTTCTTTGTCAGCTTTGTCTTCTTTGCAACTGCATCAATAAGTTCTGATTTATTCATTTTCATTGCCTCCTTCAGGGCTTTATTTCAAAGTTATTATCTACGTCAAATCGCCTATTGTCAAGGGTTTTTTCGCTTTTTCTGGCAAAAACACAAACAAGCATATTATTTTATTTTGTCAAGACTGTTTTCTTTTTTAGCTAGATTTCCATTTCTTCAAAAGCACTGATTCCTTTTGCCGGTTCTGAACGATTATCTCCATGCTGAACGAACAGCATCGTGACAAAGCTCAAAAACGCAAAAAGCGCCGCATACGGGAATAAAATCCTGTAGCTGATATGCTTAAGAAGAGTGCCTGCAAGTACCGGAGTGACTACCTGTGCGCTCATGGAGGCAGTGTAATAGTAGCCCGTGAATTTTCCTGTATCTGCACCGCTGCACATCTCGACGCACATGGGAAGAGAGTTAACGTTGATGAGTGCCCAGGATGCACCGACGACGAAGAAGTCGAAATACATGGTAAACAGGGCACTGTCGCTTCCGCTGGTCGTGATGAAATACGCAAATACGAAGCAGGTGCTGAAGGTGAGCGTGCCGATCAGGATGGCCTTTTTTCTGCCGATGTGTGACGCCAGAATACCGGCCGGGATAAAGCTGATGATGGCCCCGATGTTGGTGATCAGAAAACATGTGGAGGCAAAGCCCAGATTCTTATTCATGAGATTGGAGCAGTAGGACGTAAACCATGTCGTCAGGGCGTTATAAGCAAAGTACCAGAGCGCGACGGAGGCGAGAAGAAAGAGCATGGAACGGAGGACAGGCTTCGGAAGCCTGTCGTGATTATTCTCGGTCTTCTCTGTAAGATCCCATTCCGGATGTTCCTTCTCGATGAGTTCATTTTCTTTGGACCATTCCGGTTCCCTGACCGTGAGGAGCATAATGCCGATAGCGACAAACATCAGCACGGAGATGAAAATGAACAGCGGCTGGTAATTGACGTGTGACAGTTCTTTTGTCTTGGACTCGGGATACATAAGCGCGGAGAAAATCAGATAGAGTATGCCGCCGAGTGCGCCCATCAGGTTGATGACTGCGTTTCCCGGAGAACGGAGCGGCTTCGGCGTGACGTCCGGCATGAGTGCGACGGACGGCGAACGGAAGACCGACATGGCGATGAGAAGCAGACCGAGCGTGATGATAAAGGATACAAGTTTGAAGTCGGACGGGTCACTGGCGTAACTGTTGTCCCAGATGGGAAGGAGGTTCGTCAGAATGATCGCGATCCCAGTTCCGAAAAGGATATAGGGCATGCGCTTGCCGATACGGGTATTCGTCCGGTCGGAAAGCTTGCCGAACAGCGGAAGAAGAAACAGCGCGAGGATGTTGTCCGAAGCCATGATGGCACCTGTCACGCTCTCGTTCAGGTGAAAAGTATTCCCGAGGATCAGGGGAAGGACATTATCGTACATCTGCCAGAAGGCAGTGATCGCAAGAAACGCAAGACCGGACAGAAAGGTTCTTTTGTAATTCAGTTTCATAGAGACCTCCCTTATCCGCTTATATATCTACTATACCGAAAAAAGTCAAAAAATGGAAATTGCATTCTTCAATAACTCATGGTATGGTACTTCTTGGATAAACATGAATTCACCAAATGGAGGATAAAGATATGGCGATTACAAAAGATATGATCATTGCAGAAGTTCTGAGCCAGCACGAGGAGCTTGTTCCTGTATTTATCAATAGCGGTCTGCACTGCCTGGGCTGCGCGATGGCTCACGGCGAGTCCATCGAGGGAGCCTGCATGGTTCACGGTCTGGACTGTGACGAGCTGGTAAATGCTCTGAATACAGCTCTTGGCGAGGAAGCCTGATTTCTTTCAAGGTAAAATATTTGAAACTAATGCAAAAGCACTGCTGTCCGTTCGGGAGCAGTGCTTTTTATTCGTCTTCTTCCGGTTCTTCATCGAATGAATATTCCGAGGCTTTGAATACGATATGGAATTCGGAGCCCTTTCCTTCGTCACTCTCGACCCAGATCTTTCCGCCGTGCTTATCCATGATGCTCTTGACGATGGAAAGACCAAGTCCGGATCCGGTCTTGTTGATGCCGGAATTCTCGGCCCGGTAGAAACGGTCGAATACGTAGGGGACTTCGTTGGCGGGGATGCCGACGCCGTTATCCTTGATCAGGACCTCGACGGCGTTGCCGCCGAGCATGGCCGGGTCATCGTAACGGTGGCAGGTGATGTCGATGATGCCGTTTTCATGTGTGTACTTCATGGCGTTGACAATGATGTTTTCAAAAACGCGGAGAAGCTTCTTCGGATCGCCGTCGATTAGAAGATCGTCATCCTCCGGAGCATAGAAGTGCATGACTTTATCGGTGCCCTCGCACTCAGCGTGATAAAGCTGGAACAGATCGCCCACCATCTCCTTGACGCTGATTGGCATCTTTTCGATCGTGTCATTCTCGGATTCCATACGGGTCAGCTGTACAAGGTCGGAAATGAGCTGCTCCATCTGCACGCTTCGTGTATGCATGTTGCTTAAGTACTGGATCTCCTGCTCGCGGGGAAGCGGTTCCTTGGCATTGAGCATCAGCTCCACATAGCCGCGGATCGCGGTGATCGGAGTACGAAGATCGTGGGAAACGTTGGACATCATCTTCTTTCTGGCTTCCTCGTTCTCCAGCAGTTTCTCGTGGTTGTGCAGAAGATCCTGATTTACTCGGGTGATGTATTTCGTTTTCTCTTCGACGGCGCTGGCGAGGTTCCGGTTATTATCCTCGAGCTTCTCATATGTGTGAACATAGTCCATAACGAAGTACAGCGTGAAGCCGACGGCCATGAATATCAGCAGGAATGCATGAAGCGTGATATAGACGAAATACTGGCTCCGGATGAAACATGAGAAGTGCATCGCTACAGAGAGAATGGCAGAACATACATAGAGATATTTGCCGTGTTCAAACCGCTTCGTCATATAGAAAACACGGAAGAGGTTAAAGATGTTGGTCAAAAGGACAAATACCATGTTCGCGACCACCGATGACCGCAGATAAAGAACACTCGGGAAGCACCAGAAGGTAAGAAGGTAGCAGCACGTCAGCATCGAGAACAGCGTGATCTCGAAGAAACGCAGAGTGTCAAAGAGTTTGCTGGTTCCTCTCGGATAAAGAGAGAAGAAGAAAAGATATGCGAAGTAGTTGGCAAAGATCAGTAATGTGATCGTGATGAGTTTGTTCCAGTTTCCGGGAAGTAACGTTACCATAGGTGAGAAGATCTCATAGAGGATCTCACATCCGAACATCAGAAGGAAAATACGGAACTTGGCTTTGCCGTTGAAGGTCTTCGAGATGTAGTGTCCGCCAATGGCGAAGAACACCCAGAAAGCGAGAAGAACGGTAAGGTACATACGCACGGAGTACTCGATCGTACCGAGCGTTGCAGTCGAAGCAATACATGGACTGCAGAGGATACCGCCATACGGGGAAGAATAGTTGGCACAGCCGATTACGATCTCGACTTTACCGTTTTCCGGTTCAAGCTGGATATCGGTGCAGACCTGAGCCGGCTCGTAGATGTCCTTTGAATTGGAAACGGTACCATAGTGGCGGACGGCCTTGCCGTTTACCCAGATCGTAGCGGACTGGGCAATATCGGGAATATTCAGCGTAATATAGTCGACAGACTGGTTCAGGACGAGCTCGATCCTGTATGTGCCGACGCCGAAATCGCCCATCTTCTTAACATCCTGACCGAATGAATAGAGTTCGGCGGAATCTCCGAGATCGGACCATCCGTCAGAAGAAATCGAAACACTTTCGTAGTAAGGATAACGGAGTTTACTGGTCTCAAGACGGCTGACACGGATCATCTCCGGGGTCAGAAGACGGTCGGGATAGAACTCCCAGCCTTTCTCAAGGGTGACCGGAGTTCCCTTCGTCTCGTTCCAGTAGGTGAGGTTGACGGCGCCGGAGATCGTATATGAAAAATCGCTGCCCCGTCTCTGGTTGATCAAAAGAAAAGCCAGAGACGAAACAACGATTGCAATGATCAAAATCATCGCGGATATGCCGAGAGAATAACGCGGTTTTTCAACTCTTTCTTTATCTGACGACATAACAGCAAAAACCTGCGCTTCCGGAAAAGATTACTCGGCGCGCATGGTATTGCGGATCGGCGGGTAGGTAAAGGAGTAACCGGAACCCCACTCAGTCTTAACGAACTGAACGGTCGGATCGGCTTTCTCCATCTTCTTACGAAGATAACTGATGTTAACCATGACGAGGTGGTTGTCACACAGTCCGTCATCACCCCATACATGAGAGTAGATGCGGGCGAAAGGAACGATTACGTTCGGTGTCTCAGCGAGAAGACGCAGGATATCGAACTCACGGTTGGTCAGATGAACCGGTACGTCATTCAGAGTAACTTCACGAGTCTTAACATTCATGGTCAGCGGCGGGAATTCCATAAGGAAACCGTCTCTTGTCATGTTGCGGCGGATGTGCGCGGAAATACGCGCGGAGAGCTCCGGAAGATTGTATGGCTTAGTCATATAGTCGTCGCCGCCGGCCTTGAAACCGGTGATCTTGTCTTCCAGCTGATCCTTCGCGGAAAGGAAGATGATCGGAGCCTGGGAGTATACGTGGATCTTCGACGGAAGATCATATGCATTTCCATCCGGAAGCATGATGTCCAGAACGATACAGTCGTAGGAGTTTGTCTCCACCTTCTGGAGCGTCTGGGCGATATTGGTGGCTACGGATACGTCGTAGCCCTCGTTGGTCAGGAATGAGCGGTTGATCTCTAAGATGTCGGTGTCGTCGTCAACCAGTAGAATTCGATGTTTTGCCATTTTGCACCATCCTTTTTGAAAGTCATGTACCCGCATTGCGGGATCCCCAAAATTTACAACAACAAAAAAACTTGTGTTCTTTTGCCATTATACATTTCTCAAAGAAAAAAAGAAAGCAAAAATACGAAGAAAAGATGTAGATTTTGTAAACTCGATGGAAAACGCCCATTATATGTGTTAATATAAAACAAACAAACGTTTGGTAAGGAGAGCGCAGATGGCGGAACGGCATATTCTGCATGTGGATCAGAACTGTTTTTATGCGTCAGTAGAGATGAAGAGTCATCCGGAGTGGCGGAATATTCCCATGGCTGTCGGCGGGGACAGTGAGCAGCGTCACGGGATCATTCTGGCGAAGAATCCCCTTGCCCAGGCGTGTGGCGTCAAGACAGCGGAAGCGATCTGGCAGTCGAAGCAGAAGTGCCCTGATCTTCTGGTCGTTCCTGCGCACTTTGACCAGTATGTCTATTACTCCGACCGTATCCGTGAGATGTTCCTGCAGTATACCGATATCGTTGAACCTTTCGGACTCGATGAGTGCTGGCTCGATGTAACTGATTCGAATATGGGGACTCCGGAGGAGATCGCCGACGAGATCCGTACCCGTGTGAGGGAAGAACTGGGGCTTACCTGTTCTGTCGGCGTCAGCTTTAATAAATCCTTTGCAAAACTGGGGTCGGACTACAAGAAGCCGGATGCCACGACTGTAATCACAAGAGATAACTATAAGACGATCGTCTGGCCGCTTCCTGTGTCGGATCTTCTTTTCGTCGGGAAAGCAACGAGTGCCGCGCTGACCAGGATGAATGTCCGCACGATCGGGGACCTTGCGGCATTATCACCGGACTTTGCTGTCTCTGTGCTCGGGAAAAACGGATATTATCTGTGGAGAAGTGCCAACGGACTGGATGATGATCCGGTGAATCCCGCATCTTATGTGCGCCCCCTGAAGTCGGTCGGAAACAGTACGACACCGCCGCGTGATATGGTGAACAGGGAGGATGTGTGGAAGGTGATCTGTTCTCTTTCTGCGCAGGTTGCATCCCGGCTTCGTAAACATCACTTCTTTGCGGGTACGGTTGTGATCTGGGTCAGGGATACAGACCTGAAATCGTATGAGAAACAGCGTGCTCTTCCAGCTGAAACGAATGAGGAGAAGGAGATCGCGAAACTGGCGATGGAGCTTTTCGATGAGAGTTATGACTGGCATGCGCCCCTTCGCAGTTTCGGCGTCCGCACGACCCATCTTTCCGATGAAGAGGATTATCACCAGATGACGATCTTCGAGAATGCGGAGAAGATCAGAAAAGAGAATCAGGTCAATCAGACGGTAGATGAGCTTCGCGCCAGATACGGGTATAATATCGTCATGAGAGGGACCCAGCTCGAGGGGAAGAATGACCTTTCCCCGGAAGACCGGGAGGAGCATCCGCACGGCGGGTTTCAGGAGGATCTGTGAGATATAGAAGTGCCAATGAATATTACCGTTCCATTTATGGCCGGAAGGTCTACCGCATCGCACTGGATGCCGGCTGCACCTGTCCGAACCGTGATGGTACGCTCGGGTACGGAGGCTGCATATTCTGCAGCGGATCCGGTTCGGGTGAATTTGCCGCTGACCGCGCGCTTCCGATCCGTGAACAGCTCGAACAGGCCAAGGCGAAGGTCCGGGCCAAGTCGGATTCGGATATGTATATCGCGTATTTCCAGAACTTTACGAATACCTACGGCGATGAAGAAGAACTTCGTGCCAAATACGAAGAGGCTATCTCTGATCCGCAGGTAGCAGGGCTGTCGATCGCGACCCGGCCCGATGCCATTTCCAGGAAGATGTACTCTATCCTGGAAGAACTTTCCGGAAAGACACATGTCTGGATAGAGCTCGGTCTTCAGACGATCCATGAGGCAACATCGAAGTGGATGAGGAGAGGATATGATCTTCCCGTATTTGACGAGACCGTAATGCGCTTAAGCCGTATTGACGGACTGGATGTGATCGTACACGTGATCCTGGACCTTCCCGGTGAGAGTGAAGAGATGATGCTCGATACGATCAGACACTGCTGTGATCTTCCGATCCACGGAATCAAGATCGCGAATCTGAATGTGCTTTCCGGAACGGATCTGGCCCGTATTTATGAGAGTGAGCCGTTCCCGCTGATGGATATGGATACGTATATCAGTTTTCTCGGAAAAGTGATCGAGAATCTCCGTGAGGACATCGTTGTCTACCGGATGACGGGAGACGGTGCGAAGAAAGCCCTGATCGCACCTTTGTGGGTCGCAGATAAGAGAAAGGTGCGAAACAGTATTGAGCACTATTTCCGGACACACGGTATCGAACAGGGAAAGTGCTTTTCAAAAAGAGGCGGATAAAAGCATTACTGGATATCTTTACGGATGAATGCGTCGTACGCGATAAGGAAGAGTATGAATACCAGTATGGCGAGATAGATAAGTGAGAATGAAAGCGGCTGGGAACTGCTTGTGATTCCGAGCATTCCGGCATCTTCTGCGTCAACGAAACCGCTCAGTTTCAGATACGGAAAGACCTTCGATACCAGATCCATGTTCGAAGACGGCAGAAAATCGATCCAGCGCTTATGCCCGAAAAGATCCACCAGTGAAGAAGTTATTCCGGTCGATAGTACAAGTCCGGTCGAAACACCGACCGCGATGCCGGTATTTCTCGTCAGACAGGAGATCGTAAAGGCGGCAAGCAGATAGACGAACAGAGAGATGTTGTCTGCAAGGAAGAAAAGAAGCGTGAACAGGTAATTCGGCATGATCTGTACTGTGCCTCCCGAGCAGTAATAGTACGGGGACAGCGAGGAAAAACCGAAGGAGATTCCTGTGGCAATCGTTGTGAATGCTGTGATCAGGATGCTTCCCGCGAGTGTCCAGGTGAAGAGTGCCAGAAGCTTTGCGGTAAAGATCTTCCATCTTTTGACCGGAGCGATGATCAGGGACTTGATCGATCCTGTCGCCACCTCCTGCGAGATACTGGAGCCGGCAATAATGACGAGCATGATCACCAGAAGAAATCTTGCCATACGCAGCGCGATCTGACGGGTGATGGTGGCGCGTGAGGTGCGCTCGGATGTCAGGCAGCCGTGGGAGATCTGGTAATCCAGGATCAAAATGGAGTTCTGGAGCTGTTCTTTTCGCTCGGAAGTAAGCGGAAGCAGAGAAGCGTTCTCTTCGTAAACGCCCATTTGCAGATTCTCCTTGTACTTATCGCAAAGGCGGATAGCATCCGCGATCTTTTCTGCTTCTGACTGCGTCATCGTGCCTTCGGGATCCAGCTCCGAAAGGCGTCTGGCGATAGTCGTCTGAGTATTGTTTTCGGAACCATTCTGTCTTTCGACGAGTTCGACATAGGCGCTATAGTTGTGATAGAAGAAGGCTTCCTTGGCAAGATCCAGTGATTCTGACGCAAGGGAGTACGCCTGATACCAATTGCTGCTTCTTCTTGAGAACGGCACCAGATTCAGTTCGCAGAGATCCTGGTATGTTTTCAGATAGCTGTAGAAAGCGTTACTGGAAAGATAGGTGGCATCAATCGGGTATCTGTCGAAATCGTAGTTGGCAAGGACAGCGTTATAGCAGCTGAGATTCGAGTAACTGTATACCAGATCTTCTTCCAGTTTCAGTTTCGTGGCAAAAAGCTCAACCGTCTGATTCTCAACGGTAAACCGCAGTGTCTCGTGCTCGACATATTTGTTCGGATCCCCCAGCGTGTTCTTCTCCGTGTCTCTCCGCTTGGTAATTTCGGTCTTGCTGAATACGCTTTCGTCTAGGGATTGCTCCGCAGGTGTTCTTGCGAGAAACGGGATCACGAAAGATGTGACAGACATAAGGATCACAAGGATCCATACGGAGATCTTCCTCGAGAGCTTGATCATCTCATTTGTGTAAAGTGCAAGGATCTTACTCAACGTCGATACCTCCTCCTGTGATCTCGAGGAAAGCATCCTCCAGAGAAGATTCGAGTTTCTGAACGCCGAGAATATCCGATCCGGAGGCGACCAGCGAGCGGACGCATTCGTTGATCTGGGATTCTTCGATCTCGATGTCGAGCGTGTCAGAACCGATGTTGCTGATACGGTTCGGGTACTGTTCCGCAAGGATCTCTTTTGCTTTTGCGGGGTTTGAGGTCTTTATTCTGTAGACAGAAGAGTTCTGTGCCCGATGCATCAGGTCATCGATGGAACAGATCTGGAGAAGTTTGCCGTGGTTGATAATACCGATGCGGTCGCACATCAGCTGCATCTCGCTGAGAAGGTGACTGGAGACCATAACGGCGACTCCTTCGTCGTGGGCAAGGTGTTTCAGAATATCACGCAGCTGATGGATGCCTGCCGGATCAAGACCATTCGTCGGTTCATCGAGTATCAGTACTTTCGGCCGGTGCAGCATCGCCTGGGCCAGACCGATGCGCTGCTTCATGCCAAGGGAATACTTCTTGATCGGATCATTTGCTCGCTCGGTAAGTCCGACCATCTCGATGACTTCGCTGATCCTTTCCTCGGTAACCCCTTTGTGCAGACGCGCATACATTTTCAGATTCAATCGTGCGGATAAGGAGTTGTACATCTCGGGGTTTTCGACGATGCCGCCGATAGATGACATAGCGGCTTCGTAATGTGTCTTTCGGTTATACCCGTTAATGATGATCGTTCCTTCATCCGGACGGAAGAAGCCCATGATCATCTTGATGATCGTGGTCTTTCCTGCGCCGTTAGGTCCGAGAAAACCGAACACTTCCCCCGGAAACAGGTCAAAAGAGACGTTATCCACAGCCTTCTTCTTTCCGAAGGTCTTGGTTACGTTCTCTATCTGTAAAGCTGGTTTTCTTTCGCTATCCGGCATCTTTGCTCCTCAAATTCTATCTGATGATCAATAATCGCTGAATTCATTCATAGTGCTGTCTGCCTTGACGAGTTTCCATTCGCCGTCAATATGAAGGAAGACGAGCGAGTCCGTCGTATCGATCTCGTTCATTGTCTGTTTTCCGTTTTTGTCGGTATACTCGATCGTGGTTCTCGAATATACGGAAACACTTGCGGACCCGTTATATATCTCGGAGATCTTGATCTCTACCGGGGTTTTCGTAACCGCAAGCGGACACATCTGCATAAAGAAGCTTTCTCTGAAAAAAGTCCAGCATTTGCTGATCTCGTTCTTGCGCACAGCTTCGTTATCGCAGAAGAAACGGTTCAAGGGCTCTGCCTGTGAAAGAAGGGCAGGGAGGATCTCGTCAGAATCTATGCCGTTCCAGGACCAGAAATCACTCCCGGAAGGGAACTGATACAGGCAGGAGGATTCTCTGGCATATTCGGAAGCCAGCTCACGAACGGCCTTTTTCTCTTTGCGGGTATTGGCTTCATCAACCAGCAGATAAACGGATAACCCCAACAGCACAACAATCAGAAGCAAGATTCCGCGATTGATGTTTTGCCACCATTTCTTCATGCAGCATCCTCCAGAAAAAGTTAGGTTTATTTTAACACATGGAAAAAGAGTATAAAGTGACATTCGTGTCATATATAAATATGACCAATTTGTAAATAATTGCAGGGGTTTTCGCCTTTTGCCGAAGGGGGAAAGAAGGGAGTTTGTCCTCGTCCGGAAAAGCACTTGTACCCGCAAATACCCATAAAAAGGGAGTATTGTAACCTAAATGCAATATTACACAAATCCGAACGTAACGTTTTGTGCAAACTGCATAAAGTAGCAAAGTGTTTCGTGCATTTCGTGGTAAAAGATGTTGACAAACGTATTATAGATGATATACTGAAACTAGCTCCAGGGAATGCGGGTTCACACCAAGTCCTATCGGAGAGCCGCCACTTGTGGATGCACAAGGCGAGGTTGAGAAAAACAGAAAGACCAGAGAGTGGTCAGGAAACGAAGATGGACGCGCCGGGATCGGATCCAGTGAGGTCGGAGAGGCGATGGAAGTCGGAACCGATAGAGCCATAGCAGAGATAGGTGGAGAGCGAACAGCGATTGACGGTACGCGATGGCGGACACAAGTCGCAGGTCAGGTTGAAGGCCAGGGTTTCAGGTTCGGGTTGCGGTTACGTAAGGTGGCCGGTCGGATGGGGACCTAGCGGGATGACAAGGGACGGGTCATAACTGAGTAAGTTACAAGAGCCGGTTTTACAGGGTCGCAGTGGCACGGGGTCATTGCCGGATGGATTGATCGGGTAGTAATGGAAAAGAGGCCGCGTAGAACACATCATCTCGGATCGGACTGGTTGGAAAGGTGCTTCATGAGGCGCCGAGTAACTCCAAGATGAAGGTGCTTCTTCAGGATTGGGAAGGTTCGCAGATAATAAAGGGCGACCGGAGGAAATGGATGGAAAGTTGGTTCGCTGGAGCTTTTTATTTGTCCTCATTTACGTGTGGCGGAGATCCGAAAGGGTCTCCGTTTCTTTAGTGCTCCATCTCAGCGATAAACGGGAGATTTCGTCCGTATTCACCGGAATCCATGCCGTATCCGATCAGCCAAGAGCGGTCGACCTCAAAACCGGAGTACTTGACGGGAAGATCGATCAGCTGGCGCTCCGGATTATATAAGAGCGTGCATACTTCGACTGACAGAGGCTTTCTGGCTTCGAGCGTCTGAAGAAGATAAGCGGTGGTAAGTCCCGTACGGATAATATCTTCGACTACGATCACGTGCTTCCCGGTGATATTGATATCCACATCCTTCGTGATCCGGACGATACCGGTGCTGCTGGTCGTGTCCGGGATGCTGCCGATAGCAATCATGTCGAGCTGCATGGGAACGTCGATCGCTCTTGCCAGGTCCGTGAAGAAGAAAAGAGAGCCCTTAAGCACACCCAGAAGAACGATCTCCTGGTCTTTATAGTCCTCGGTGATCTTCTTGCCGAGTTCAATGATCCGCTCTTTCAGTTGAGTTTCTGTAAATATGATTTTCTTATATGGGATCTGCTTCAATGATCATCCCTCGCTTCCGCATCTTTATCCGGGGCGCTGAAACTGCGCAGGCGCTCAGCCAGCTCAAGAAAGTCTTTCTTATAGACGATCTTGATATTCGTTCCCGGGTAGAGCTCTTTAACTTTCTTGAGCTTTCTGTTTTTCTTGGTAACATACTTCTGGTTCATCGTCGTCAGTTCGAGATATGTGTCGAACCGTGTCAGATAGAAATCCGGACTGAAGGCCAGAGTGACATTGCCCTCGCTGTCCCACTCGACCGGGAATGTCTTCGGCTCATACTTCCAGTCGATATGGTACATGTCGAGGATCTTTGCAAATTCGGCCTCGGATGCATTCTTAAACACCGGCATCTCGCTCTGGTGATCCATGGCGCCTTCGCTTCGGGTCTCGGACTTGATCCTCATCCGGAGCTCATGCTCGCGGAAGGCGGAAAGAATAGAAGCGACACATTCATCAACCGAAAGATGATCCGTATTCAGAATCAGGTGATAAAGAGAAAGGTCAGCGGAATCCTTACCGAAGACATGCGATACGAAACGCTTGTGCTTCCTGTCTGTCGAGGAAAGAAGAGTCTGCGCGGAAGTCTCGGGAAGGTGGAACTGCTTCTCGATACGTGAAAGACGGGTGCTGTCGGATGCGATAATACGGATGTGAAGAGCGTCCTCATTGTCGGAGAACATCAGCTGGGAACCGAATCCCAGAAGAACCGCCGACTCTTTTTCAGCCATGGAAAGGAGTGACTCGGTTAAGACTTCCTTGAAACTCCTGCCGTCCTTATATTCGGAAAGATAGAACTTCGCGCTCTCGGCGAGGCTTGTACGCTGTTCGGGCTTGATATCCGGGAAGAACCGCTCCATCAGAAGATCGCGCGTGATGAGCTCCCAGCCGAGTTTCCTGGACAGGGCGGAAGCAACCTCATCGCCAAGCGATCCCATCTGTCGTGAAATAGTGATGACCGGCATAGATTCAGCTCCTTACTTCCTGCGTCGTGTCAGCTTGCCGAACTCGTTGACAACATACTGCTCTTTGAATGCCGGATTGATTGCGGCGATCTCGTCATAGGTAGCCCGTCCGTCATTGACATAGTTATAAGCAACGATGGGGTTCGTGTAGATCTTCTTCTTGAAATCATTCTTGGCGATTACGGATCCGACCTTTTTTCCTAAGAAGAAATAGAAAAAGATGGCCAGGGCAATAAGAGAAAATCCGATCAGGACATTCATGGCTCCGAATTTTGCGGCAAACGCAAGAACGATAAGCCCGGCGATCCCGAGGCCGTAGGCGATCAGATCCATCAGGAACGCAAAGACAGTGGCTTTGTTGGAATACTGAAAAGAAGTGAAAAAGAATATCATTCCCGTGACCTCCATCGGCTGATATTTCTATTTTAGCACAACAGACTTTGAAGAGAATGTGCGAGGGAAAAAGTAATTGAAATACTTTTGGATGTGTGCGACAATCACCTCATAAAGGGAAAAGGGAAATATAGAAAGGAACTGAATATGGGCGTAGTTTATTACGGCGTGGAATCATTCAAAAAAGTCTACGGTCCGAAGGGAGAAACAAAGGAGTGCAGTTACTGCCACAGGAGGTATCAGGAGACCTACGTAAAGTTTAATAAGTGGGGTCATCTTGACTATATTCCTCTTATTCCGCTTGGGGCAGATTACTACCATTTCTGCCCGGCATGCTTTAACAGCGATAAATGTGTTAAGGAAGAGAAGAAACTTGCCAAGAAGATCGTGAAGGCCCAAACTCCCGTAACGACACATCTGGTGCCGAGAGGTGTACATCACGTCTCTGAGAAGAAGTGGGATCTTTTCCTCGATGATAAGGATTCCGGTGAGACGATCACGCTTGGTACGGAAATGAGCAAGAGTGATTACAAATCTTTGAAGAAATCCCGTTTCTATAAGAAGATTGATGAGAGTGAAGTGTGAGGTAAGTTATGAAGAAAAACCGTATTCTTGCCGGGGCTCTGGCACTTTCGTTCGTTCTTTCCTGCGCATGCAGCAAGAAAAAGGACAGTTCCGATAAAGAAGAGAGTACTTCTTCAGAGTCTGTCGAAGTAGTATCAGAAGAATCTTCTGAGAGTACGGCTGCCCCGGAGACGACCACCGAGGCGGCGACTACGGAAACTGCTGAGACTACAACTGCTGAATCAGAGAGTACTACGACTTCACAGGGCGGATCGGATTCATCTGTGAAAAAACCATCGACCTTTCAGATCGATAAGGCGGATACATATATTGATTCCATCAGGTTCGACGGTGTCGTACTTGTAGCGGAAGGCGGTCAGACCGTCTACACGAAGGCCGTCGGAATGGCTGACCGTGATCAGAATATTCCGAATACGATGGATACAGTATTTGAACTCGGATCCATTACCAAGCAGTTTACTGCGGTTGCGATCATGCAGCTTGTCGAACAGGGAAAACTCAAGCTCGACGATACTCTCGACAAGTATATCCCGGAGTATAAGTACGCCAAGGATATTACGATCCATCAGCTTCTGAACATGACTTCGGGTGTCCCGGATTATATTTTCTGCGGTGTGCTCGGTTTTACGAAGGATGATTTTACGAATCTTTCCCTCTCGTCCTTTTTCTCCATGAAGAGCCTGCTTTCAGAAGTTGCAGTGACTCCGATGGAGAAGGACGACCTGGTCAGAAGGATCTCCGAATATCCGATGGATTTTACGCCCGGAACCAAGTGTGAGTATTCAAACACGAATTACTATTTCCTCGGTATTATTATCGAGAAACTGAGTGGAATGGCATACGATGATTATGTAAGAAAGAACATTCTTGAGCCGCTCCATCTTACACATCTGTTCCCGGATACGGATCATCTTACATCTAACGGCCGGACGGATTTTGTACTGTTCCACTTTGATTTCCCGCATCAGCATGAGACGCTCAGTTATGCGGTCGGTGTCATGACAGGTACTGCCGAAGGTCTTCTCGAATGGGAAAGATGTGTCATGGATCGTGCGCTTCTTTCCAAAGAGAGCTGGGATAAGATCTTTGAAAAAGGTGATTTTGAATACGGATACGGATGGTACCTTGAAGATGGTTATATTGAGCACTCCGGTATGACACTCGGATATAATGCGAATGTCCGTGTCGATCCTGATTCCGGAAAAGTCATAATCGTTCTTTGCAATATTCAGTCCCTTACAACGACTCCGATGCGTCCTTTGGCTTCAGATGTCTGTGATGAACTCTGGCAATACTTCGGATAATTGCCGATAATAAGGAGATTTCTAATGAAGAAAGAGAATAAGACGAATGCCATGCGCATCCTTGATAAAGCCGGGGTTGCCTATGAGCCTTTCTACTATGACTGTGAGGAGTTTATCGACGGTGTTCATATTGCTGATATGCTGGGACAGCCATATGAGAGTTCTTTTAAAACACTGGTCATGCAAGGAAAATCGAAGGAGTATTTCGTCTTCGTGATTCCGATCGCGGAAGAAGTGGATATGAAGAAGGCGGCGAAGGCCGTAGGCGAGAAGAACCTTGAGATGGTCCATGTAAAAGACATCATGCAGGTCACGGGATATATCCGCGGCGGTGTGACATCGATCGGCATGAAGAAGAAGTACCCGACCGTGATCGACGAGACGGCACAGCTTTTTGATACGATCATTGTCAGCGGCGGTATGCTCGGCACCCAGATCCATCTGGCACCGGATGACCTTCTGAAAGTGGTCGAGGGCCAATATGCCGATATCACTCTGGCACACTGACCCTCAATAATTTCCTGATTATGATTGGAGCTTACTGTACGGTATGATACAGCCGTGAGTAGGCTCCATCTTTTGCAAGGAGTTCCTCGTGGGTCCCTTCTTCCTCGATGCCCTTCTCGGAAAGCACCAGTATGCGCTTGGCGTTCTGGATCGTGGAAAGACGGTGGGCGATCACCAGTGTAGTCCTGTTCTTCGCCAGCTCTTCGAGGGATTCCTGAATGACGCGTTCACTCTCGTTGTCGAGGGAGGATGTCGCTTCGTCAAAAATAAGGATCGGCGGGTTCTTGAGGAAAACACGTGCGATCGACAGACGCTGCTTCTGACCGCCGGACAGCTTGATGCCTCTCTGACCGATGTCGGTGTCGTAGCCGTTCGGGAGTTCCATAATGAATTCATGTGCGTTGGCACGCTTGGCGGCATCGACGACTTCTTCGAAAGACGCGTCCGGACGTCCGTAGCGGATGTTCTCGAGAACAGTTCCCGCGAAGAGATAGACGTCCTGCTGGACAATACCGATCTGCTTTCTTAATGACTTCTGAGTGACGGTCGTAATGTCGGTCCCGTCGATCAGAATCTTACCGGACTGCGGTTCGTAGAATCTCGGGATCAGGCTGCAGATCGTGGTCTTGCCGACGCCGGAATGACCGACGAGTGCGACATATTCACCGGCGTTGACATGCAGATCAAGATCGGTAAAGACATTGGCACTCTTGGAAGAATCGGATGTGTAAGCAAATGAGACATTTTCGAAATCAATATCTCCCTTGACCTTGGTCATTTCCTTGGCGTCCGGAGCATCCTCGATATCCGGTTCGATGCAGATCATCTCGTAGAAACGCTCGAAGCCCGACATGCCGTTCTGGAACTGCTCGGTGAAACTGACGAGCTTTCTGATCGGCTCGGTGAAGTTGTTGACGTAGAGAAGAAAAGCGATGAGATCCTGGAGCTCGAGGCTGTTTCTTCCGATCATCCAGGCACCGACGGCAGCGACCATAATGGTGATCAGTCCGGTTGTCGCCCAGAGAACGGCATGGTAGATCGCCATGTAGCGGTAGTTGTCTTTCTTGCTCCGGAGGAACATGTCGTTGCCCTCGGTGAACTTATGGATCTCCATATCCTCACCGGTAAAGGACTTGACGACACGGATGCCGGACAGACTGTCCTCCATGCGGGTGTTGATCTCGGCAATCTTTTCACGGTTCTTCTTAAAAGTCTTCTTCATCTTCTTGTTCAGGATCGACGCGAAGACGATCATGAAGGGGACAGGGACGAGTGCGACGATTGCGAGCGGGACGTTAATCATGCAGAGGATCACAAGAGAGCCGAGGAGCTTGATTGCAGAGATCATCAGATCTTCCGGTCCGTGGTGGTAAAGCTCCGTGATTTCGAAAAGATCGTTCGTTACGCGGGACATGAGGGATCCGACCTTCTGGTCATCGTAGAAGCGGAAGGAGAGCTTCTGATAATGCGTGAAGAGCTCATTTCGAAGGTCGTATTCCATTCTTGCGCCGACCATGTGGCCGACATAGGCGATAAAGTAGTTGCAGCCGAACTCGATACCCAGAAGCCCGAGCATGATCAGGAACAGGTACAGGATCGTTCTTCCGGCATCGGCAAAGCCTTCTGTAAGAACGGTGCCGGTGATATATCGGATGATCAGCGGGATGATCAGTGATGTTGCCGCACCGATCAGCGCGAAACACATGTCTGCGATGAACCCCTTCATATAGGGACGGTAATAAGATAAAAACTTACGCCACTTGGCACTCATGCAGTAAACCTCCGATGTCGATCTTCTGATACGAAATGGTCTTAAATTAAAAGGTATTCTAACAGATACATAATTGACTTTCCATATGAAATGCCGCAATAATATTAGCGGTATAAAATATCAGATGAGAGGTGACCGACATGGCAGCAGAAAAAGTGCTTTTCGATACAACTAAAGACGGCAGAAACGTCTCGGAATTTGTGATTACACGTCCGAATGGAGAGAGCTTCTCCGTAATTGAATACGGTGCAGCGATCCATACTCTGAAGGTTTTTGATAAAGAAGGCAAGATCGACGATGTCATGCTCGGTTTTGATAAAATTGCTGACTACCAGGCTTCCGGTTCCGGTCACGGTTCCATCATCGGCCGTACGGCAAACCGTATCAAGGGCGGTGCTTTTACCATTGACGGTGTGGACTATCAGCTTCCGAAGAATGAAGGTGAGAACAACCTTCACGGCGGTCCGGGCAACTTCCAGAACAGTTTCTGGACAGGTGAGATCATCTCCCGTGATGAGGCGGAGGCTTTTATCTCCGATCTGAAGATCAAGAATGACTGGACGATCGAGACTGAGGGCGTACTGCTTTCTTTCATGCTGGCGGACGGTGTCTGCGGCGTACCGGGCAATATGGATATGAAGGTCCTCTATACATGGGCAACTGATGGAACGCTCATTATTACATATCGTGCAGTCTCCGATAAGAAGACGATCTTCGCGCCGACGAACCACTCTTACTTTAATATCGACGGGCAGGCGGCCGGACGTATCGGCGAGCAGCTCCTGTGGATCGATTCCGAGCAGGTAACGGAGAAGGATATGGATAATGTCCCGAACGGTAAGTTTATCGATGTTGCCGGCACCGAGTTCGATTTCAGAACCCCGTGTGCTACTGAAAAGGTACTCGTACGTACTTCTTCCAACCCGCAGCTCAACTGCAGTAAGGGTGCTGACTCCAACTATGTGCTCAAGACAACACAGGATCAGGTTTCTCTGGTTGCTTCCGTTGAGTCGCTCAAGTCCGGAAGAAAGATGGAAGTCCTTACTAACTTCCCGGGCGTACAGCTCTACTGTGCATGTAATCTCGATGAGGACGGCAAGGGCGGCGTCCACTATAATCCTTACGAAGCGATCTGCCTCGAGACACAGATGTTCCCGGATGCGATCCATCACGAGAACTTCGCATCTGCGGTCATCGACAAGGATGAGGTCAAAGGCTTCCTCTGCGGCTATCGTTTCTCGGTAAAGTGAGGAAAGCGATTCCGTGAGTTCGAAAAAACTGTATTTACGCGGTCTTAAGGACGGGTTCCCGATTTGCCTCGGGTACCTGTCCGTTTCCTTTGCCTTCGGCATTTTTGCCGTAGGTGCAGGCCTTTCTATATGGCAGACGATCCTGGTCTCTGTGGCAAACGTGACATCTGCCGGACAGCTGGCCGGTGTGCCGATCATGGTTGGATCTTTGCCGCTTCTGGAGATGGTCCTGACGCAGTTTGTTATCAATCTGCGTTATTCGCTGATGTCTGTGTCTCTTTCTCAGAAAATGAGTCCGCGGGTAAAGCTTCTGCAGCGTCTGGCGATCGCTTTCGGTATTACCGATGAGATCTTCGCGGTGGCCATAAGCCAGAAGGAAGAAGTGGAGACACCGTATATGATGGGACTGATCTCGGCTCCTTTCTGGGGATGGACGATCGGTACGGCCCTTGGTGCGCTGGCGGGCGATATCCTTCCGGATATGGTCGTGTCGGCGCTGGGACTTGCGCTCTATGCGATGTTTGTCGCTATCGTTATTCCTCCGTGTAAAAAGAACCACTCCGTGGCACTTTGCTGTCTGCTTTCCATCGCGCTGTCTTCGGCGTTCTACTATATTCCGGTCCTCTCGGATGTGTCTTCCGGAATAGCAATCATCATCTGCGCTCTGGTGTCCGGACTTCTCTTTGCATGGCTCGCGCCGATCCCGGATGAAGAGAAGAAGGAGAATACGGGAAGCGGGACGGATGGTGCCGGAAAGGCGGTGGCCACATGATCCGTACAGAAGTCTTTTTCCTATATTTACTGGTCATGGCAGGGGTCACATACCTGATCCGAATGCTGCCGCTGGTGCTGTGCCGGAAAAAGATCGAGAACCGGTTTATCCGATCCTTCCTGTACTATATTCCGTATGCAGTGCTCTCGGCGATGACGATCCCGGCGATCTTCTATTCGACAGGATATCTTCTGTCGGCAGTTCTGGGCCTTGCCTGTGCAGTGATCCTTTCACTGTTAGAAAAGAAACTTCTTACCGTAGCTATTGGTGCATGTGGCACGGTATTTATTGTAGAATACATATTGTCGATCGTCGGATGATGATTCTTAAAGGAGATATTTATGGCTGTTGAATATGTAAATGTAGAAGACAGAGATCTTGAGTGGGCAAGGAAGACCTTTGCCAATGACCGGTTTGCGACGGAGGCGGCAGGTGTCATCATCGAGGAAGCCGGCGATCAGGTATGCCGATGCAGCATGAAGATTACTCCAGTCCATAAGAATGCGGCCGGCGGTGTTATGGGCGGCGCGATCTTTACGCTGGCGGATCTGACGTTCGCCGTTGCTGCCAACTTCGGCGGAAGAATGACCGTATCCATCTCCAGCAATATCTCGTTTATCGGACCTGCGAAGGGAGAAATCCTTTACAGTGTGGCGAGATGTGTGAAGTCGGGAAGAAGCACCTGTTTCTATGAAGTGGATATAACTGATGATCTGGGCAATAAAGTTGCAGTTGTTACGTTTACGGGCTTCGTAAAAGACCAGAAGTTCTGATGCGCAAAGTATTGGGAACAGTGCTTTTGCATGAGTTTGAAAAAAACATCCTCTTTTTTGAGATTTGTTGTTGACAACTATACTCGGTTTCGGTATACTTCTTCTTGCGCTTGAGAGAGCGCTCCAGCAAATGAAGATGGAAGATTAGCTCAGCTGGGAGAGCACCTGCCTTACAAGCAGGGGGTCACAGGTTCGAGCCCTGTATCTTCCACCATCATGGCGCAGTAGTTCAGTTGGTTAGAATGCCAGCCTGTCACGCTGGAGGTCGAGGGTTCGAGCCCCTTCTGCGTCGCCAGATGATCGGTCCATATCGGACCGATTATCATTTGCCCAGATAGCTCAGTCGGTAGAGCAGGGGACTGAAAATCCCCGTGTCGTTGGTTCGATTCCGACTCTGGGCACCAAGAGAGATCGTTTTCTAAAGAGACGGTCTCTTTTCTTTTTCATCCGGAATTATTCCGCACTTTTGGAAGCAATAGATGTAAAATACTTATGAAAACTGACTTTTATATATATACCCGATATGATATATTTTGATACGCACGCATATATGTGCAGGAGGTATGAAAATGAATCATCCGTTTTCGATGAAAACCGAAAGTGTTATCAATGAACTCCAGACCGACATCAAAGCCGGCCTGACCAAAACCGAGGCAGACAAACGTCTTGCCAAGTATGGTCCGAACTCTCTGGGAGAAGAGAAGAGAGTCCCGCTGTGGAAGCGCTTCTTAGGCCAGTTTGCTGACGCGATGGTGCTGATCCTGATCGGCGCGGCGGTCCTGTCCGCGATCATGGCGATCAAAGAAGGCGGATTCTCCGGATGGATCGACGTTATCGTCATCCTCGCGATCGTTATCATCAACGCGATCCTTGGTGTTTATCAGGAAGGTAAAGCGGACGAAGCGATTGCTGCTCTCAAGAAGATGAGCTCTCCTCAGGCGAAGGTCGTCCGTGACAATATGCAGCAGATGATCGATTCGGATAAGCTGGTTCCCGGTGATGTCGTTGTTCTCGACGCAGGTGACCTGGTAGCCGCAGATATCCGTCTGACGGAAGCAAGCTCCATGAAGGTCGAGGAGGCTTCCCTGACCGGTGAGTCTGTCCCGGTAGATAAAGATGCGACAGTTGTTCTTGAAGAAGACTGCGGCATCGGTGACAGAAAGAATATGCTGTACATGGGTACAGCGGTAACCTACGGCCGTGGACGCGGTATCGTAGTTGAGACAGGCGCGAATACTGAACTCGGTAAGATCGCAAGCCGTCTTTCTTCTATCGACAATGAAGAAACTCCGCTCCAGAAGAATCTTAATAAACTCGGAAAGATCCTGGGTATCGTCTGTGTGGCGATCTGCCTGATCGTTTTCGTAGTAGACGTATTTGTTCAGGGCGAGCCCTGGGATGAAGCTCTGATGACGGCGGTCAGCCTCGCAGTTGCAGCGATCCCGGAAGGACTTGCTGCTGTAGTTACGATCGTTCTGGCCCTTGGTATGACCAAGATGGCAAGCAAGAACGCGATCGTACGCCGTCTTCTCGCGGTAGAAACGCTCGGATGCGTAGATGTTATCTGCACGGATAAGACAGGTACTCTCACACAGAATGAGATGACCGTCAGAAAAGTGTTTGACGGTGAGAAGTCCTATGACGTTACCGGTATCGGATATGCACCGGAAGGCCAGATCCAGGACGAAAACGGTATGAAGATCACCCCGGATGCGAAGCTCTTACGACTTCTCCAGGCCTGTGTTCTCTGCAGTGATGCGGTAACTCCGAAGGGTGAGGATGGACGTTATTCCTGCATCGGTGACCCGACAGAGGCGGCTCTTATCGCTCTTGGTGCGAAGTCCGGTCTTCCGAAAGAAGAAACAAACAAGGTATTCCCGCGTATTGCGGAGCTGCCTTTTGACTCTGACCGTAAGATGATGACGACTTATCATCCGAACATCATTCCGGGTGCGATCGTCTCGTTCACCAAGGGTGCTCCGGATATTGTTCTGAACCGCTGTGTCGAGTATTTTGACGGACAGAAGAAAGTCCCGATGACAGAGGAAATCAAGAACCGTATTATCGAGACGAACCACGGATATGCAACGACTGCTCTCCGTGTGCTGGCTTTCGCTTATCGTGAGTTCGAGGGCAAGAATGAGATCGAAGCAGATTTTGCCCATGAAGAGGATATGTGCTTTATTGGTCTGGTCGGCATGATCGACCCGGCAAGAACCGAGGTCAAGGACGCTATGGCGATCTGCCGTGAGGCGGGTATCCGTGCGGTCATGATCACCGGTGACTATAAAGATACCGCGGTGGCAATCGCGAATGACCTCGGTATGATGGATGAGACATCCGGAAGCCTTTCCGGCGCAGAACTCGATAAGGTCTCCGATGAAGACTTCCAGACGGTCTGCGAAACAACGAATGTATACGCCCGTGTATCTCCGGATCACAAGGTACGTATCGTCACTGCGCTTAAGAAAAATGATCACATCGCTTCCATGACCGGTGACGGCGTAAACGATGCTATGGCACTAAAGTCTGCAGATATCGGTGTTGCAATGGGTATTACAGGTACCGATGTTGCGAAGAACTCTTCCGACATGATCCTGACGGATGATAACTTCGCGACGATCGTATCCGCGGTCGAAGAAGGACGTGTCATCTACAGCAACATCCGCAAGTTCGTCGGATTCCTGCTTTCCTGTAATGTCGGTGAGATCCTGGTCATCTTCCTGATCTCTCTGATCCCGGCTTCCCTGATCACAGGTATCGCGACACCTCTTACCGCGATCCAGCTCCTGTGGCTGAACCTTGTGACGGACAGCTTCCCGGCGCTTGCTCTCGGCAGAGAAAAGGGAGAACCGGACATTATGAAGCAGCCGCCGAGAAAGAAGTCGGAGTCGATCATCAACAAGTCCATGAAGATCAATATTGCGATTCAGAGTATCGCGATCTTCATTGCGGTCTTTACTTCCTTCGTGCTTGGCCTGACCGTATTCTTCAAGGATGAGATCGCACCGATCGAGGGCGCCAGAACGATGGCCTTTGCCACATTGATCCTGGCTGAACTCTTCCGTGCGTATGGCGCACGTTCCGAGAGGATCAGCGTCTTTAAACTCGGCGTGTTCAGCAACAAGTTTATGAATATTTCCGTGGCCGGCTCCATCGCACTTCTGATGGCAGTCATCTATATCCCGGGCGTTAACAGCATCTTCGATAACATCGCACTTGCCCCGCAGCTCTGGATCCCGATCGTCCTTCTGGCCTTCATTCCGTTTACGGCAAGTGAAGTTTATAAGATGATCAAGAATAGAAAATAACTGTTGCACGCATGAAATTCTTGTGTTAATATTTAACGGTTATTAGAATTGAGAACAGTCTTGGAGGCTGATATAATGAATACATTAGCAGTTGTACTTACATGTGTTGATATTGTGGTCTGCGTCGCACTGATCATTCTGGTTATGTCCCAGGAGGGCAACGATCAGGGTATGGGTATCGTCGGCGGAAGTGGAACTAACTCCTTCTACGAGAAGTCGAAGGGCAGAACGCTGGATGAGAAGCTTAAGAAGATCACGCTGTTTACAGCAGTGCTTTTCGCAATTCTCACCATTGTCCTTTTCCTGGTACTCGCAAGAGGCATTTGAGACACACCGAATAAGTAAGAAAACAGTAGAGCTGCTGACCGGATACGGGAAGCAGCTCTTTTTATTGCGAAATATAAGATTGGGGACAAGTAAATGGGAAGACGTAATCGTAGACATATTAAGATCCGCCCGAGCGGAAAGACAGCAAGATCAAAGGCCTCTATTCCGGCATCGCGCGATATTACCGTTGCCGAGCTTCCGCCGAAAGGCCCGCTGGCGCTGGAGAATCAGTGTGTGGGACTTCTGAAGGAGGGAAGAGAAGGCGGGATCGTTATTCCGGATCCGGGCTATCCCACGACAGCCTACGGACAGATCATTATCCGGAAGAATCAGCTGAACGGCGCGCCATTCGGCATGAAGGTCGTCTGTGAGATACTGAATCCTTCGGCCAAGCGTGCGGAATATGAGGGCAGGATCGTTGAGGTTCTGGGAGATCCGGGCAATAACGATGTGGCGATGCTCTCGATCATGCGACAGTTCGGACTTTCTTCGTTCTTCCCGGCGGCGGTAATGGATGAGGCTTCACGCCTCCCGCTTTCTCCGACGGAAGAGCAGATCGAGGAGGCTCTGCTTCACGGAAGAAAAGACCTTCGCAATCTGCCGACGATCACGATCGACGGAGAAGAGGCCAAGGACCTTGATGATGCGATCTCTATTTCCAAACTGGATAAGGGGTGCTACCGTCTGTGGGTACATATAGCGGACGTTTCCGAGTATGTGACTGACGGTTCGGCACTTGATATTGAAGCATCGACCCGTGGAACTTCGGTCTATCTTGTAGACCGAGTGATCCCGATGCTGCCTCCGAGGCTTTCGAATGGGCTTTGCAGTCTGAATCCGCATGTGCCGAGATTTACGATGACCTGCGAGATGAAGATCGGACCGGACGGAAAGATCCTCGACAGCGAGATATATGAAAGTATCATTGAGAGTAACGCGAGGACTTCCTATAACGAGATCAACGGGATCCTGTTCGAGGATAAGGTGATCGAGGACTATACGCCGCTCGTTCCGATGTTCCGTCAGATGCTGGAACTCCGGAATATCCTTAAGGAGAAGAGAAAGATCCGCGGAACCATCGATTTTGTTTTCCCGGAGACCCATGTGGAACTCGATGATGATGGAAATCCCGTTGATATTTATGCGTATCCGATCAATACGATCCACAGTGTTATCGAGGAGTTCATGATCGCTGCCAATGAGGCTGTTGCCGAGCGGTTCAATAAGATGGAGAGTCCCTTCGTGTATCGTATCCATGAGGAACCGGATGAACTGAAGATCAACGAATTCATGCACGTAGCCAGACTTTTCGGCGAGAATAAGCGCCTGAACGGCAAGCCGACGCCGCTGTTCTTCAGCGAAATGCTCGAGGACTTTAAGGATAAAGAATATGCTCCGGCACTGAACCAGCTTCTGCTGAGAAGTATGGCGAAGGCGAAGTATTCGGAGAAGAATGTAGGACACTTCGGTCTGGCATCGGAGTACTACTGCCATTTTACATCTCCGATCCGACGCTATCCGGATCTTTATATTCACCGAATTATTAAGAGCTGGCTGCATCAGAAGCATCAGAAGCAGTATTTCCAGAATAAGGTGGCAGATGTTGCGTACCACAGTTCCGAGATGGAGAAGAACAGCGTCGATGCGGAGAGGGCTTCTGTGGACTTAAAGTGTGCCGAGTATATGCTCAAGCACGTGGACGAGGAGTTTCCGGGAACAGTTTCCGGAGCGTGCCCGGCAGGAATCTTTGTCAAACTCGAGAACACGGTCGAGGGAATGGTGCCTTTCTCGTCCTTAAATGAGTACTTCGAATTTGATGAGAGAAAACTCGAGGCGAAGGGTTCGCATGGTACGGTCTACCGGATCGGGAAGAAGGTCCGGGTTAAGGTCGCTTCGGCGGATCCTCTGACCCATCACATCGATTTTGCGATCGTTGAAGGATGAGGCACAGATAAGGATTCAGCAGACACCTTAATATTGACTAATCTGCTAACTAATGTTAATTTGGTGAATGTAAAAGGATATTGCGATTTATGTGGCTAAATGCCATTATGGAAACAGGAAATACGGGCAGAGGCTCGCCGGAGGGAAAGATATGAACGTTAAGGATTATGAACTTTTGGATATTGAAGTGATCGGGTTCGAGAATTCTGATGTGATCACGGAAAGTGACGAAGGCCCGTTCTCAGGAAACAAAAATAATTAAGTTAGTCTGTGACTTTGACACAGGTTTTCGAAATAATTGCAATAATAAACTGCCTCTTTTGACGGAATGCAAAAGAGGCAGTTTTGGTATCTGAAATTATAGCAGTAATCAATCCTCTACGCGGAAAGGAGATAATGCCTCGACGAGATCGTCGCAGGAATTGCTGTGGATCTCGAGGTTGATCGCACTCTGAAGCTCCAGACTGAAGATGCCCATGATGGACTTCGCGTCTACTACATAACGGCCGGAGGAAAGATCAACATCGTAAGGATAAGAATTCACGATCTGAACAAATTCCTTGACGTCTGAAATGGATTTAAAGCGAATCGGAAAACGAACCATGATGCTTCCTCCTGTGAGTGCTAAATAACTATGGAATTAGTTTATCACAGGCGGCAAGTATGTCAATCACGTAAGTAAATGTGGAAAACATTGAAAGTAGAGAGATTAAAGGTATAATATGTTCATCAATCTGACGAAAGGATATGTATGGCTTACCAAGTTTACTTCCAGACACTGGGGTGCAAAGTGAATTCTTATGAGACCGCTGCGATCGCCAAACTTCTTTCCGAAGAAGGGTTTGAGGAGACGACCGATGCGGGATCCTGTGATGTCTATGTGATCAACACCTGCGCGGTTACCTCGGAAGCAGACAGAAAATCCCGTCAGATGATCCGCCGAGCGAAGCGTATTGCTCCACAAGCAGTCGTTGTTGCCATGGGTTGCCATACGCAGATGTGTAAAGATGAAGAGGGCGCAGATATTATCGTCGGAACGGACGACCGTCCTTCGCTGATCCCGCTGCTTCTTCAGAAACTCAATATCAGTAAAGAAGGTTCTGCCGGGGATCTTGATGCCGGAACGCGTTTCTTCGAGTACGGTGCCGTTCCGTATCAGGAGAATACCCGCGCGGTCGTCAAGATCGAAGATGGCTGTAATAATTTCTGCACGTACTGCATTATTCCATACGCCAGAGGACGTGTCCGCTCGAGATCCAGGGAGGCTGTTCTTGCGGAGATCTCCGATATGGCGCGGAAGGGATATCGTGAATTCGTAGTGACAGGCATTCATCTTTGTTCTTTTGAAAAAGAACTCGGGCGCGACAGTACGGCGCTGGGTGAACTGCTTGACCAGATCGCATTGATCGATGGTGTGGAGCGTATCCGTCTCGGTTCGCTGGAACCCTCCTGTATGACACCGGAACTGATCTCCATGCTGAAGAATAATCCTGCGATCTGTCCGCATTTTCATCTGTCGCTTCAGAGCGGATCGGACAGTGTCCTGAAAAGAATGAACCGAAAGTACGATACGGATCTTTTCCGGAGAGTCGTATCTGACTTAAGAAGTGCTTTTCCCGATGCAAGTTTTACTACGGATATGATCTGCGGATTTCCCGGTGAGACAGAAGAAGAACACAGGGAGTCGTGTGCATTCGCCGAAGAGATCGGCTTTACGCACATTCATGTTTTCCCGTTCTCGCCAAGAGAAGGAACGAAGGCATGGGATATGGAAGGACAGGTCGACGGCTCCGTGAAGTCAAGGCGTACGGCGGAACTCCGTGAGATCTCTGACCGGATGGAAGAAGCACGCGCGAAGTCTTTTGTCGGAAAAACCGTAGAAGTCCTGGCCGAGCGTGTCCTGGAGGACGGCTCTTTTGAAGGGTATTGCCGGGAATACATCCGTGTAACGGCAACTTCCGATGAACAGGTAGAACCGGGTGATATCCTCACGGGAACGGTCGATTCTTCTTCCGGATTTGATGTCAGCGGCAGTGCTTTTACGAAACAAGCGGGCTCAAATTAACAAATCAAGCACATTTTTTTGATATCCGTGACATATTTCTAATGAAAAGTTGATTTCTCATGTGATACAATAGGTGCATGATACGCTTGAAAGTATAAGGAGGTGCGTCAACTATGCAGGATTCAGGAACCGCCAGATTCTCCTTTAACATGGAGAGATCCGAAGATGCGAAAGTTTTGATGATGCAAGTCTTGGATGCATTGCAGGAAAAGGGTTATAACCCGATCAACCAGCTGGTAGGCTATTTTATGTCCGGCGACCCGACGTACATTACGAACTATAAGGGTGCGCGCGGCATCATCCGCCGTATGGAACGCGATGAGCTTCTCGAGGTCATCGTGCGTGATTACTGCGAGCGTCTGGCAGACGAGTAATAAATCAGGAGTTTTTATATGAGTCGGGTAATGGCCATCGATTTCGGTATGCGAAGAATAGGTGTGGCCGTATCCGACCCTCTTCGTATTACGGCCCATGGACTGGAGACGGTGAACTGGAACGGAGTGGACAGTGACTACGCGATCGACCGTATCGCGGAACTGGTGAAACAGCAGGAAGTTACGGAGATCGTTCTCGGTAAGCCGAGCCGTACAGATGGTTCGGTCAGCGAATCGGAAGAAAAGGCAGTGCTTTTCGGGAAGCTTTTGGAAGAAAAGGTCGGGATCACACCGGTTTTTAGGGATGAGAGATATACGACCGTTATAGCGTCCCAGTTCCTCAGACAGACCGGGGTTTCCGGGAAAAACAAGAAAAAGGTCGTCGATCAGGTGGCGGCGGAAATCATTTTGCAGGAATATCTGGATATTTCCCGTAAATAGAAGATTATTCATGATATAATGTTTTAAAGGCCTCTTTTTGGCCGGCATATGGTTAAGACAGTAGATTCGGAGGATGAGATTATGATGTTTGATTGTGGACGCAGTTGTGAAAACCGCGATTGTGATAGCTGTGAAGAGAATGAAGGCTTCGAGGGAATCGAAGAGATTTATGATGATGAAGCGATCATTACGATGGTCGATGCAGAGAGTGGCGAAGAGTACCAGTTTGCGCTGGTAGATGATTTTGAATATAAGGATCAGTCCTACTGTGTCCTGGTGACTACGGACGAGGAAGAGCCGGAGATGGTCATCACTAAGGTCGTCAAGACAGACGACGGTGAAGAGGGACTTATGAGTCTGGACGAAGATGAAGCAGATGAGATCTACGAAGAGTATGACCGTCTGTGCGCGGAGGCTGAGCTCGACGATGAAGAAGACTTCTCAGACGAAGAAGAGTAAATCAAGATCCATACGTAAGCCTATTTTCACGCATCATTCTCCGAAGGAGGGTGATGCGCTTGCTGTTATTCGCGATGCTAGTAACGGGAAGGAATACTATCTTTCCATGATCGATTCTTTCATGATCGAGAAGATCGAGTATGCGGTGATGTATAACTATGAACCGGATGACGGCAATCATGCCGATCCGGAACTCGTGATCATGCGTACCGAGTACGCGAAGAACGGCGATCAGTATTTCTACTCCATCAAGAATGAGAGTGAGCTGGAGGCGGCATTCACTGTATTTATGCGAAGGTATGCTGCCAATGTGAAGGAGAAAAAGAAAAAAGGAACGGTCCCGAATCCGATGCCTTCCGGGAATGAGAGGCGTGTATGAGTAACCGGAGCAGGATCGCATTCCGCTTTCTCCTGTACCCGATACTGTGTATCGTTGTGTATTTTGCCATCATATTCCTGGCAGCTACCTCTGTAGCGGTTTTTGTCGGCGAGAATTATCTTGATCATGAGGGCAAGATCTATCTTATCGAAGGAATTTTCGGAATACTGATCTTTTCCGGATGGCTTCTGTTCCGTCGTGCAGTGAATAAGCCGAATCCGCCGGTCTCCGCGGGACGGCCGCTCGACTGGATGTATACCTGCTTGGCCGCGCTCGCGATGCTGGGTGTTGCCGTGATCTATTTCTACGTAGTTACGCATATTCATGTTTCCTCTGTGGAAAATGCACTGGAAGATTACAATGAGCTGATGGAAGTCGGGAGCGTTTCGCAACTCGACTTGTATCTGAATGTCTTTGCGACATGTCTTCTGGTTCCTGTACTTGAGGAGATCATATTCCGCGGTCTGATGATGGGGGAGATGCTTCAGCAGAAGCGTCCCGTACTTGCCATCGTTTTCAGTTCACTGTTTTTCGGGGTCATGCACGGACAGGTCATCCAGATCGGATATGCCATTCTGGCGGGCATGATCCTCGGTACCGTGTATTATCTTACGAAGAACCTGCTTATGTCGATCATGGCGCATGTTATCTTCAATACGCTCGGAAGCGGCATCTACCTTCTGTTTGATGTATCCGATAAAGCGGATACGATCCTCAATATCATTCAGGTTGCCGCGCTCCTCCCGTTTGCAGGGATCACAGTTTATATGGCTTTGAAGAAACGGAAAAATCTTTCCGGAAACAAAGATGATAATGTCACGGAAGAAGTACTCTCGGGAGGTCAGGTATGATCAGTTTCCTTCGAAAGATCTTCAGACGTGACCGCAGAGTGCACAAGAGACCGATGCTTACGGCTATAACGGTCTTTGTGATCTTCCTTATTGCGGCTTCGGCAATGTTTTTTGCGCTCGGAATCATGAGAATGTCATCTGAATACCCGAAGGTCTCTGTGGGTGAAGAATCATCAGGTTTCGTATCTTCGGGAATGAGTGTGAATCTGTCCTATATTCCGTCCACGAATCTGGTCTGGGATCCTTCCTTCGAGAATTATCATGATGAGGAAGTTTTCAATGTCGCGGAAACAGACGGGAATCAGGTCTACCTTCAGAATAAAGAAGAGGGCGGCCTTCCTACCGGCGTGTTTAAGGACGGTAAGCTCCGTATCCTTTCATTCGATGAGTCCGGACAATTAAGACAGGTCGTTCATGCAGGCATTCTCGATTGCCAGACCGAACAGCTCGGTATTCTCCGCCCGCTCGGAGAAGAGGACCGTTCGGATCTCTTTGCGGTAAAAGTCAGACGCTCCGCTTCGGGAGTTCTGCTTCTCCTGCGAAGCGGTGAGATTGTATCTGATACGGCTTCTCCGGAGGGCATGACGCTTCCGTCTGAAGGCGACAGTGCTTTTGCCGACGTGGCTGAGAAGGGATCCCGCTATTTTGCCGTCACAGAGAACGGATCTTTCTACTATTCCCCGAACGGCGTGTCATGGGACAGAATTCCGGGCGAGGAAGATGAAGAGACGGATATGAAAGCACTGACGATCCTCGGGAAAACAGGAATCGCCTGTGGTAAAAACGGAAAGATCATTGTGTGTGATTCGAGTTCTGTGATCATGCCTTCGATCAATTCATCCGCGGATCTTCTTACTGCTTGTTCTGACGATACCCGTGCCCTGATCGCAGGAACCTCGGGTTACGTGTGTACGACGGTAAACGGTAACCTGTTCCGTCAGCTGACTTCTTCGGAGCTTCTCGCGACGGATTCGGATGAATGGGTCCTTTCCGCGCAGGAGAACGGCGAGTTTATTCTCGTTGACCGCACGGGAAAGCTGGCAGTCGGGGCTTTTGACACAGAGAAGGATAAGTTCGTATTCGAGCGTTATGATGCAAAACTCCCGAACGGTATCACTCCGGCGCAGGTTTCGGTGCTCGGGGAAGGAAATATCTGGCTGCTGACTAATAACGGACTGATCTATGCTTTCTCCAGAACCCAGAACAGATGGCATCAGGTATTCACGGAGATCGACGGAAAGATCGACGCGATCTGCCATTATTCTGAAGACAGTGTTCTTATTTCGCATGAGGGAAAAATCGAATCAGCTTCTGTATATACGCGAGTCACGATCGATCAGCCGATCGCCGAGAATTCGGAATCGGGCATTCAGAAAGGCTCAATCTGCCTGTTATCCGCATCCCGTCCGTCTGTTTCCGAATCCGGTGCAAATGCGTGGGATGTCTTCGGAACAGATACAAAGATGCAGATCGTATCTGATGCACCGAAGAATTCCGGAGAAAAATCACTCCGCGTTTCCGCATCGAAGACTGATCCGGGTGAAGCACATTTCATCTCGCAGGTGATTTCAAGAGATGACCTGAACCCGCTTAAAGAGAAGGTATTCTATCACGTACGGCTCTGGCTCAAGCAGACGAATATGGAAAAAGAAGAGGTCCTTGTATGGATCTCCGGTCTTTCGGAAACAATCGGAACGACATTTACCAATGTCAGCGGCAGCTGGAAAGAATACAGTTTCACTTTCGCATGGCCTTCTGATAAGAAGCGCCTGGAGAATCAGGATATCCGTCTGAACATCGGTTTCTACGGAAATGGCGAGATGTATGCGGATGGTATCAGACTTCAGAGAGAATCCTACTCTGAACAGAGTGTCAAGCCTGCCGTTGTAGATCTGCTCTCTGACAGCCATCCGGAGTTCCTGCGGCTTGAGAATCTGGAACTGGGCCGTCTCGGATGGGATATTTCTTCGAATCTCCCGCTGATGGGAAATGAACATATTACTGTTGATGAGGACGGAACTGTCCGGGATACGGGCGTGATTTCTCTTGAGTCGACGCTCAGACTGGTAAAGAAGGTCGATGCCAAGCCCTGGTTCGTAATCGATTCTTCTTTCGGCGCCGAGGAGATGGAGACACTTCTGGGATACATAAGCGGCGGTATTACGGATACATACGGAAAACTGCGTGTGGATAACGGTACCGCGGTACCCTGGAATAAGCAGTTCGAGAATATCGTGCTCGAGTTCGGAGACCGTGATGGTCTTTTCTCTGATGAGACTCACAGAAAGAATTATGTCGACTATATGATCTCGCTGGTCGTGAATTCCAAGTACTATTCTGATCTTAAAGATAAACTGGTATTCATCGACGGGATGGAATATCGCGACAGTGCTACGCTTCCTTCGTCTGCCGATTATCATGTTTCTTCTCTGAATATCAGTAATTCTATTATAGAGAAGGCAACTGATGCGTCGGTATCGGATATCGGTATCCTGATAGATAAAGCTTATTCGGAATTTGCTGACCATCATCCGCGAAATACATCCTATAATCAGGATGCGCTCGGTGAATGGATCGGAAATCTGTCTTTCTCTATCGTAAAGAGCCGCGTTTCGGAGAATCAGATCGTTCAGGACCAGACGGCCCTGAATGCTGCCGAAATCGCAGAGTTCCTGCTCCATGACCTCGGAAACGACACATCGATGGTGGCAGTTGATCTTCCGATCAGCCGACTTTGCGGGGATGCGGGTGATGACCGGCTGTTTTCCCATGACGGAAGTACGCCGGAAAGCAGACTTGTCGAGTCATCGAATATGGAAACGGCGATGCGGCTTTGCGGCGTCCTGTCTTCTGCAGCCAAAGGACAGCGTGTCGATACGGTATGGACGGCACCGCTGACACATAAGAAGGATGAGAATTATTCGATTGGACTAAAGTCGTATGCATATACTTCGGATGGATATATTTATCTTATCGTGACCAATCCGACGAAGGAACAGCAGCAGTTCCTGATCGAAGCAAAAACATCGATCAAGAATGTTTCGGCAAGCCGTTATTCTGCGACAGGTGAGAAGATCTCCCTGGCGTCGACCAGGAACTTCCTTAATGGAAATGTTAAGCGCTATACGCTTCAGCCGGGGCAGATACTCGTAGCTAAGATACCTGTCTGAAAACAGTGCTTTTCTTGTTGCAAAAATAGAAAGAAATCATGATATAATTATTTTGGTCTATTCGCCGGGGTTGTTTTCGGCATGTGATAGTATTTATTGTTCAGGAGGGTTTCAATGATGATTTGTCCTAATTGTCAAACAGAATTACAAGACGGAACAAAGTTCTGTTCATCCTGCGGTACTCCGCTGGCAGGTCTTGCGCAGAAGGCAGAAGAAGTAGTTGCTGAGGTGAAAGAAGAGATCCCGACTGCCGGTGATGTTGTTCCGGCTGCAGTTGATGATTTTTCTTCCGATATGCCCAGTGCATCTTTTGATCCCGGTGCACCGATCGCTATTCCGAAACAGGTTGAAGAGAATATCGATGTTGCTACAGAGTTTCCTATGGAAGCTCCGGAAGTTGCTCCGATCGAGAATGTGCTCCCTGAATATCCGCAGACGGTATCCGGTCCTGTAGAAAAGGCAGCGGCTCCGTTTGCTGAACCATTTGCTGCTCCGGCACAGGAAACGGTTGCCGCTCCTGTACTTGCACCTGCACCTCAGCTGACTCCGGCGGGAATGGCTGCTCCCATTCCGTCACCGATTCCCCAGCTGACTCCGGAGACAGTTCCCGCACCGGTAGTTCCTGTTCAGGCCCCGATCAAGGAGAAGAAGGAAATTGATACATCTGATCAGAAGATCCTTAAGACAGGTACCGCTTTCTGGCTGAGCCTGCTCTTTGCAATTCCGGTCATCGGCCTTATCTTCGCGATCGTCTTCTCCGCGGCAGGCAAGAAGTGCCAGAGCCGTAAGAACTTCGCGAGAGCCGCTCTGATCTGGCAGATCATCCTGATCTGTATCATTCTTTCGCTTGCTATCGTATGCCATTTCCTTGCACCGGATCTCTTCGATGCATTTGTGAACGGTACGGCATATGACGTGATCGATGAACTGGATAAGATCATTCCGTTCATCGCGTAAGGTGCCTGGCAGAGACCGTTTCTGAGATAAAACGGAATTCGAATTGCTATCTGCCTGTTTAGAAGTTGTAACATTGTTTCACTAAAATGATAGCTGTGGATGTTTCTATGAATGTCCACAGCTATTCTTATGTGAGGTGAAACGCCATGTTTGAGAATGAAGAATTGATTTCGAAGAAGCAGCTTCTGCGTGTGGCACGTATTTCCTATGGAACTCTGTACCGCTGGAAGAGAATGAATCTGATCCCGGAAAGCTGGTTTATTCACAAGGCGACCAAGACCGGACAGGAGACTTTTCTTCCGAGAGACCGGGTACTTGCCCGTATCGAGCGTATCCAGGATTTAAAGGGCGAACTCACTGCGGAACAGCTCCAGGAGATCTTCTCCCCGAATGTGAAGAGCTTCCTGATCCCTGTCGATGATTTCGTAAAACTGAATCTCGTATCAAAAATCTCAATGACTGTATTTACTTCCGTATTCCCGGATAAGAAGAATATGAAGTTTGACGATGTCTTCGGAGTATATGTTATCGATCATCTGATGCGCCTTTCCGGTATTTATCTGGAAGATGCAAAGCAGATCCTCCGTATGCTCAGCAAATATCTTGCGAACCAGCCGAGTAAAGAGTACCAGTTGCTTCTCCTTAGAAAACTCGGCGTTCCGATGACACTCCTAGTTAAGGAGGATGAGGATATTCTTCTCGAAGATAATACAGAAGTCGTGGCATGCGCCAATCTTTCTGATTTTGAAGAGGCACTTAAAGGACAGCTGATCGCATAACGGGGGTAAGCGCTTTGGAAAACGTCAACTCATGCTTTGAAGTGTTAAGTGATCCTACAAGGATGCAGATCCTTTCGATTCTTTCGGAAGGAAAGAAGCTCCGCGCCAAAGATATCCTGGAACACCTGAAGATCTCGCAGCCGACGCTCTCGCATCACATGCAGCTTCTGGTTTCCGAGAAGATCGTTCACGCGAATAAAGTGGGGCGCGAGTGCTTTTATAACATAAATGAAGAAAGCATTTTCACCATGATTGCCAGTCTCCGAAGTCTCGTGTCCGGAAAAGACGATAAGGAAAAAGAAAAGAAGAAAGATAAGAAAAAGAAGAAGAACAAAAAGGAGAAGAATAAGTAGTTCACAAATAGTTCCAATTGGAATATAGTGAAGATACAAAATAAAACTTACGGAGGGTTGTTTTATGTGGAAAGATTTTAAAGCTTTTCTTATGAGAGGAAAC
>CAMYWO010000013.1:0-43318 GCA_947302815.1 uncultured Clostridia bacterium | reverse complement strand
AAGTCAGCGAGAACTTTAAGAAGGGCTGCCTCAAAAGAGCAGACAGAAGTTTCGCACAGGGTCTTCAGTGCCAGCAGATCAACAGCCTCGCAGCGCTGATGTCCCTGGAGGATGCTGTCTTTATTTCCCATTCTCCGCAAGGCTGTGTGGGATGTGCGATCATGGCGATCGATATGTACCGCGTCGGACAGATCCACAGAGGAATCAGAAATGTCAAGAACCCGCGACTGATCGTGACGAATCTCGATCAGAAGAGTGTCGTTTTCGGAGGTGAAAAGAAACTCCGTGAATCGGTACAGAAGGCCGTCGAAAGATATTCGCCGAAGCTGATCTTCGTATTTGCTTCCTGCGCTTCCGGCATAATCGGTGATGATATCGATGCGATCTGCTCGGATCTTCAGAGCGAATATCCGGATCCCTTGATCATCCCGATCCACTGCGAAGGCTTTAAGTCGAAGATCTGCGCATCCGGTTTTGATGCGGCATTCATCTCGATCAACAAGTATATCCTGAAGCATCAGAAAGTCGAGAAGGAATCTGGCCTGATCAATCTTTTCGCGCCGACGACGGTCAGCTATGCCGACCAGAAAGAGATGGAGAGAATGCTCCAGCTCCTCGGTGCGAAAGTGAACTATATTCCTTTCTACAGTTCACTTGAAAAGATCAAGAAGATCCCGGCGGCCGAAGCTTCTACATCAATCTGTAAGGTCTTTGCCGATGAGTTCATGAAGACTCTCTACGAAGAATACGATATCCCGTATTCGCACACCGTTATGCCGATCGGTATCCGTAATACCGATAAGTGGTACAGAGGTATCGCAAAGGTCGTCGGAAAAGAAAAGGAAGTCGAAGAGATCATCGCAAGAGAACATGAGAGGATCGAACCACTCGTCAAGAAACTCCGCGACCGGCTCCAGGGAAAAAGAGTATTCATCTGCGGCGGAACAGGACGTTCTTTTGCCGCGGCGGCCTTGATCGATGACTTCGGCATGGAACTCGTGGGACTTGAGACACCGACCTACGATGACGATGCCCAGGTCGATATCGAATACTTAAACGGCATCCACAAAGAGTTCGTCGTCGATATCGCGAACATGCAGCCTTTTGAGCAGGTCAATCTGGTAAAGAAGCTCAAGCCCGATGCTTTTATCGGAGTACCGGAATGGGCCGCAAGACTCGGCGTTCCGACGACACACGTACTCGATGGAAAGCGTCCGACGATGGGATATGACGGACTTTTATTCCTCGGCAACAAGATCGCCGACCAGCTCGAAAATCCGGGCTTTAACAAGAAGATCTCCGAGCATGTCAAGCTCCCGTATAAGGAGTCCTGGTATTCGGAAGATGCCTTTAAATACATCATCAGAGAGGGGGAGAACTGACATGTCAGAGATCATGGAAAACCCGAAGGGCGGCTGCGCTCTTGCCGGTATCAATTCGGTCTTAGGTGCACTCGACCGTGTCTGCCCGATCTTCCATAGCGGCCCCGGCTGTTGCATGCAGTCCTCTGCTTCCGAGCAGGGACAGTCCGGACACAAGTCTTCGTGCTTCGTCAGCTCGGTTTCGATCCCTTCCAGTAACATGCTCGAGAAGGAAGTCGTCTTCGGCGGCGTAAATAAGCTTCGAACGACGATCCAGGGCGCAGTCGATATCATCGACGCCGATGCATACTTCGTTCTGACAGGCTGCACGGCCGGCATCATCGGCGACGATATCGCAAGTGTCACAAATGAATTCCTTGAAAAAGGCATCCCGGTCTATCCGATCGAAACGCCCGGCTTTACCGGAGACAGCAATCTCGGATACGAGACCGTATGGAATACTTTCCTCGATAAAGTCATCGAAAGCGATGTTCAAAAGGACGATAAACTCGTCAACATCTTCGGCATCATCCCGTATCACGATCCGTTCTGGAGCGGAACGCTCGAAGAGATCGACCGCATCCTTTCGCGTCTGGGCCTTAGGGTAAATACGTTCTTTACCAAAGGACAGGGCATCGAGGATGTAAAGAAGAGTTCTAGTGCGGCACTGAACATCATCGTCAATCCGTGGATCTTCAAGGGCCCCGCAGCCAAGTACGAATCCAAGTTCGGCGTGCCGAGCCTCCGTATCCCGGGACTTTTCGTCGGCGCGACCGATACGACGAAGTTCGTCCGTGCGGTGGGCGAAGCCCTGAATCTCGATAAGGATCTGGTGGAGAAGGTCATTGCAGACGAAGAGAAATATGTATACAACTACCTCGGTCAGGCCATCGGTGTCCTGAGCTGGAAGCGCTTCGCGGTCGTCGCGGATGCGAATAATGCTGTGGGATTCACAAGATACCTTGCCAATGATTATAGTTTTACGCCGGTGCTGGTCATCGTGTCCGAACCTGTTTTCCGACCGGAAGACAAGGAAGCGATCATCAAAGAGATCACGGACCTTGAGTATGCCCGCCCGCCGAAAGTGCTTTTCCTGACGGATCAGTATGAGATCAATCAGGCGATCCGCGAGGAAGAGCAGGAGATCACGCTCCTTGTCGGTTCCAGTAATGACAGGGAGATCGCGCTCGAGAAAGACATCCAGTTCATCCTGGGTTCTTTCCCGATGAGCGAGCGGCTGATCTTCAACCGAACTTATGCCGGTTATCGTGGCAGTCTGACGTTTACGGAAGACATCTACGACAACAACTGACGGAACGATCCATCCGTCGTTTAATCTCACTTATGGGGAGGAGGCTGCTATATTAGCAGTCTCTTCCTCTATCAAAAACGGAGCGGTAGAATAATGAACAGCAGCACATACGAGATCATCGATTCGTGCGAAGATATCGACTTTAGGGAAGTCAGCGGACTTCTGAAATACTATGGCCTAAGTGACCTTGATAGTGACACGCAAAGGCAGGTGTTCCGGAATAGTTATGTGACGATCTTCGTAAAGGGAAATGACGAACTGATCGGTGTCGGAAGAGCGATCTCGGACGGGATATCCCAGGGTGCGATCTATAATATCGCGGTGAAAGATGAATACCGCGGGAAAGGGATCGGAAAACGCATCGTCGACGAGATCCTGAAGCGGCTTTCGGGGTGCAACGTGATCCTTTATACGCACCCGAAACATATAGGGCTTTACGAGCACTGGGGATTTCGCAGAATGAGTACTTCATATGCGAGATTCCCTGAAGAAAAACATTATGAACAGGAAGGATTTTTTACAGATTAAAGGAGGAAACGAAAATGCCACATGTAGAAATCAAATGTTATCCGGGAAGAACAGAAGAAGTGAAGCAGAAGTGTGCCGATAAGGTTGCCGCAGATGTTGCGGAACTTCTCGGTTGCAACCTTTCTTCCGTATCGGTCGCGATCAAGGAAGTAGAGAAAGAAAACTGGAAGGAACAGGTATTTGAGGGCCAGATCTTTGCCGATGAAAAAGCACTGTACGTCAAGCCCGGATACACCTGCTGAGGTTATAACTATGATTACAAGAGACGAAGCTTTAACTATCCTGAGAAAGTATAATCAGGATCCGTTCCATATCCAGCATGCCTTCACGGTGGAAGCCGTTATGAAATGGTATGCCGGAAAACTCGGATATGCGGATGAAGAAGAATACTGGGGGATCGTGGGACTTCTTCACGATGTGGACTTCGAGCTTTATCCGGAGGAGCACTGCCTGAAGGCTCCGGAACTTCTGAAAGAAAACGGAGTCAGCGATGACATTATCCATGCCGTATGTTCCCACGGATATGGCATCACGGTAGGAAACGGCGTCACGATCGACGTCGAGCCGGTACATGAAATGGAAAAAGTGCTTTTCGCGGCGGATGAACTGACCGGACTGATCTGGGCGGCCGCACTGATGCGCCCCTCTAAGAGCACAAAGGATATGGAGCTGAAATCCCTGAAAAAGAAATATAAGAGCAAGGGATTTGCCGCAGGATGCTCCCGCGAAGTGATCGAACGGGGTGCTTCCCAGCTCGGATGGGAACTGGATGAGCTCCTCGAGCAGACGCTTCAGGCGATGGCGGACAGCGAAGATCTTATTCAGCATGAAATGGAAGAAGGATGATTGATAAAATAATCTATTTACCCATTGACATAGTAGGTAAGTAGTAGTATAGTTAACTCATTCGAGCGGGACAGCCGGCAAATAAATAAAAAACCACAGTTGACACGGCCGGTGTTTCCAAGAAAAAAGAACGTAAGAGAGGAGAAGCGAAGATGAAGCATTCAGTAACCCGAACATGTTATTGCGTCATGTGCGAGCGAATGCGGCCCTCCCGGGATGTTATGGCCGGGCGCGGAACGATTCTTCGCGCCTTTCTGTGAAACGATGAGGCTTAAAACTCATCATGGAGCCATATATCCGGGAGCTTCTTATTAAATCAGGAAGCTCCTTTTTTATGGCCGAAAACGGAATCTTCCCCGGGAGTAAAACAGAAGAGAAAAGGAAAAGAAACGGAAGAAAATATACATGCTATGAGCATGAAACAATTAGGAGCAAAAAATGATTGGATTTGAGTACTACAACCCCGCGAAGATCGTCTTCGGCGAGGATTCAGAGAAGAAACTGCAGGGGCTTCTCGAAGCATATAAGGTGAAATCACTTCTTCTGGTATATAGCGGTGATTTTATCAAGGACCTGGGCATCTATCAGGTCGTTTCCGATGCGGCAAAAGCACTGGGCATCAAGTTCTCGGAGAATGGTGAAGTCGTTCCGAATCCGAGTATCGATCTGGTAAGAAAACTGGTGGAACAGGGTAAAAAAGATGGAGTGGATTTCGTACTCGCTGTTGGCGGCGGTAGCGCGATCGATACGGCAAAAGCAGTTGCGATCAGCATCCCGTACGATGGAGATCCGTGGGACTTCTTCGAAAAAGGTGTCGTTCCGGAAGAAGTTCTTCCGATCGGCGTCATCGCAACCACCGCATCCAGCGGATCTGAGACATCGAACTGCGCGATCCTTTCGAGCGGCGAATGGAAGCTCGGTTTTGAAGATGACCGCATCATCCCGAAGTTCGCAATCATGAATCCAAAGTTTACGGCAGGTCTTCCGGCATACCCGACATTCGTAGGTGTTGCGGATGTTCTGACCCATCTTCTCGAAAGATATTTCAGCGATGAGAAGAATTCCGATACGACAGACTATCTGATCGAGGGCGCGATCCGTGCACTTCTTGTAAATGCGGATAAGCTTCTTACTGATCTTAAGGATGTGAATGCCAGAGGAGAGATCCAGTGGCTGGCAAGCGTAGCGCATAACAATTTCCTCGATGCAGGAAGAAGAGCCGACTGGGGATCACACCGTATCGAGCATGAGCTTTCCGCGCAGTACAACATCGTACATGGGGAAGGAATGGCGGTCGTTTTCTCCGCATGGGCGAAATACATCGCAGAGAAGAAGCCGTGGAGAGCCGCCCTTCTTGCAAGCCGGGTATTCGGTGTGGATGCTTATAACTACAGCGAGAAGGAAAGAGCATACAAATTCGCATATGAACTTAAGTCGTTCTTTGGAAGGATCGGACTTAAGACTACGTTAACGGAACTTGGTATCGGAAAGGAGGACTTTGATGTCATGGCAGACAGAGCGACCAGAAATGGTCCTGTCGGTCACTACTATCCGCTGGATAAAGAAGAATTCAAGGCAGTACTTGAGCTGGCAGTGTAAAGAGAAAACACGCAGAAAGTATTCCTGAAATAGCCGGGATCCCGGGACGGCGTAAACTTCCCGGGAACAGAATAACAAATTAAGGAGATTAAAACGATGGCTAGAATCAAATTAGTAGAACAGAACGAAGTAACAGGTGCAGAGAAGGAGCGTTTTGACGAGCTCGCAGGAAGAAATGCAGTAACGAACATGAAGAGAGGTCTTCTCAATGATGCAGCAACATACGATGCATTCATGGGCTGGTACACCTCCTGGAACCGTCTTGTAGAAGTGATCGGCGAGAAGGACGCTGTGCTCTATGCACACGCGATCTCCACGACTAACTCCTGCCAGCTGTGCTCCCTTTTCTTCATCAGTGACGTCAAGGGCTTGGGTCTTGATCCGAACAACCTTGTTTATGATGAAAAAGAACAGGTGCTTTTCGACCTCGGTCAGTCGATCGTCAAGGATCCGACATCCGTATCTGACGAGATCTTCGACCGCTTGAGAAAGTTCTTCAATGACGTTGAGATCGTCGTTATCGTAGGTTTCGCAGGACAGATGATCGCGACTAATAACTTTAATTCCGTATTGAAAATTGACGTGGACCAGAGACTTCTTCCGATCATCGGCGAGTTTAAGCCGGCGACCTGGAGAGATGCTCTGAAGTAATCACCGGCGTCAGGAAATGGGCGTCGTGCCGCAATAACCTTCACATTACGTGAGGCTCATAGAGGATCCTTTCGGATATTCTCCTTTTCCCTATTTTTTCTCAGAACAGGCTCAAACTGAGAAAAAATAGGGAATTTGGGTTTTAGGGGGAGAGTGTGGGGATTAGTGCCGTTTAAGAGTATTTATGGTATGATGTAACTTGACCAAAAATGGGAAGAAGGGAGTCCCACTATGAAACACATGCAATTTAAGATCGCCGTTTTTCTGTTTTTCACCTACTTCATCATCCGTTTCGGATGGGCATGGGTGATCGGCGGCCTGCTCCTTCTTTTCGGAAAGGATAACCGCACACTGCAGGCGATAGGTCTTGGCCTTGTCATATTTGCGGTGCTTATATCCATCATCGAAGCGGTCAAGGGATATTTCTCCATGAAGAAGATGATGAAGGGCGATAACCCGTTAGCGGCATTTTTCGGTAAAGACAGTGCCTTTAGCGACACAAGCATGTACGATAAATTCGATTTTGATGAAGAGATCGAGAAGCATACCAGCGAGATCTTCGAGATGCCGGAAGCGCTTCCCGGACGCCGCTGCGTCGAGAGACTGAGAGAAGAATTAAACGATTCCAGCACGATTGAAGAGTGCGTAAGTGCTTTTGAAAAAGAATGCGAAGAACCGATCGATCCGGATGAGGAACTGCTTTTCGAGTGCGGGACCTATCCCTGGAACAAGAACCATTTCTCGTTTTCGATGACCCGTCAGTTCCCGGACGGTCAGGACGAATTCTTCCAGGTGAAGCTGGAGGTGCTTTATGAGTCCGATGAGGCCAATGAGAAACTCTTCGAAACCGCATGGGATGCGCAGATGAAAGAGAGCATCTTCGACTATATCCGCCGTTCGAAGTCGTATCACTATGCGCAGGAAAACAAGTCTACTAAGATCAGGATCTATATCACACAGACATAAGGAAATGACATAAGAAAGGGAAAGAATATGAACGAATGTATCGTGAAGCGAAATGAACTGCTTGCGCAGAAGGTCATTAAGGGGCTTGAGTCCCGTAACATGACCGGCTACTATGCCGCAAGTAAAGAAGAAGCTCTGGCAAAAGCACTGGAACTCATCCCGAAGGGTGCTTCTGTGACGATGGGCGGTGCGATGAGCGCCAGAGAGATCGGTCTTGTGGATGCGCTCCAGACCGGAGATTACAACTTCATTGACCGTGACAATTATGAAGATAAGCGTGCCGCGATGCTGGCCGCATACGATGCGGATGTTTTCTTAAGCTCCGCAAATGCGATGACCGAGGACGGCATCCTCGTGAATATCGATGGTAATTCCAACCGTGTATCTGCGATCGCTCAGGGCCCAAAGAAGGTGCTCTTTATCGTGGGCATGAATAAGGTCTGCGACGATATCGACGGCGCCATGAAGCGTGCCAGAAACGTCGCGGCACCGACCAATGCGCAGCGCTTCGGCCTGGATACGCCGTGCGCCAAGACCGGATCCTGCATGAACTGCAAGTCCCCGGATACGATCTGCTGCCAGTTCCTTATCACGAGGTACTCCCGGCATGAAGGCCGTATTCACGTGATTCTGGTCAATGACAATCTTGGATTCTAATAGGACAGGTGACATAAGGAAATGACTTCCGAAGAAAAATTAAGAGCCATGGCGGAGAGGATGGATCAGAAGTCGAATAAGACAACGACTTCCAGCGAAGATACCGTTCTTTCCATCGTATGTAAAAACGTATTCACTTACTTTAACTTAGTATTCGCGGTGATTGCGATCCTGCTGATCATCGCAAGGTCGTACCGGAGCCTGACGTTCCTGCCGATCATCATCGCGAACACCGGTATCGGTATTTTCCAGCAGCTCCGCTCGAAGAAAGTACTCGATAACCTGAACGTTCTCGCCCAGGCTTCCTACGAGGTCGAGCGTAACGGTGAGAAGGTGACGGTGCCGATGGATCAGCTTCAGACGGGCGACATCATCTTCCTCGAGGGCGGTCAGCAGATCCCGGCCGACGCGGAGATGATCTCGGGTACACTGAATGTTAATGAATCTCTTCTGACCGGTGAGGCGGACGAGATCGAGAAGACCGAAGGTGCTCAGCTGATGTCCGGTTCCTTTGTTGTTTCGGGAAAAGCAACGGCACGGCTTACTGCGGTCGGCAGTGACTGCTACGCTGCACAGCTCACGACGAAAGCCCGTGAGATCAAGAATAAGAAATCCGAGATGGTCAAGAACATCGAATTGATCATCAAGATCGCGGGTATCGTGATCATCCCGCTTGGTGTCGCGCTCTATGTTGAGGCGGTCGCCATCAACCATAAGACGGTAAGTGAAGCGATCGTTTCGATGGTCGGTGCGATCATCGGTATGATCCCTGAAGGTCTTTATCTCCTTCTGACTGTTGCTCTTGCACTCGGTGCGATGTACCTGGCACAGAAGAAAGTTCTTCTCCACGACATGAGAAGTATCGAGACACTTGCCCGTGTAGACGTGCTCTGCGTCGATAAGACCGGTACGATCACATCCAACGAGATGAGCGTTACCGAGGTGTTCCTGCCGGGCGCGGATCCAATCGTAGAACTGTCGGAGACGGCGACCGATCCGGAAGAGTCGGATGAGGATGAAGAGGAAGATGAGGATTCACGTACAGAAAAGGCCGAAGTGAAGTCCGAGCCGAAAGCCGTCGATCCTGAAGTCGAGAAGAAGAAGGAGATCATCTCCCGCTATATTGCGACCGTCGATGACGGCAATATCACCATGAATGCACTCGTCGATTATTTCGGCAAGGGCGAGGTTTATAAGGATGCAGACGTGACTCCGTTTACTTCGAAACTGAAGTATTCCGAAGTAAAGATGAAGGATGTGACCTACCGTCTCGGTGCTCCGGATATTCTTCTCAGCAAGGAAGACTACGATGAGACACGTCCGATGATCGAGGCACAGGCGGAGCACGGACTCCGTGTTCTCGTTTTTGCGGAAGTAGAGAGATCCGGCCGCATCGCACCGGTGCTTTTCATCGCGCTGAAAAACGGTATCCGTAAGAATGCTCCGGAGACATTCGAATACTTTAAGAAGCAGGGCGTTGAAGTCAAGGTCATCTCCGGTGATAACCCGCTGACCGTATCGAAGATCGCCCATCAGGTCGGTATCCCGCATTCCGACAGATATGTCGATGCCACCACACTCGAGGATGATGATGCGATCCAGGAGGCGGTCAGCAAGTATACGATCTTCGGCCGTGTCAAACCTGAGCAGAAGAAGAGCATCGTGCTTGCACTGAAGAAGAACGGACTTAAGGTCGCCATGACCGGTGACGGTGTCAACGATATCCTCGCCATGAAGGAAGCCGACTGCTCGATTGCGATGGGTAACGGATCCGATGCGGCACGTCAGGCGGCACAGGTCGTACTTCTTGATTCCGACTTCTCGCGAATGGAAGATATCGTATCCCGCGGACGTCAGATCATCAACAACATCACAAGATCCGCGACGGTATTCCTCTTTAAGAATATCTTCTCGATGCTCCTTGCGATCTGCGCGATCATCGCGACATTCAACTACCCGCTGGTACCGTCCCAGATCTCGCTAGTAACATTGTTCAACACCGGAGTTCCGGCCTTCCTGCTGTCTCTCGAACCGAATACGAGAAAGCAGAAGCAGAGCTTCTTCCGGAGGATCCTGGCCAATGCGGGACCTGCTGCGTTCACGGCCTTCTTTACGATTGCCGCGCTTGCTTTCTATGGAGAACGGAACAACATCAACACCGAGAGCCTCGGCGTTATCGCGACGTTCCTGCTGGCGATTGCCGCTTACCTTCTGCTCCTGCACATCTCGAGACCGTTCAACAAGTACCGCTCGATCGTTGTCCAGCTTATGTTCTTCGGATTCTTCCTGTTCATATACATCCCGTTCACTCGTGACCTTTACATGATGAAGGGCCTGAACACAGAAGAGATCCGTATCCTTGCCATCTTTGCGCTCATTGAGATCGCGATCATCAAAGTCCTGATGCTTGTCCTGGAACATGTCCGGAAGATGAAGCGCCTGGAGAAGGTCAAGGCAGAGGGAAGATGGAATAAGTAATCAGGGCGAGTGCTTTTCGAACGTCTTTTGCGATACTCATTTGACACTTTAGATATAAACTGTCATCAAATGACCAATGGAGATTCTCCGTTGGTCATTTTCCTTTATTGTTATACCGGTATGACTAATGAGACAACGTGAAAAGCACTATTACTGCCTCTGTTAGTCATTTCGTTCGACGTTTTTCGAAAAGTGTCAAACAAAATGACCAATACTGCGCTATTGAGGGAAAAAACGCGTCCGTATTAGTCATTTTCTTTCCAGTTGACCTCAAAATGACTAACGAAGAAGCAGATTCGTTATCAGCCGGCTTTGCAGATCCGCTTAAGATCAAGGATGTATTCTTCAGTCAGTTTGGACGGGTGGATCTGTGTCGGAAGGATGTATCCGATCTGCATGTAGTCATCGACTTTCAGCGGCTTGGAGATGATGTTCGGACCGTTTAATTCTTCGCTGATGACACCGCTGCAGATCGTGTAGCCGTCAAGACCGATAAGGAGGTTAAAGAGTGTCGCACGGTCACGGACGATGAGCTCTTTATCGGCATCGACTGTGCTTAATATCTCCTCGGAAAAGTAGAAGGAGTTATGGCTGCCCTGCTCGTAGGACAGGCGCGGATAGGGCTTGAGGTCTTCAAGGCTCAGGCTTCTTTTCTTCGCAAGCGGCGAGTTCTTCCCGATAAAGACATGGGGTTTCGCAGTAAAGAGCTGCTCGAAGACGAGATTATTGTCACGAAGCGTCTTTCGGATAACAGTCTCGTTGAATTCGTTTAAATACAGAATGCCGATCTCGGAACGGAGATGCGCGACGTCGTCGATGATGTCATATGTCTGTGTCTCACGCATGTGGAATTCATATTTGTTGCCGCCGTACTTCTTGAGAAGTTCTACGAATGCTTCGACGACGAAGGAGTAGTGCTGGGAAGACACGCAAAATCGGACCTTGCCCTCGCTCTTTCCGGTATATCTTTCGTTAAAAAGATCGGCCTGGTCGAGGATCTGTCTGGCGTATCCCAGGAATTCTTCGCCCTCCTTCGTGACCTCGATGCCTTTATTGCTTCGCGAAAAGATCGTGATCCCATATTCCTTCTCGAGTTCCATGATCGCCGATGTCAGGCTCGGCTGTGCGATGAAAAGGCGCCGTGCCGCCTCGGTCATGTTGCCTGTATCGGCGACGGTAACTGCATATCTTAACTGTTTCAGTGTCATAACGTTATAACCTCTGCTTATATTTCGTGATAGGTGACGACTATTAGTGTATCACTTGCAATAGAAAAAATCTATGGCGAAGTGCTAAAAAGATGTATTTTACCTATCATTTTGCTCGGTTTATACTTCGCTTAACGAAACAAACGGGGACGCATCCCCGAAAATATTAAAGAAACAGGAAAGAGAGTGTGAGAAACATGAGTTCATCAGTTATCGGTTTTCCGAGAATCGGAAGAGACAGAGAATTAAAGTTTGCGTCGGAGAAGTATTTCCGTCACGAGATCAGTGAAGCAGAGCTTCAGCAGGTAGCAAAAGAGATCAGAAAGAGCAACTGGACTTCGCAGAAAGAAGCGGGGATCGATTTCATTTCCAGTAATGATTTTTCCTTCTACGATAACGTTCTGGATACCGCGTTCCTCTTTAACGTCATCCCGGTAAGATACCAGCAGCTCGGCCTTCCCGTGCTGGATACCTACTTTGCCGCAGCCCGCGGTTATCAGGAGAATAACGGTAATGTAAAAGCACTTCCGATGAAGAAGTGGTTCAACACCAACTACCACTACATCGTTCCGGAGTTCGACGATGCTACCTCTATCCAGTACGTCGGCAACAAGCCCGTCTCTGAGTTCCTTGAGGCAAAAGCACTGGGCATCGATACGAAGGTGCTTCTGATCGGTCCCTTCACTTTCCTCAAGCTCACCAAGTTCATCGGTGATAAGAAGGCGGAGGATGTTGCAGAGATCCTTTCCGGTGAGTACGCCAAACTTCTTTTGGATCTTGCAAAAGCAGGTGCAGCTAAAGTCCAGTTCGACGAACCGTATCTCGTACGTGATCTCGATGCATCCGACATCGCACTCTTTAAGAAAATCTATGACATTATCCTTTCGAATAAGAACGGTCTTTCCATTACACTTCAGACCTATTTCGGAGATATCCGTGATGCATATTCCGAGGTAATCAAGCTCGACTTCGATGCGATCGGTCTGGACTTTGTCGAAGGCAGAAAAACACTTGCCCTCGTGAAGGAGAACGGCTTCCCGAAGGATAAAGTCCTCGTGGCTGGTGTCGTTAACGGTAAGAACATCTGGAAGAATGACTACAGCAAGACATCCGCGATCCTTTCCGAGATCAAGTCCGTAGTTTCCGAGGAGAATATCGTGATCGGAACTTCATGCTCACTTCTGCATGTTCCGTATACACTCGCAAGCGAGACCAAGCTTCCGGAAGAGTATAAGAAGCACTTCGCTTTTGCAGAAGAGAAGCTCCTTGAACTCAGTGATCTTGCTAACCTCACAGATGAGAAGCTTGCTGCGAATAAAGCACTCTTTGAAAAGAGAGTCGACAGTGTCGATGAGAAGGTACAGGCAAGAGTTGCCGCCATCAAGGATTCCGACTACACACGTCTTCCGGCATTTGACGAAAGGGAAGCGATCCAGCATGAAAAACTCGGTCTTCCGAAGTTCCCGACCACCACGATCGGATCTTTCCCGCAGACCGCTGACGTAAGAAAGAACAGAAGTGCTTTTAGAAAAGGCGAGATCAGCAAGGAAGAGTATGTCGAGTTCAATAAGAAGAAGATCGCAGAGTGCATCCGACTGCAGGAAGAGATCGGCCTCGATGTCCTCGTTCACGGTGAGTTCGAAAGAAACGACATGGTCGAGTACTTCGGCGAGCACCTGAGCGGCTATGTATTTACCGAGAAGGCATGGGTACTGTCCTACGGTACAAGATGCGTGAAACCGCCGATCGTATGGGGCGATGTATCGAGAAAAGAAGCGATTACCGTCGAGTGGTCCAAGTTTGCCAAGTCCTGCACGAACAAACCGGTAAAGGGTATGCTCACAGGTCCGGTAACGATCCTCAACTGGTCCTTCCCGAGAGAAGATATCTCCATCAAGGAAAGCATCCAGCAGATCGCACTTGCGATCCGTGATGAGGTCCTCGATCTTGAAGCGAACGGCATCAACATCATCCAGATCGACGAGGCGGCTCTCCGCGAGAAGCTCCCGCTCCGCAAGTCAGACTGGTACAGCGAGTATCTCGACTTCGCGATCCCGGCATTCCGTCTGGTACACAGTGGTGTCAAGCCGGAAACACAGATCCACACACATATGTGCTACAGCGAATTTACGGACATTATCCCGGCGATCGATAGCATGGACGCCGATGTCATCACATTCGAAGCATCCCGTTCGGATCTGCAGATCCTGGATTCCCTGAAGGAGAACAATTTTAAGACAGAAGTCGGCCCGGGCGTATACGATATCCACAGCCCGCGTGTTCCGTCCGTAGACGAGCTTGTCGGCCAGCTCACGAAGATCCGTGAGAAGACTGAAGATAAGAAACTCTGGGTCAACCCGGACTGCGGCCTTAAGACCCGTGGCGAAGAAGAAACTGTTAAGAGCCTGAAGAATCTCGTTGAGGCAGCGAGAATCATTCGAGAGAAGTAAAAATATGAAGATCGCAGACCTGTATAAACAGAATAAGAAGAGCCTTTCCTTCGAGATCTTTCCGCCGAAGAAAGATACGGAACTCGAGAGCATCGATGAGACGCTGGAAGTTCTGTGTGAACTGGATCCGGACTTCATCAGCGTGACCTTTGGTGCGGGTGGAGGCGCGAACTGCAACCGCACCATCGAGATCGCGAAGAACATAAAGCACAGATACGGTGTCGAGCCGGTCGTGCACCTTACGTCCCTGCACTACGATAAGGCAGAGATCGATGAGTTTGCGAAGGTCATGGAAGACGAAGGCATCGAGAATATCCTCGCCCTCCGCGGGGACAGAACGCCGAGGATCGCCGAGAAGGATGACTTCCATCATGCTTCGGATCTGATCTCGTATCTGTCGAAGGATCACGATTTCTGTTTCCTGGGCGCCTGCTATCCGGAGTGCCATCCCGAGTCAGAGAGCCGGGTGAATGACATGAAGGGCCTTCAGAAGAAAGTCGATGCCGGTGCGGAAGTTCTGCTTTCGCAGCTGTTCTTCGATAACGAGAAGTTTTACGGTTTCTGTGAGAACTGTAAGATCGCGGGGATCGATGTCCCGATTATCCCGGGCATCATGCCGGTCATCAACGCTGCTCAGATCAGAAGAATGCTCTCGCTCTGCAACGCTTCGTTTCCGGACCGCTTCAATCGTATCGTGAGAAAGTACGAGGACAGAAAGGAAGCCCTGTTTGATGCGGGCATGTCGTATGCACTCTCCCAGATCATCGATCTTCTCGCCAGCGATATTCCGGGTATCCATCTTTACACGATGAATAATCCGGTCGTCGCAAGAAGGATCTGTGAAGGTATCCGGAATATAGTATAATTCTCTCTAGAAAACAAGGTGGGAGAATGAACTATGGGATTATTCGATTTTCTTACATCCGGGGACTCGTCTTACGGATACAAGACCTATAAGAACAAGTACGGCTGGAACAACGAAAAGATGCTCGAGATGCTGATGAACGTATCCTCGACCTTCGGTACACCGAAGATGGGATGGATCCGGGCTTTCGGAAAAGAACGTGAGGTAGTGGTTTTCCCGCATCTTAACGACATCAACTACATCTATGTTGATGCGCAGGAGAAGAAGATCATCGTCAGCATGGCGCCGAAGCCGGGGCAGGTCGGAGGATCGAAGGAGCACGAAGATACCATGGACGGATCGGCGGATGAGCCGAATCCGCTCGGAGCTACCATTGACTCGATGGAGCCGGTCTCCGAGATCTGCAAGGTCGTGGAGGATCTTCTCAATAACCCGCCCGCGTGATTTATACGGCTGGTCTATATCACGGGAATAAATAGTGCGATACAATAAAGACGATGGCAGAATATGCCGTCGTCTTTTTGCGTGAAAAATCAGGAGGAGAGAATATGCTCAGACTAAGACCATATAAGCCGTGTGACGCGGAGAAGATCGCGTCCTGGATCGATAATGAAAGGACCTTCCTGCTCTGGGGCGGAAATCATTTCTGCGATTTCCCGCTTACTGCGGAGGCAGTCAACAGGAAGTACCTTCAGGAAAACGGCGGATGCGAGGAGGAAGATAACTTCTATCCGATGACCGCTTTTGACGAGGACGGCGTCGCCGGACATCTCATCATGCGCTACATCAAAGGGGACAATAAGATCCTCCGTTTCGGCTGGGTCGTTGTTGACGGTTCCCGCCGTGGTAAAGGTTATGGAAAAGAACTGATCCGCCTGGCGCAGAAGTACGCTTTTACAGTCCTGAAAGTCGATACCGTTACGATCGGTGTTTTCGAGTGCAATACTTCCGCATATAAGTGCTATCTTTCCTGTGGATTCCGTGCATCGACCGTCTGCGAGGATTCTTTCGTGGAGATCGAAGGGAAGAATGAGCGTATCATCGAGCTGGAGATCAGCAAAGCCGAGTGGAGTGAGTGATGATGAATGTATTTGAAGCGATCATGAGCAGACGCAGTTACCGCGGAACCTTTAAGGAGACGCCGGTACCGAGGGAAGATCTTACAAAGGTCATGGAAGCGGGTCTGGCTGCGCCTTCCGGATGCAATAAGCAGACCACAAGCCTGATTGCGATCGACGATCCTGAAGTGCTCTCGAAGGTGAAAGCCGTGATCGAGCCGCCGGTTGCGATGACCGCGCCCGCTGCGATCTGTGTTCTGTCTAAAAGGATCAATGCATACCGTGACAAGTGTTTCGCGACGCAGGATTATTCCGCGGCGATCGAGAACATGCTTCTTGTGATCGAGGAACTTGGATACGCCAGCTGCTGGTACGAAGGACATATCACGGATGACGACCGGACCTGCGATAAGATGGCGGAGATCCTGAATGTCCCGAGCGAATACGATCTCGTATGTTATCTTCCGGTTGGCATTCCGGAGGATGAGGCAAAGATGCCGGTCAAGAAAGAGTTTTCGGACCGTGCGTGGTTCAACTCTTTCCCGGGAAATACATAAGACGAGGTGCAGAATATGGCGCAAACATCCATTTCGACGACGTTTGATTACAGCATCCCCCTTTCGGAACAGCTTCCGATGATCCGCAAAGCGGGTTTTACGCATGTATCGTTTGGAATGGATTATTCGCATAGCGGTCTCCTTCAGGAGGAGAACTGGCCGCACCTTCGTGATCTTCTGAAAGAAAACGGGCTACTTGTTGATACCATCCACGGCTACGATCTGGACCGGGAAGACTCTCTGAAGAAGAATGAGATCCTTGCCCGTGCGGCCGTGTTCCTTGGCGCGCCGGTCGTGGTCATCCACTGCACGGTCTTCTGGTTCGAGGATGATGAATACGATGAGAAGTTCCGTCTGGTATCCGGAAGGATCAAGGAGATGGAGAGGATCGCGAAAGATAACGGGATCCGTTTCGCGTTTGAGAACATGGTCCCGGGAAAGCCGACCGACCTGTGTGTCGAGATGGTGAAGATGGCAGATCCCGAGTACATCGGATTCTGCTACGATTCCTCGCACGATCAGATCGACGGACCGAGACCGATGGCTCTTCTTTCCGGGTTGAAAGGCCGTGTTATCGCGGTACATCTTTCCGACCGGATCAGGGAGTTTGTCGATCACGTGATCCCCGGTGAAGGATTCATCCGTTTTGATGAGATCATCCCGCTTCTGAAAGAATCTTCCTTCCGGGGTCCGATCCTTATGGAAGTCGGTGTTGAGAATTCAAAGTATAAGAATGCAGAAGAACTTGTCGCCCGAGCGTACGCGGCGGCGAAAGATATTTGGAATCAGGTAAATTGAGGTAATGTATGATAAGTTTTAAAAAGATGGATAAGAACTGTTTTGAAATGTACGATCAGGTCACACAGAATGTAGAAATAAAGTCGGAGTACAGAGTCAAACATATCGACAACGGCCTTGGAGGCATACTCCTTGAGGAAGTGCCGGTCGATCCGTACGTAAAAGATCTCAGCGTCTATGAACGCGCCTGTGAATATGAGAAGTATTTCGATATCACGAACTGGCGGTTCTACATGGCTTTTGACGGGGAGACACCTGTCGGAGCGGCAACGGTTGCCGGAACGACACCTGACCTGAATATGCTCGGCGGAAGAACAGATGCATGCGTGCTCTGGGATATCCGTGTGGCGGATGCTTATAAGCATCAGGGCGTGGGACAAGGGCTTTTCGACATGGCAAAAGCCGGCGCGAAAGAAGACGGATATGCGCAGATGATCATTGAATGCCAGAACAATAATGTGACGGCGTGCAATTTCTATAGAAAGCAGGGCGCTATGCTCGGTAAGATCGATATGTATGCCTACTACACCGAACCGGAAGTAAAAGACGATATCCAGTTCATCTGGTATCTGGATCTGTGAGGTATATATGGACCTAAGTAGAGTTTATTTTGTCATCGGGACTTCCTATGCGGGAAAGTCCACCATTGTTAAAAATTTAGCGAAGAAACATAACGGCATCGCGCTCGAGGAGAACTACCACGACGCGAAACTGCCGGAACTCGACAGTAAGGAGTTCCCGAATCTGTGCTATACAAGGGATCTTCAGGACTGGCACGAGTTCATAAGAAGAACACCGGAAGAGTACGTCCGCTGGATCCATGACGTGAAGAAGGAATGCGAGACCGTCGAGTTCCAGATCCTGGAAGAACTTCTTCCGAAGCCGGAAACCCAGGGAAAACTGATCTTCGTAGATACGAATATCTGCGTGGATACACTGCATAAGATCACGGACGATAGGCACGTGCTTGTGATGATGTCGGATCCGAATATTGCGATCTCACGATTCTTCGACCGTCCGGATCCGGAGAAGCAGTTCCTCTATAAGCTGATGCTCGAGGAACCGGATCCGCAGGCAGCCCTGGATAACTACCGTGAGATCCTCGTACGCCTTCACTCAAAGGAGAGCTATGACGAGCTAAAGAATTCGGGCTATCAGATCATCTTCCGCGATGAGAACAGGACGCAGGAAGAAACCGTAGAACTGGCAGAGAAGATCTTCGGAATCTAAGGAGAGTGCGATGGATACACTTCGATTAACAGAACCGGATATGCATTACGCAGGACAGATCTGGGATTTCCGTAAGGAAGTTCTGGAGGCGGATGCGGATAACGAAGACCGCTTCGCGGGATGCATGTCCCTCGAGGAATCTTCCTCGGCGGAGGAATGGATCCGGATCAGCGAGCTCCGGAAGGATCCTGCGACATGTAAGGAGACCGGAGTGGAGGTTCCATCGCACATGTTTCTTGCTGTAAGAGAAAGTGATGACCGTGTGGTCGGTGTGATCGATCTTCGACATCACATCGACCATCCGATCCTCGGCACCTGGGGCGGACACTGCGGATATTCCGTGCGCCCCTCTGAACGGGGAAAGGGCTATGCAGTAGAGATGCTCCGTCTTAATATTCAGAAGGCAAAAGCACTGGGGATCGAAAGGATGCTTGTGACCTGTGATGAAGGTAATTCTGCAAGCGAGAAGACGATCCTCCGAAACGGCGGTGTTTTTGAAAAGATTATCGAGGTCGATGGCACCACGATGAAGAGATTCTGGATCGATACGGAAAAGCAGTCAGGCTGAGAGGAGACGCTTTGCCGGATCAGATCTTAACAACAGGAGAAAGAATATGGACATTGTTTATGATGTGGCAAATAAAGACGATATCGATGAACTCGTGAGACTTCGCATCGCCTATACCCGTGAGGATCTGGGATCTCTCAGCGGGGACGATGAAAGAATGATGCGGAGTGAACTTCCGGACTTCTTCAAGCTTCACCTCAATCAGGGAACTTTCTCTTTTGTCGCCAGGGCGGATGGGCATATCGTAGCTCAGGTGATCCTGATCGCAATCTTTAAACCCATAAGTCCGAAGATCCCGAGTGGCCTTTGCGGAGAAGTCTTAAGCGTTTACACGGAGCCGGAATACAGAGGCAAAGGGATCTGTTCGCAGCTTATGAAGAACATGATCGATGCCGCCAGACAGCTCGGTATGTGCAGAATCACTCTCGCGGCTACAGATGACGGCTATCCGGTCTATAAGAAGGCCGGTTTCGAGGACAAAGTCACCAAATACAAGGACATGATCCTCTATCTCTGATCCGGCCGATTTAGCATGACGGGTTTATTTACAAGTGCTTTTGTAATAAAATAGTTATGTCAAAATCAGACGGGGTAGAGGGTCAACATATGGTGCTGGTTGATAAGATCAAGGGGCTATCGACGAAAACGAAGATCATCCTTTCAAGTGCGATCGTTGTGGTCATCGCAGCGGTCGTAATTATCTGCGTTCTCTTAAGTAAGGGCGGATATACGGCGACGACAATGCGTCTTTTGCGTGTCGAGGGAACAGTTAATATCGAGGACGGTACGGGAAAAGAAAAACCGGTTATCGATAACATCCGTTTCCAGAGCGGAGATGCGCTGAATACGGGAGCCGACGGACTGGCTTCTGTCGGACTGGACGATACGAAGATCGTAACCCTCCAGAATGACAGCCGCGCGGAATTCCAGAAGAAGAAAAAGAAACTCGAACTGAAGCTTACGAAGGGCGCCCTGTTCTTCGAGGTCACCGAGAAGCTTAACGACGATGAGTCTTTCGAGATCAAGACTTCGACCATGACGGTCGGTATCCGCGGTACTTCCGGATATGTCTTCTGCGACGAAGAAGGAAGACCCTCGATCATCATCACGGACGGAAAGGTCCATATTGTTGCGAGAAATCCCGATACCGGCGAGGTCAAGGAAACAGACTGCGCCGCCGGACATAAGGTCACGGTTTATACTTTCAATGACAGAACGACGGACACCGTCGACTTTAAGGAAGAAGAAATCGAGGTGGACGACCTCAATCAGTTTACGCTGAAGATGCTCGCGGAGAACGAAGACCTTCTTAAAAAGGTCTGTGAGGCAACGGGCTGGAGCAGGGAAGAGATCCTGGCACTTGCAGAGGATCCGTATAAGAATATTCCGGACCCGACGGAGAGTAGCAGTGAGGAGTCCTCAGACCCGGGTGACACATCCGGATCTTCCGAGACATCTGAGCCTTCGGATTCTTCATCCGAATCGTCGGAACAGGATCCGACGGAATCTTCTGAACCGGGCGAGACACCGACTCCGACACCGAAGCCGAAGAAGACGCCTACCCCGACTCCGAAGCCGACAGCTTCTCCGACACCGGATCCTTCAAAGGAGTCGTCAGATCCGTCAAGATCTTCCGAGTCCTCTGAGCCTTCCAAGTCTTCTGAATCTTCGGAACCTTCTAAGTCCCGGGAGACTTCCGATCCGAACGAGAGCAAAGAGACTGAACCGAGTTATCCGGAGCCGGACATGGAGGACCTGCCGGAAAATGCTGACCCGATGTTCTGGGGCGATGAGACAGATACTCCTGGTATCTATATCTATGCCGGTGTAGACGATATGTATTACGGCTATGTAAATGGTGAGTGGGTCGAGATGCGGGAGATGTATTTAGAAGGCGATGGTTATGCCGAGATCTCCTATGTCTACGGAGATGAAGATAACCCGATCGTGTATTACTCATACAGGGATTAATTACGATTATGAACGAGACGAACAAGAGAATTCTTTTCGCGCTGGTCGGCGCACTTCTGGTCACATTTCTCTGTGGAAAGGGATTTCTTCACAGCACGGATCTGTGGATGCAGGATAAGTTTTTCCAGACACCGGAAGCCGTATCCGGAGACATCCTTGTTATCGGAATTACGAAAGAAGATATAGACCGGTTCGGTCCCTACAGCACATGGGACAGATCGATCATGGCATCCGCACTGGAAGCTCTCGGAAAGGACCCGGACAATAAGCCGGCCGTAGTAGCGATCGATGTCCAGTATCTCGGAACGACAAACGAAGCGTCGGATAAGCGTCTTGCCGATGCGGCGGCAAAGCTCGGAAATGTCGTTACCGCTACGACTGCCAATCTCGGTACGAAAAGAACTTTCGGAACGCAGGCCGTCACGATCGATGACTATGCGATCCTCGGATACGAAGAACCCTACGATGAACTGAAGGCTGTCACGACTCAAGGACACATCAATGCCATGCCGGATAAGGATGGAGTACTCCGTCACGCCGTGCTCTATGTTGAGCCGGACGGACAGCGCGTGTACTCGATGGCCTATCAGGCGGCAAAGATCTATGCGGATCAGAATGGCATCACGATCAGTGAACCGCCGGTCAATGCCAGAAGATATTTCTATGTGCCGTTTTCGGCCAAACCGGATGGTTACTATGACGGAATCTCGCTGAGCCAGGTGATCGACGGAAAGATCGATACAACCTACTTCGCCGGAAAAGTGGTATTCATCGGTCTTTATACTACGGGCATTCAGGATGCGTATATCACGGCGATCGATAAATCCGTGCCGATGTACGGCGTGGAGTACCAGGCCAACGTCGTCCAGTGCTTTTTGGACGGAAACTATAAACAGGAAGTTCCGGATTATCTGCAGCTGATCGTGCTCGGGCTCGTGTGCTTCGCGTTCCTCGTTTTCTGCTATAACCGAAGGATCCTGATCACCGCGCCGCTTCTGGTTCTGTTCCTGCTCCTGGGAATCGGCGGATCAATGCTTCTTTACTCATCCGGATATATCACGCATATTCTCTGGATCCCGATGGGTATCCTTGTGCTGTTTATCGTTACCGGTACCAGTAACTATTTCCGCGCGGCCATGGCCAGACAGCAGGTCACGAAGACCTTTGAGCGGTATGTCGCGCCGAGCATCGTAAATGAGATCTTAAAAGAAGGTACCGACAGCTTGAAACTCGGAGGCAAACTCTGTGATATCGCGGTGCTTTTCGTAGATATTCGCGGCTTTACGACAATGTCCGAGCGGCTCTCGCCGGAAGAAGTCGTCAACATCTTAAACCAGTATCTGTCTATGACGTCTGCCTGCATCGAGAAGAATAAAGGAACCCTCGATAAGTTCGTCGGCGATGCGACGATGGCGTTCTGGGGAGCTCCCCTTCCGGAGGAGGATCCGGTCATGCTTGCGGCGCAGACGGCGCTCGACATTATCGACGGTGCAAGGGAGCTCTCGAAGAAACTGAAAGAAGAGATCAACGAGGAACTGAACGTCGGTGTCGGCGTGCACTTCGGACCGGCCGTTGTCGGCAACATGGGATCTGAAAAGCGCATGGACTACACGGCGATCGGTGATACCGTCAATACGGCAGCGAGACTCGAGGCAAATGCACCTGGCGGAACGGTATATATTAGCCGTTCTGTTGCAGAAAAACTCGGAAACCGGATGAAATATGAGTCACTTGGTGATACTATTAAACTTAAGGGGAAAGCCGAGGGGTTTGAAGTTTTAAAACTTATTGGACCGGAGGATTAAAGTATGCTACGTTTCTTTGGAAGAGGATCTGCTTTTGCAGATGATCACAACTGTGCCTATTTCGTCAGCGGAGGGGATCTCGTCCTTTTGGACTGTCCGATGACGGCGCTCCCGCTGCTTAAGAGAAAGAATCTTTCCGAGTATGATCACATCTACATTCTCGTGACCCATACGCACGGTGACCACTGCGGCGGCGTCGGTATGTTCATCGACTATAACTATTTCGTTGTCAAGACACCTGTCACGGTCGTCGCTCCTTCGAAGGAAGTCTACAATAACCTCAAGTATTATCTTAAGAACATCGAGGGCTGCAACGATGCCTGGTATACACTTGTTGAAGCGAAGAACCTCAACAAGGAGTGGTTCAAGGAAGCCATCGTCACCCCGCACACAGAAGAACTGGCCGGCAAGTGCTTCGGCTTCATTCTGAATATCGACGGAACCAATGTCGTCTATACCGGTGATACAGGTTCTCTTGCTCCGTTCGAAAAGCACTTGAAGAAGGGTACGATCCTCTATACCGAGGTCTCCGCTTATAACTCCGATGTGCATATCTACTGCAAGGATCTGAAGAAGAAGGCGGCTGCCCTGACGAAGAAGGGTGTGAAAGTATTCCTCATGCATATGGATGACGAGTATGAGATCGCCCAGGTCATGAAGGATACCGGCGCTGAGTTTGCCCCGCTTGAGGAGAACTGAGAAATGGAAGACGGTAAGCTTTTAGGGAATATCTTCAGTATCACGGACAGCCTGTATCGGGATATGTGCATGAACAGCAGTACAGATCATGCGCTTCTGTTCTCTTATCTTACTGAACTTGCCAAGACGATCGTCGATGCTGACCGTGCGAGTTTCTGGAAATGGGATAAGAGAAAAGGCGAGCTGTGGACGATGTCTGCGACAGGCGTCGATAAGATCGTGATGCCGGACAACAAAGGTCTGGTTGGAAAATCCCTTCGTGAAAAGAAGACCGTCATTACGAATGACCCATATTCCGATCCGGATTTTAATCCCGCGATCGATAAGCAGACCGGCTATGTCACCAAGTCCGTGCTTGTGCTTCCGGTTGCTGATATCAATGGTATTTTCATCGGCGCGCTGCAGCTGATCAACAAGAATTCCGAAAAGGGCTTTGACGAGGAGGAAGATACGAAGAAGCTTTCTCTGGCGGCTCTTGTCTGCGGTATCGCGCTCGAGTCCGAGGTCTTCCTTGAGGAGTCCCACCACGACCGTCTGACCGGCCTTAAGAACCGCATGGGTTTCTACTTCGATTTCGGCGGCAAGTTCAAGGAGTATCTCCTTCCGGATTCCGGCAAAGTGATGTCCGTATTCATCTGCGATATCGATAAGTTTAAGAGAGTCAACGACACCTACGGTCATAACGCAGGCGATGACGTGCTGGCATTTACTTCCCATCTGATCGAGTCCTGCTGCGGTGAGAATGATTCCGTATACCGCTGGGGCGGCGAGGAATTCGTCATGGTCATGAGAGATACGGATCTGGATGCGGCTGCAGACAAAGCAGAGGCAATCCGCGTGAAGCTCATGAATTCCGATATCGATGCCGACGGTACGACGATCCGCTGCACATTAAGTTTCGGTGTCTCGCTCTTTGATCCGGGAAAGTCGATCGAGGAGAACATCAGCGCCGCCGATGCACGCCTTTATACCGCGAAGGAGACCGGCAGAAACAAAGTCGTGAAGAGCGACAAGCGATTTTGCATTGCGAGGCCTCGTGGGGTGTGCTAAAATACTTCCGAAAACAACAGAAGGGGAGCTTGTGATACAGGCTGAGAGGAAGGTGTGTGACCTTCGACCCATAACCTGATTTGGATAATGCCAACGTAGGGATGCCTGATAATAAGGTGTTTTTAAGGAGTTACCCGATCAGAGAAGGTAACTTTTTCTTTTTTGGAAAAGTACCTTCATGATTACATGCCGGATCGCTTCTCGGCGGAAAAGAGGTATTTATGAGCGAAAAGAACTTGAAGATCACACTTGGAGAGTGCCTGGAGAATGTCCATGCGAAGACACCTTTGGTCCACAACATCACAAACTACGTAACCGTAAACGACGTCGCCAATGTGCTTCTGGCCTGTGGCGGAAGCCCGATCATGTCGGATGAGCCGAAGGATGTCTATGACATCACATCGATCTGCGGCGGCCTGAATATCAATATCGGTACACTTAACGAGCGCTCGATCGAGGCCATGATGATTGCGGGCCTTCGTTCCAAGGAACTCGGTCACGTGATCCTTCTCGATCCGGTCGGCGCGGGTGCAAGCATGCTCCGCACTAAGACAGCACAGAGCATCGTAGAATCTGTAAAGCCGGACATCATCCGCGGTAATATTTCCGAGATAAAAGCACTGATCAAGGGCACTGGTACGACGAAAGGCGTTGATGCGGACTCGGCGGACAGTGTCACGGAAGATAACCTTGACGATATGGTTGCATTTGTAAAAGAGGTTGCTGCAAAGACAGATGCCGTGATCGCGATCACAGGTGCGATCGACCTCGTCGCCGATGCGGATGTCTGCTACGTTATCCGTAACGGAAGAAAAGAAATGAGCCGTATCACAGGTACCGGCTGCCAGCTCTCCGGTCTTGCGACAGCATACGCAGTTGCAAATCCGGATAACAAAGTTGATGCGGTGGCTGCCGCGGTATGCCTGATGGGTCTTGCCGGTGAGATCGGCTGGAGCAGAATGCAGGAAGGTGACGGTAACTCCACATACAGAAACAGAATTATCGATGCAATCTTCAACATGGATGCAAAGACACTGGAAGAAGGTGCGAAGTATGAGATCAGATAAGGAACTCCGCGACTCGCTTCTCTTGTATGCGGTGACTGACCGCCGATGGACAGGGGAGAAGACACTTTACCAGCAGGTCGAAGAAGCCATTCTGGGCGGGGCGACATTCGTACAGCTTCGTGAAAAGGACCTGGGCGAAAGTGCTTTTGAGAAAGAAGCCATCGAGATCCAGAAACTCTGCAGAAAGTATAAGGTGCCTTTCGTCGTAAACGATAACGTCGATATCGCAAAAAGAATGGGTGCAGACGGCGTACATGTCGGACAGAGCGATATGGAAGCGGGCGATGTAAGAACTCTTCTAGGACCGGATGCTATCCTTGGTGTATCTGCACAGACAGTCGAGCAGGCCAAACTCGCGGAAGCAAGAGGCGCGGACTATCTCGGTGTCGGCGCAGTATTCCCGACCGGTTCGAAAGATGATGCCGTCGAGGTCCCGCACGAGACTCTGAAAGCAATCTGCGAAGCGGTCTCGATCCCGGTCATCGCGATCGGCGGTATCTCCGAAGGAAATGTTTCTGAACTGAAGGGTTCAGGGATCTGCGGAATCGCTGTGATCTCCGCGATCTTCGGACAGAAGGATATTAAGAAAGCAACGGAAGACCTTCGAAAAAAGACAGAAGATATGGTCGAGGGATAAACCCGATCAGTAAAACGAAGAGAGGAGAGACATATGGGGAATGGATTAACGATTTCCGGATGTGACATGAAGACTGCTCTGACGATCGCGGGCAGCGACTGCTCCGGAGGCGCCGGGATCCAGGCGGACATCAAGACGATGACCATGAATGGTGTCTATGCGATGAGTGTCATCACTGCGCTGACGGCACAGAATACGACCGGAGTCACGGGCATCATGGAAGTAAGTCCGGAGTTTCTGAAAAAGCAGCTCGATGCGGTATTTATGGATATCTTCCCGGATGCCGTAAAAATCGGTATGGTTTCTTCTCCTGAACTGATCGAAGTCATTGCCGAGAGACTCACATTTTATAAAGCAAAGAACATCGTTGTGGATCCGGTCATGGTCGCGACATCGGGCGCAAAACTCATCTCTGATGATGCCGTGGATGTCCTGGTCAACCGGCTGATGCCGATGGCTACCATAATTACACCGAATATCCCGGAAGGTGAGATCCTGTCAGGTATAAATATCACGTCGCGTGAGGATATGGAAGCTGCTGCGAAGATCATCTCTCAGAGGATAAGCACATCTTCCGCGAAGACCGTTTCCGTTCTTCTTAAGGGCGGGCACAGCATCTGCGATGCGGACGATCTTCTTTATTCTGACGGACGCGTGTACTGGTACAAGGGAACACGGATCGACAATCCGAATACGCATGGAACCGGGTGTACGCTTTCTTCTGCGATCGCATCCATGCTGGCGATCGGTGTACCGCTTGAGGACGGTATTTCGGAAGCCAAGACCTACATCACTGGCGCGCTGAAGGCAGGACTCGATCTCGGTTCCGGAAGCGGACCCCTGATGCATAACTATCAGCTCTTCGAAAAGTGGGAAGAGTGAGAAGGATGGAAAAGATAAGGACACAAGTGCTTTTGCAAAAGAAATAAATACCAATAGAAACGAGAGGATAAGCAAAATGAGAAATTACACGACACAGATGGATGCAGCAAGAAAGGGCATTATTACCCCTGAGATGAAGGCGGTTGCGAAGAAGGAATACAGAACGGAAGAAGAGATCCGTCAGTGGGTCGCCGACGGCCAGGTTGCGATCTGCGCCAATAAGCTTCACACATGTATCGATCCGAATGGTGTCGGCTCGATGCTGAGAACGAAGATCAACGTCAACCTCGGTGTATCGAAGGACTGCAAGGACTACGATATCGAGATGCAGAAGGTCATGGCGGCGGTCGATATGGGTGCCGAGGCGATCATGGACCTTTCCTCTCACGGAAATACACAGCCTTTCAGAAGAAAACTCACAAGTGAGTGCCCGGCCATGATCGGTACAGTTCCGGTCTATGACTCCGTTATCCACTACCAGAGAGACCTCGCGACACTGACTGCGCAGGACTTCATCGATGTTGTCCGTCTCCACGCGGAGGACGGTGTAGACTTTGTTACTCTTCACTGCGGTATTACGAGAAAGACGATCGAGCAGATCAAGAAAGTCGGAAGAAAGATGAACATCGTTTCCCGCGGCGGCTCTCTCGTATTTGCATGGATGTGCATGACCGGTGAAGAGAATCCTTTCTATGAGCACTTTGATGAGATCCTTGACATCTGCCGTGAGTACGATGTCACGATCTCCCTCGGTGATGCCTGCCGTCCGGGCTGCCTTGCCGATTCTTCCGATGTATGCCAGATCGAGGAACTGGTCCGTCTCGGTGAACTGACACGCCGTGCCTGGGCGAAGGATGTTCAGGTTATGGTAGAAGGCCCCGGCCACATGGCGATGGACGAGATCGAAGCGAACATGAAGATCCAGCAGCGTATCTGCGGCGGTGCTCCGTTCTATGTTCTCGGGCCGCTTGTTACCGATATCGCTCCGGGTTATGACCACATCACATCGGCGATCGGCGGTGCGATCGCAGCAAAAGCCGGCGCAGCATTCCTCTGCTATGTAACTCCCGCCGAGCACCTCGCTCTTCCGAACGTAGATGACGTAAAGCAGGGCATCATTGCATCCCGTATTGCTGCGCATGCGGCGGATATTGCGAAGAAAGTACCTCATGCCCGTGACATCGATGACCGTATGGCGGATGCCAGAAGAAAGTTTGACTGGGAAGGCCAGTGGGAGTGTGCGATCGATCCGGAGACAGCAAAGGCGATCCGCGATGACAGATCCCCGGAAATCGAAGAAAGCTGCTCCATGTGCGGTAAGTTCTGCGCCGTACGCTCCATGAATAAGGCTCTTGCGGGAGAATACATCGATATTCTGTAATTCCTTATAAAGGGTATTTCATTCTGCGGTTTTTCTGTTAGAATATAACCTATGGATTTGATAGGTATTATCGACAAACTGAAAGCAACACGGGATCTTACGGATTCCGAGTGGAAAGCACTGTTAGATACGGAAGACGAGGAGGTTCTTTCGTATCTGTCCTCGTGCGCCCGCCAGGTGCGTGAAAGCATCTATGGCAAAGCGGTCTATATCCGCGGCCTGATCGAGTTCACGAACTATTGCAAGAACGGCTGCTACTACTGCGGTATCAACTGCAGTAATACCCATGCCGACCGTTATCGCCTTACGGATGAGCAGATCCTCGCATGTGTGAGTGAAGGATATGAACTGGGATTCCGTACGTTTGTCCTTCAGGGAGGAGAGGATCCGTTCTATACTGACGATAAGATCGTATCTATTGTCCGCGCTATCAAGGAGATGCATCCTGACTGCGCCGTGACCCTTTCGATCGGAGAGAAGAGTGAAGAGAGCTATCGTGCATACTTCGAAGCAGGAGCAGACAGATATCTTCTCCGTCACGAGACGGCATCTCCCGAACACTATAGGAAGCTCCATCCTGAGAATCTGTCATGGGAACATCGGATGAACTGCCTGAAGACGCTCCGGAAGATCGGTTATCAGGTAGGATGCGGTTTCATGATCGGATCTCCTTACCAGACAACAGATAATATCATTTCGGACCTGCGTTTTATCGCGGAATTTAAGCCGGATATGTGCGGTATCGGTCCTTTTATCCCGCATAAGGACACAGTATTTAAAGAAGAACCTGCAGGAACGCTTGAGATGACACTGAAGCTTCTTTCCATCATCCGCCTCCTCGTGCCGGATGTCCTTCTTCCTGCGACAACGGCGCTGGGTACGATCCATCCGGAGGGAAGAGAGAAGGGTTTAAGAAGCGGCGCTAATGTTGTTATGCCGAATCTTTCTCCGGTCATGGTACGCGAGAAGTATTCCCTTTACGACGGAAAGATCTGTCTGGATAGTGAATCCGCCCAGTGCATCAAGTGCCTGTCGGCAAGAGTGGCATCGTCCGGTTATGAGATCGTTGTGGACCGCGGCGACCATAAAAATGCATAAAATCCCATAGGAATTTGTCAAGAAATCTGTATGGCGAAAAGTGTTAGTTCATATTGACAAGTTAACACATGCTAACTATAATGTGTGATGGTTAGTTACGACTAACCATATTTAATAAACACAAGTTAGCAGAAGCTAATTAAAACGAGGAGGAAACAATGATGCCTCTGGTATTTTCGGAACCGGGCGAGACACAGATCATCAAGAAGATCGGCGGAAACCCGGAAGTAAAGCAGCATCTGGCAGATCTGGGCTTTAATGTTGGCGGAGAAGTTAGTGTCGTCAGCATGCTCGGGGGAAACCTGATCGTTAAGGTCAAGGAAAGCCGGGTGGCAGTCAGTGAAGAGCTGGCAAGAAGAATCATGGTGTGAAAAAGGAGGGGAGATAAATTGAGAACACTAAGAGATGCAAAAGTCGGAGAAACATGTACTGTAGTCAAACTTCACGGCGAAGGTGCAGTTAAGCGCAGGATCATGGACATGGGTATCACGAAAAGAACGATCGTATATGTCCGTAAGGTCGCACCGCTGGGTGATCCGATCGAAGTAACCGTAAGAAATTACGAACTTTCGCTTCGTAAGGCGGATGCCGAAATGATTGAAGTAGAGTACTACAGGAAGGAAGATGAGAAATGAGTCTGCGTATTGCACTTGCAGGTAACCCGAACAGTGGTAAAACCACACTGTTCAATGCTTTGACCGGCGCCAACCAGTTCGTCGGTAACTGGCCGGGTGTTACTGTTGAGAAAAAAGAAGGTAAATTGAAGAAACACGACGACGTGGTCATTACGGACCTCCCGGGTATTTACTCCCTGTCGCCGTATACTCTGGAAGAAGTTGTTGCCAGAAACTACCTGATCGGCGAGAGACCGGATGCGATCCTGAATATCGTAGATGGTACGAACCTCGAGAGAAACCTCTACCTGACCACCCAGCTCACTGAGCTGGGTATTCCGGTAGTTATGGCCATCAACATGATGGATATCGTAAAGAAGAACGGTGATCAGATCAATACATCCGAACTGGAACGTCAGCTCGGCTGCAAGGTTGTTGTGATCTCCGCTCTGAAGGGCGACGGCGTCATGGATGCTGCTGAAGCGGCAATTGATGCGGCGAAGAATACAAAGACTATCCCGCAGCACAGCTTCTCCGGTCCGGTTGAGCACGCACTTGCTCATATTGAGGAAGCAGTCGTTCACGATATGCCGGAAGAACAGCAGAGATGGTACGCTATCAAAGTGTTCGAGCGTGATGATAAAGTTCTTGAGAAGCTCAACCTGACAGAAGAGAAGATGTCGCATATCGAGAGTGATATCCAGGCTGCGGAAAAAGAACTGGACGACGATTCTGAAAGCATCATCACCAATGAGAGATATATCTATATTGCTGAGGTGATCAAATCCTGCTATAAGAAGAAGTCCGCAGGTAAGCTTACAACTTCCGATAAGATCGATAAGGTCGTTACCAACAGATGGCTCGGTCTTCCGATCTTCGCACTGGTTATGTTTCTTGTGTACTGGATTGCCATGGTTGCAGTCGGTACTCCTGCTACAGATTTTACTAATGATAAAATTTTCGATGAAGGCTTCCATCTTTTCGGTATGGACGGAGGATATGGAGAGCTTGCTGAGAGATGGAGTGATGCTTCTGCGATCGTAGACGGATACGATGCATATGTGGAAGAACACGGTGAAGCTCCGGTAGGCGAATATACCTTCGAGGTCGAAGATGAGGAAACTCTTGAGATCTCCGAAGAAACTGCAACTATTGAAGAATACGAAGAAGCAGTAAAGACCCTCGAAGAGATCGGTGAAGAACCTGATCCTGCCGATTACGGCACATGGGTCCCGAGTATTCCTACACTCGTAGAAGATGGCCTTGACAAGGCAGGTGCTGCTGACTGGCTCAAGGGCCTGGTACTCGATGGTATCGTTGCCGGTGTCGGTGCAGTCCTCGGATTTGTACCGCAGATGCTCGTACTGTTCCTGCTCCTGGCGTTCCTCGAAGCATGCGGCTATATGGCCCGTATCGCATTCGTACTCGACCGTATCTTCAGAAAGTTCGGCCTTTCCGGCAAGTCCTTTATCCCGATGCTCGTTGGTGTCGGATGCGGCGTTCCGGGTATCATGGCAAGTAGAACGATAGAAAATGAACGTGACCGCCGAATGACGATCATGACGACTACATTTATCCCTTGTGGTGCTAAACTTCCGTTCATCGCAATGATGGCCGGTGCACTCTTTAACGGTTCTGCCTGGGTATCCACCGGTGCATACTTTATCGGTATGGCAGCAATCATCCTCTCCGGTATCATGCTGAAGAAGACAAAGCTGTTCGCAGGAAATCCTGCTCCATTCGTAATGGAACTCCCGGCATATCACTGGCCGACACTCGGTAACGTTCTCCGTTCCATGTGGGAGCGTGGCTGGTCCTTCATCAAGAAGGCCGGAACCATCATCCTCCTTTCTACGATCGTGGTATGGTTCACATCCCGTTTCGGCTTCCTCGACGGCGATTTCAAGATGCTTGCAGAAGAAGAACTCGAATTCTCGCTCCTGGCAAAACTCGGAAATGCCATCGCCTGGATCTTTGCTCCTCTCGGCTGGGGTAACTGGCAGGCAGCTGTTGCATCCATCACAGGACTTGTTGCTAAGGAGAACATCGTTGGTACCATGGGTATCCTCTATGGCGGCGGAGAACTCTCCACATGGCAGGCTCTTGCTGTAGCATTCACAAGTGTTGCCGGCTTCTCCTTCCTCGTATTCAATCTCCTCTGCGCTCCGTGCTTCGCAGCGATCGGTGCCATCAAGCGTGAGATGAACAATGCGAAGTGGACATGGTTCGCCATCGCATATCAGTGCGGATTCGCTTATGCAGTCGCTCTGATGATCAACCAGTTCGGTCTCCTGTTCACAGGTGATGTCAATGTCATCGGTCTGATCTTCGCAATTGCACTTCTTGCGGGTATGTTCTATATGCTCTTCATCAAGAAGTACAGAGAAGCTGATAAGCTGACATCGAAAGATCTCAAGGAGAAGGCGATGTCCAAATGATCGACTGGATCACTGACAATCTCGGAACGATCATCATGTCCATCATCCTGCTGGCTATGGTGGCAGGTATCATCTGGAAGATGTATCGCGATAAGAAGAAGGGGAAGTCCTCCTGCGGATGTAACTGCGGTCATTGCGCAATGAGCGGAATGTGCCATCAGGATCCGAAGAAAAGTGGGAAGACATAACCAATTGACAGAAGAAAAGCATGAAATGAAGAGGCTGCCTCATGGCGAAAACCGTGAGGCAGCTTTCTTTTTGTATAAGTGTATTGACAACGATAATTAAATTGCATACAATATAATTGCATCAAATAAAAGGAGGGGGGAACATATGAAGTGCGATTATCGCGAAGCGATGAAACTTTCCAATCAGCTTTGTTTTCCGCTTTATGCGGCTTCGAGAAACGTGATTGGTCAATATACCCCGTATTTGAACGAACTGGGACTGACATACACCCAGTACCTCGTATTTCTGGTTCTCTGGGAGAAAGACGGGATCACTGTCAGTGAGATTTGTGAGAAGCTGATGCTGGACAGCGGAACGGTATCTCCGCTTCTGAAAAAACTTCAGAAGGCAGGCTATATCCGGAAAGTCAGAAGTGAAGCGGATGACCGTGTGGTGGAGATCACGCTTACGGAAGAGGGAAGAGCCCTTCAGGAGAAGGCAAAAGATGTTCCGCTAAAAGTGGCATCCTGCATCGAACTTGCACCTGAAAAAGCGAAAATGCTCTACGAACTTCTTTATGAATTATTAGATGCACAGAATAAGAAAAATACAGGAGGAGAATCAGTATGAAAACAGTGTATGATTTTGCGGTAAAAGACAGAAACGGTAAGGATGTCAGCCTCTCTGAGTATAAGGGAAAGGTACTCCTGATCGTCAATACAGCGACCGGTTGCGGCTTTACTCCTCATTACGATCCCCTCGAGGCGATGTATAAGGAGTTGAGAGATCAGGATTTCGAGATCCTGGATTTTCCCTGCAACCAGTTCGCAAACCAGGCTCCGGGAGACGATGAGCAGATCCATCAGTTCTGTACTCTGAAGTTCGGAACCGAGTTCCCTCAGTTTGCCAAGATCGATGTCAACGGTGAGACCGCAGATCCGTTGTTTGCTTTTCTTGCCACGGAGAAGCCTTTTGAAGGATTCGGTAAAGGCGTGAAGAATAAGATGCTGGAAAAGTTCTCGAACATGAATAACAAAGCATTCGGCGAGAAAGCCTATATCAAGTGGAATTTCACCAAGTTCCTTATCGACAGAGAGGGTAAGGTCATCGCAAGATTCGAGCCGACTGTGAATATGGATAAAGTAAAAGATGCAGTCAAGGCCGCTTTATAACTGCGCTTTGAATGTGTCAGATTATAAGAAAATGCCTGAGGAGGGCATATTCTCACTCAGGCACTTCTTGTAGACCGATATATAGGAGGGTTACTTATTCATTCATCAGACAGTTAAAGCGGTTCCCAGGTTTCTGCAGGACTCGTTCGCTGTGTCGTCCGGAGATTCGTTGCAGATGACGCCGTCAGCTACAAGGTTGGCGCCTGCCTGCTTGGATCTTTCTTCCCAGTTTCTCATCCATTCGCCGTCGCCCCAGCCGTAGGAGCCGAAAAGACCGATCTTCTTGCCGGAGAGAACACCTGCCTGCTCAAGGTCAGTGAACATCGGATCAAATTCGGATTCTTCCAGGACTTCTGCGCCCATTGCCGGGCAGCCGAATGCGATTGCATCAAACTCGGATGCTTTGTCAGACTTGAATTCGGAAGCGGAGAAGCGGGTAACTTCAGCACCGGAAGCCTTTGCACCTGCTTCAACAGCATCGGCCATAGACTCAGTGTTTCCTGTTCCGCTCCAATATACAATTGCAATTTTGCTCATAACGATGATTTCCTTTCTTGCTTTGCTTTTCTTATATACAGACCCGGAGGAACCGGGGATCTGCCAATATAGTTATGCGGCTACCGCCAACTGCTCAATAGAAGCTCCCTCTGTGAGACGCTTTCTATAGTTCTGTGTGCACTGTTCATACTTTTCGAAAAGTACCTGCGCTTTTTCCGGTTCGTGATATACCTTCCAGCATCCGCCCTTGCAGGCCTGACAACGGCTCTTGCAGTGCGGATTCTCGATAAATCCTCTGACATCTTCCGGCGGATAGCCGAGAAAGAGTCCGATCTCATGAGGAAAAGAACCATTCTCACGGATGCGCCGGATCAGACGGACCAGACACTTGGACGGATGAGATGAGGTATACCCGAAATCCTGAAGGAGAGAAGTGCACTTCTTATTGCACAGATCCCTTTTCAGAAAGCCCGGACGGTACAGGTAAAGAAGAGAATAGCCGGATGTTGTTTTCAGAGGAAGGAGCAGAAGACCTTTCCCATAAAGGATGCGGTTGATCCTTTGCACTTCACATTTGACGCACTCGGGATTCTTCCCGTGAATCGTAAAGAGGCTTCCGGTCTTAATTCCCGCCAGTGTAGGTGAGCACTGATCGACCAGGTATTGCTCCAGCATGTTCGGCTTTTCTCCTTTCTTTTGCGGTTAGTGTACGCTAACTAGCACCAAAGAAACTATACCAATCATAATATAAAAAGTCAATAATAAAATTAGCGTATGCTAACTCGAAATTAAATGTTGACAAAGAATTTGTCATCTGCTATCATTCATATCAGTTAGCGAAAGCTAACTAGTTTGTGTTCTTAGATGTCATACCTATACTGATCCGGGGGATTCCTGATATTTCCTTACAGAAGACCAACTCCCCTTTCGCACTTCTTGTAGTGATGCCCCCGGGAAAAAGTTGCCTGAAAGAAATCCGCTTGGCGAGGCAGATTGGGCAATCCCTTAGGTATTATCCTTGGAAAAGGTCCGCAGATGTACCTCATTGCGGACCTTTTTTTCGATCAATTTCATAACACTCTTCCGTATATCAAAGAATCTGGAGAAAAACAATTAAAAATACGCTTGCTTTTGGATAATGGTTAGCATATACTAACCGCGGATGAAAGTTAGCAAACACTAACGATACGTGGAGGATAAATATGATTCAGGTAACTATGAGAATTGACGGTATGGCCTGCAGTATGTGTGAAGCTCATGTTAATGATGTGATCCGTAAAGTTGTTCCACGTGCCAAAAAGGTGAAGACTTCCCACAGTAAGGGGGAGAGTTCTTTTGTCACGGAAGATAAACCGGACATGCAGGCACTGGAACAGGCAATCGAAGATACCGGGTATCTGGTCACTTCTGTATCGGCAGCGCCATATGAAAAAAAGAGATTCGGTTTGTTTTGAAAAAAATATAAAGGAGAGTGTGGAGTATGATGAAATTGGTTCTGATCCGTCATGGTGAAAGCGAATGGAATAAGCTCAATTTGTTTACCGGGTGGACGGATGTGGATCTAAGCGAGAAAGGCCGCGAAGAAGCAAAAGCGGCAGGACAGATCCTTTTGAAAGAAGGATACGATTTTGATATCTGCTTTACGTCTTATTTGAAACGTGCGATCCATACACTGAATATCGCTCTGGATGAAATGGACCGTGCATGGCTTCCCGTGTTCAAGTCCTGGAAACTTAATGAGCGTCACTATGGTGCTCTTCAGGGTCTGAACAAGTCTGAGACGGCAGAAAAGTATGGCGAGGAGCAGGTCAAGATCTGGAGAAGATCTTTTGATGTAAAGCCGCCGGAACTGGAGGAATCAGATCCTCGTTCTGCAATCAATCAGGTAATGTACCGGGATGTCGACAGGAATCTTCTTCCGGCACATGAGAGCCTGGAAACAACGATCGAACGAGTAGTTCCTTACTTCGAAGAAACGATCAAGCCGGAGATGAAAGCAGGAAAACGAGTTGTTATCGCTGCTCATGGCAATTCTCTTCGTGCCTTGGTCAAGTATTTCGATGACCTTTCTTCTGAAGAGATCGTCAATGTAAATATACCGACTGCGGTTCCACTCGTATATGAATTTGATGATGATTTCCATGTGATCCGCCATTACTATCTCGGGAATCAGGAAGCGCTGAAAGCGAAGATGGAAGCCGTGGCAAATCAGGGAAAGAGGGCATGAGTATGGAGAAAAAAGAAAAGAAGAGAAGTACGATCTCCTGGGTGATGGAATTTGCAGGGAGAAAGAAGAGTTTCTTTTTAGGAAGCGTGATTCTTGCCATTTGTGGCGTCGCGATGTCCTTTATCCCATATCTTCTGACAGCAGATATCGTCAAGAACCTGCTTTCGGGAAACCGGGAGTACGGATACTATATCCGCCAGGTGATCCTTATGGGAATATGCTGGGTCATTCGTCTGACGCTGCATTCCCTTTCCACATCCCTTTCCCATGTGGCGACCTTTTCCGTGCTTGGCGGAATCAGAAGACAGCTTTGTACAAAGCTGTCGAAGATCCCGCTCGGAGCTGTGCTTGATGATAACAGCGGTACATATAAGAACATCATCGTGGAGCGTGTCGATTCGATGGAGACAACGATGGCACACATCATTCCGGAATTTACCTCGAATCTTCTCCTGCCGGTAGTGATGTTTATTTACATTCTCACTATCGATTGGAGGATGGGTCTTTCGAATCTGATCTCTGCCGTGATCGGCATCTGCTTCCTTGCGTCTATGTTGGTTAGAAGCCGGGGCGGATACGAAGTTGCGCTCGAGAAAACAAAAACGCTGAACGATACAGCAGTCGAGTATATCAATGGTATCGAAGTCATTAAGGCCTTCGGTAAATCGAAGACTTCCTACGAGAAGTTCAGAACGGCTGCCAGGGAAGGCGCGGACTGCTATATCGACTGGATGAGAAGATGTATCTGGGGATCTACCGGTGGTATGGCATTTATGCCGGCAACTCTTCTCGGTGTCCTTCCGGTAGGAATGCTTCTGCTAAAGAATGGAAGTCTTGCAGTTTCGGATTTTATCACCTGTGTGATTCTTTCCGCCTGTCTGATTACCCCGCTTGTCGTAGCTTTTACATACACGGACGATATTCTGAAGATGAATACGATCTTCGGGGAAGTTACGGAGATTCTTGAGAGAGAAGATATGAAACGCCCGGAGACGATCGAGAAGCTCCCCGAGGGTTCCGATATCGTGCTTTCAGACGTGCATTTCACATATAAGGACACAGAAGTCCTTCACGGAATCAACATGAAGATCGAAGAAGGAAAAGTGCACGCGATCGTCGGTCCTTCCGGCTCCGGTAAAAGCACCGTGGCCCGCCTGATCGATTCTCTATGGGATGTCGGTTCAGGATCGATTTCCTATGGCGGTGTGGATATACGGAATCTCCCGCTGGACTACTATACGGAAAGGATCGCCTATGTGGCTCAGGACAACTATCTTTTCGATACGAGTGTCATGGAAAATATCCGTATCGGGAAAGCGGGAGCTACGAACGAAGAAGTCATTCAGGCGGCCAAAAACAGCGGATGCCATGAATTCATTATGAGCCTGGAGAATGGCTACGGTACCATCGTCGGCGGTGCCGGCGGACATCTCTCGGGAGGTGAGCGGCAGAGGATCTGTATCGCCCGCGCGATGCTGAAGGATGCTCCGGTAGTTATCCTCGATGAAGCAACTGCCTACACGGATCCGGAAAACGAGGCTGTTGTACAGGCCGGTGTAGCCCGACTTGTTTCGGGAAAAACTCTGATCGTGATCGCACACCGTCTGTCTACGATCACCGATGCAGATACGATCTTTGTGATTAACGAAGGTAAACTGGAGGATCAGGGCACTCATGAGGAACTTCTCGAGAAGTGCCCACTCTATAAGAATATGTGGGAAGCACACCGTATGGCAAAAGATGATGTAAGTGATAGTGAGGAGGTGCTCCATGTATAAGATGCTGATGAAGTTCTTCCGCTTCTGTGGAGAGAAGAATAGAAAGAAGTTTTATAGATCCGTGGTTCTGGGCGTTTTAGAAGCGCTTTGCAGTTCCATGAAGATCGCAGCGGCCTATTTCGCCATTAAAGCAGTGCTCGAAGGAGACTTCAGCTTTGGTGCTTTTGCCTTAGTGATCGGGCTCATGCTGATAAGTACGATCGGAAAAACGATCATTACGAGGTTTTCGCAGATGCTGCAGACCGAGGGCGGATATGATACCTGTGCGATGAAGAGGATCGAGATCGCCGAGCATCTCCGTTATCTGCCGATGGGATACTTCAATGACACAAGTCTCGGACATATCACTTCGGTTACGACCAATACACTCGAGCAGATGGCCGATATCGCAACACGTGCCGTCATGATGATCCTTCAGGGAAGCCTGACGACAGTTGTTATCGCCACAGGTATGCTGATCTTTGACTGGAGGATCGGGCTAATCGGCCTTTGTGGTATCGCGGTGTTCCTTTTCGTGAATCAGTTTACGAACAAAAGCGTCGCGAAGGTGGCAAACGAAAAACTTGCTGCGGACAGAGATATCGTCGGAGTCGTTCTGGAATATATCCAGGGTATTTCCGAAATCAGAAATTACCATCTGGTAGAGAAGAATAATGCACGTCTGGATAAGGCGATCGAAAGAAAGTCAAAAAATGACATTCGTGCGGAACTTGCGGCGATCCCGGCGGTCGGTGTGCAGATGCTGGTCTGTAAACTCACGGGAGTGGCGATCTGCGGTGCATCGCTTTACTTCTACTTCGATGGATCCATGGCGATTCACAATACGATCATCATGCTGCTTTGTTCCTACATGATCTTCGAGATGCTGGATATGGCCGGCATTTATACAGCACTTCTCCGAATCATCGGAAAAGGCGTTGATCTTGCGGAAGAGATCCTGAATATCCCTCAGATGGATATCGATGGGGAAGAGATCCATCCCGACAATCTCGACATGCATATGGAACATGTAAGCTTTGCATATGAAAACAGAAAGATCATCGACGATGTCACACTGGATATTAAGGAGAAAACGACAACTGCGATCGTAGGCCCTTCTGGTGGAGGAAAGACAACGATCACCGCGCTTCTTTCGAGATTCTGGGATGTCGACGAAGGCAAAGTCACGCTCGGCGGCCGGGATGTCCGGGACTACAGTTTCGATTCCCTGATGGAAAACTTCAGTTTTGTTTTCCAGAGAGTCTATCTGTTCCAGGATACAATCGCGAATAATATCCGTTTCGGACAGCCGGATGCTCCGATGGAAAAGGTGATCGAAGCCGCGAAAAAAGCATGCTGCCATGACTTTATCATGGCGCTCCCGGACGGATATGAAACGATCGTCGGGGAAGGTGGTGCCTCCCTTTCCGGCGGTGAGAAGCAGCGTATCGCGATCGCCAGAGCCATGATGAAAGATGCACCGATCATCATTCTCGATGAAGCGACTGCCAATGTCGATCCGGAGAATGAGAGAGAACTGACAAATGCCATCGAGAATCTTACGTCCGAAAAGACGATCATTATGATTGCCCACCGCCTCAAGACCGTGCGTCATGCTGATCAGATCCTGGTCGTGGATAAGGGGCGTATCGTGCAGAAAGGAAAGCATGAAGACCTGATGAATGAAGAGGGGATCTATAGAAGATTTATTGCCGACAGAGAACAGGCCGTATCCTGGAAAATCGGTTAACAACGCAAAGTCAATGGAGGGGTAATTATGAATAACAATAAACTTTGTGCAAAAGATTTTATTACAATTGGTATTTTTACGGCGCTTCTTTTCGTCGTTGAGTTTGCCTGCGGACTTCTGGGATACATCCATCCGTATATTGTAGCGTCGTATGTCGTGATGATCCCGCTTGTCGGATCCATCCCAATGATGCTTTTCTATTCGAAGATCGAGAAGTTCGGCATGCTCTCTATCATGTCGGTGCTTCTTGCGATCATCATGTTCGTTACGGGCATGGGCTATCTCGGTGCACCGCTCATCATCGGTGCAGGTGTTATCGCCGATCTGATCGCGAAGTCCGGAAAGTATAAGAGTTTTAAGAAGATCATCCTGAGCCACGGTGTCTTCTGCCTGTGGATCTGTGCGAACTATTTCCCGGTCATTGTCACAGCGGATTCCTACCGTCAGGATCTTGTTGACGGCGGGTTCTCTACAGAGTATTGCGACAACCTTTTCCGTGCGATCAACACGAAGACGATCGCAGTTCTTTTGATCCTTTGCTTCGTCTTCGGCTGTATCGGTGCTGTTATCGGAAAGAAGGTCGTTAGAAAGCATTTCGAAAAGGCAGGCATCGTATAAGATGCATCTTGATCCGAGGACAAAACTCTATATGATCTTTGTGGTGTCGGCGGTCGTCCTGATGACGGCCACCACGCCTTTTCTATGGGGAGTCCGTATCCTCATGACGATGGTTCCGATCACGCTTCTTTTCATCGAGAAAAGATACGCCAGTGCGATCCGGTTCCTTATCTTCTACATGATTGCTTTGGCGCTGACATTCTTCTGCCTATCGGAAGAATCTTCGGGAATACTGACTGCGATCCTGATCGGTTACTGCGGTATCGTTGTACAGTTCCTTCCGGCCATGATCACGGCCTGGTATGTCGTACGTACAACGAAGATCGGTGAGTTCATGTCTGCGATGCAGAAGATGCATGTCCCGGACGGGATCACGATCTCTCTTGCCGTTGTCATGCGTTTCTTTCCGACGATCAAGGAAGAGTATATGTCGATCCGTGATGCTATGAAGATGCGAGGGATCTCTCTCGGTGGCGGAAATGCCCTGAAAATGGTGGAATACAGAATGATTCCGCTTCTTTTCTCATGTGTCAACATCGGAGATGAACTGTCCGCTGCAGCGGTTACACGTGGTTTGGGCGGCAAGGTGAGAAGGACCAGTGTGGTGGAGCTCAAGCTTCACATTCAGGATGTTCTCATGATTTTATTCTTTACCGCGGCCGCAGTAGTCTTTATAGTGAGCAAGTATTTCCTATGAGTGAGAATATCATCGAAATCAGTCATGTTTCTTTTCAATATAAGGGCTCGAAAGAAGGCCTTCTGAATGACGTGTCTCTTTCTTTCAAAAAAGGAGAGACTGTCCTTCTCTGCGGGGCATCCGGCTGTGGCAAGACGACTCTGATCCGCCTTATCAACGGCTTGATCCCGCATTACTATTCCGGGGAGATCTCGGGGGATGTGGTGGTTTCCGGAAGAAATATCCGTGATACGCAGCTTTATGAACTGGCGGGGATCGTCGGAACAGTCTTTCAGAATCCGAGAAGCCAGTTTTTCTCGGTGGATACCGACGGAGAGATCGTCTTCGGTCCGGAAAACATCGGTCTTTCGCCAAAGGATATCGTGGAAAGAAAGAATCTGGTCGTTTCTGAGATGCAGATCGAAAAGCTCATGGGCAGAAGCCTGTTTGAATTAAGTGGAGGCGAGAAACAGAAGATTGCCTGTGCCTCTGTGTCTGCGCTTCTTCCGGAGATCATACTTCTGGACGAGCCGTCCTCGAATCTGGACTGGCAGGCGATCAAGGATCTTTCGGAATCGATCCGTAAGTGGAAGGAGCAGGGGAAGACGATCATCATCTCGGAGCACCGTCTCTGGTATCTCAAGGATTTGATCGACCGTGTTCTTTATCTGTCTGATGGAAATATCGAACATGAATGGAATGGAGAGGAATTTAGAAACCTCTCAGAAGAGGATGTTGCAGATCTCAAGCTCCGTCCGGTCACGATCGAAGAAAAGTATATCGGTGCTTTTACTGATGAAAAAGGACGCATCTCCGCGACTTCTGCGGGAATTTATAAAGAGGAGCATGATTCTTCCGGATCGGGAAACGACGGGAACGTGATTCTATCGGATTTCTATTTCTCTTATGACCGGAAATACTCGCTGAGAAAGACCCGAAAAGCCGCCGGTGAGATCGAGACTGCCTGTGAAGACTGTGATGATCCGGATTGCCGAAAAGGGAAGAACGGGTCACTTCAGCTCTGTATTCCGAAACTTTCTCTTTCAAGAGGTATAGTCATCGGAGTGATCGGCAGAAATGGTACCGGGAAATCTACGTTCCTTCGCTGTGTGTGCGGACTTGAGAAGCGTTGCACGGGAAAGATTACGATTGACGGGAAAGAGTACACGGGAAAAGATCGGATGAAACTGACGTATATGGTCATGCAGGATGTCAATCATCAGCTCTTTACCGACAGCGTAAAGGCGGAGATCTTCCTGTCGATGGAGACAGAAGATGAGAAGAGATGCGACGATATCCTCGAGCGACTCGGACTTCTTGAGTTTAAAGAGAAACATCCGATGGCATTGTCCGGTGGACAGAAACAACGCGTAGCTATCGCATCAGCGATCGCGGCCGGTGCGAAGATCCTTCTTTTCGATGAACCGACATCGGGACTTGACTACGCGCATATGAAGCAGGTGGCTGACATGCTTCAGAATCTGGCGAAGACGGGAAGTACGGTTCTCGTCAGTACGCACGACCCGGAGCTCCTGGCACTCTGCTGCGATGAAGTGATCCATATCGAGCACGGGCGTGTGGAAAATCCCGCGGGTATTGACTAAGAATTTCAATCATGATAAGTTATTCAATACATTCCATGAGGGAGTAGCAAGCGATCATCGTGGCAAGTCAACAT
>CAMYWO010000012.1:0-44959 GCA_947302815.1 uncultured Clostridia bacterium | reverse complement strand
GTGGTGACCCCAAGGAGAATCGAACTCCTGATTGAGCCTTGAGAGGGCTCCGTCTTAACCGCTTGACCATGGGGCCAGGTCACCACACACTTTTTGAGTGCATGGAAGATGATACCATAAGATTTTCTGCGGTGCAAGTGCCAATTTCCGAATTGTCAAAAAAGACTTCTTATAGATTATTTGTAATTGTTGTATACTTTATTCCTACAATCGTATATACTGGTAAAAAGAACATATATTCTGATTAGAAAGAAGAGACATCTATGAACGATTATATCCGCATCCGCGGGGCGCGTGAACATAACCTGCAGAATATCAATCTGGATATTCCCAGAGACAAATTTGTTGTAGTTACCGGTCTTTCCGGTTCCGGAAAATCGTCCCTGGCATTTGATACGATCTATGCCGAGGGACAGAGAAGATATGTGGAATCACTGTCATCTTATGCCAGACAGTTCCTGGGACAGCTCGAGAAGCCTGACTTCGACAGTATTGACGGTCTTTCTCCGTCCATTGCGATCGACCAGAAGACCACGAGCCGCAATCCTCGTTCTACGGTAGGTACGGTTACGGAAGTGTATGACTATTTCCGTCTGCTTTACGCACGTATCGGTGTGCCGCACTGCTATAAGTGCGGGAAGGAGATCATGTCCCAGTCGATCGATCAGATCATTGAGCAGCTTATGGCGTACCGTGAGGGTACAAGATTGATCCTGATGGCGCCGGTCGTTCGCGGAAGGAAGGGAGAATTCTCCAAGCAGATCGATGAATACAGGAAGAGCGGCTATGCGAGGATCCGTCTGGATGGCAGCTTGTATGAACTTGATGGAGATGAGATCAAGGTTGATAAGAATAAAAAACATGACCTCGAGGTCGTGGTGGACCGTCTGGTCGTAAGAGAAGAAGCAAGAACGCGTCTGAATGACTCATGCGAGACAGCTCTGAAACTGGCGGACGGCCTTCTTCTTGTGGAGATCCAGGTCCCGAATACAGGCGAAGACGGAGAGCGCACCTATGAGACATCAGAAGTGCTTTTCTCGCAGAAACTTTCCTGCCCGGACTGCGGAATCAGCGTGGAAGAGCTTTCTCCGCGTATGTTTTCATTTAATAATCCTTTCGGCGCCTGCCCGGAGTGTTCCGGTCTGGGATCCCATACGAATGTGGATCCGGAACTGTGCGTGCAGTTCCCAGAAGCTTCCATTAATGAGGGTGCGATTCAGACAGCCGGCTGGAAGTTCGATGATCCGAAGAGCTGGGGACGTGCTTTTATCGAGGCTTTGTCGGCCAGATATGATTTCTCGCTGGATACTCCGTGGAATAAGCTCCCGAAGAAGGTACAGGACATTATCCTCTATGGTAACGGCGGAGAGAAGCTGATCATCGATACTTCGAACAGTATTTATCACAGAGACGGCCTTTACATGAACTCGTGGGAGGGTGTTATTCCGAGCGTGGAGAGAAGAAGCCGTGAGGCATCTTCCGAAGAGATCAAGCAGCACTATGAGCAGTATATGACGACCACAGACTGTGACAGCTGCCACGGCGCGAGACTGAAGCCGGCATCGCTGGCGGTTACTGTCGGCGGCAAGAATATCTACGAAGTGACGAGTATGCCGATCCGCAAGTGCATCAAGCACCTGCAGGGACTGACGCTGAAGACCCGCGAGAAGAAGATCGCGGAGCCGATCCTGAAGGAGATCCTTGCAAGACTGGGATTCATGGTCGATGTGGGACTGGATTATCTGACACTTTCCCGTGCGGCAGCGACGCTTTCGGGCGGTGAGGCGCAGCGTATCCGTCTGGCGACACAGATCGGATCGAGCCTGACCGGAGTTCTCTATATTCTCGATGAACCGTCGATCGGTCTTCACCAGAGAGATAACAACCGTCTTCTGGCGACACTCGAGAAACTGAAGAGACTTGGCAATACGGTGCTCGTTGTGGAGCATGACGAAGATACCATGCGTGCGGCAGATGTCATCGTAGATATGGGGCCGGGGGCAGGTGAACACGGCGGATTTGTCGTAGGTGTCGGTACGGCGGAAGAGATCATGAAGATCCCGGAGTCGATCACGGGTCAGTATCTCTCCGGACGCAAGTTTATTCCGATCCCGGTACAGAGAAGAAAACCGGACGGCCGGTATCTCTGCATTCACGGGGCAAGAGAGAATAACCTTAAGAAGATCGATGTCAAGATCCCGATTGGGCTTTTTACCTGTGTGACCGGTGTATCCGGTTCCGGTAAGAGTTCTCTGGTCAACGGTATCATCCTGAAGAAGCTGGCCACTGATCTTAACGGTGCGCACAGGGCCAAGGGTCTGTGTGATAAGATCACGGGAATCGGACATCTCGATAAGGTCATCGCGATTGACCAGTCCCCGATCGGAAGATCCCCGAGATCGAACCCGGCTACATATACAGGATGTTTCGACCTGATCCGCGAGCTTTTCGCCAATACACCTGACGCGAAGGCGAGAGGTTATAAGAACGGACGTTTCAGTTTCAACGTCAAGGGCGGCCGCTGTGAGGCCTGTTCCGGTGACGGTGTGAACAGGATCGAGATGCACTTCCTGCCGGATGTGTACGTGAAGTGCGATGTGTGTAAGGGGAAGCGCTATAACCGTGAGACACTGCAGGTGAAGTATAAGGGGAAGAACATCGCGGATGTACTGGCGATGACTGTCGATGAGGCTCTCGAATTCTTCCAGAACGTCCCGCGTATCGCTTCGAAGCTGACTACGCTCTCCGAGGTCGGTCTCGGATATATCCGTCTCGGTCAGCCGGCGACCCAGCTGTCCGGCGGTGAGGCGCAGCGTGTAAAGCTTGCGACGGAACTGTCGAAGAGAAGTACCGGAAGAACGTTCTATATCCTCGATGAGCCTACTACGGGCCTCCACATTGCCGACGTCCATAAGTTGGTTGACATTTTGAGCCGCCTGGCCGAAAATGGTAATACTGTTTTGGTGATCGAGCATAATCTTGACGTGATCAAGACAGCAGACTATATTATTGATCTCGGTCCAGAGGGCGGAGATAAGGGTGGAACGATCGTGGCTACGGGTTCTCCCGAGGAAGTCTGTGAGGTGCCCGGATCGTTTACGGGCCAGTTCCTGAAGCCTGTAATCGATATGACGCTGGCCAGAATGGAGAAGTCCGGACCGGTCGACCAGACAGAACATAAAAGAAAGGTAGAGCAGGAGGCACTTAAGATCGCCACCGGCCCGAAACCCAGGCGGAAGAGGAAGCCCCTGGAGGAGAAGGAATAGACTAAGGAAATAGAAATGAGTCTTTGTACTATATGTAAGAAAAACGTTGCGGTCGTTTTCACAACGCGTTTTGAGAACAACGAGCGCATTAACGAAGGTCTGTGCATCAAGTGTGCTTATGAGACCGGGATCGGCGGCATTGAGGAGATGTTTTCTGCCGCTGGTATCACGGACAGCAATGTAGATGAGGTCACAGAGCGTCTGAATCAGCTGATGAGCGGTGCCAATACTGCTGACCCGCAGGAACTTTTCAAAATGCTCGTGAATGATGCTTTCCCAGGTGAAGAGATCGCTGATGAAGAGATGGGCGATGAGATGGAAGAGGATGCGGATATCGAGCTTCCGTTCGTAGAGGCGGATCAGGAAGATAAACCGCGCCGCCGCATGTTTCCGTTTGATATCTTCGGCAAGCAGGGTGAAGACGGGGATGACGAGAGTGAGTCAAACCTCGGTTATCTGCATCTCGGTAAAGATCAGGAGAAGCGCAGAACGGATAAGAAGACCGGGAAAGCCGGAAAGCCGAAGAGAAAGTTCCTCGAACAGTACGGAACGAATCTGACGCAGCTGGCCAAAGAAGGAAAGATCGACCGTCTTGTCGGACGTGAGAAAGAGATCGAGAGGGTCGTTCAGATCCTTAACAGAAGATCGAAGAATAATCCAGCCCTGATCGGTGAGCCGGGTGTCGGTAAGACTGCAGTTGCCGAGGGTCTTGCTGTCAAGATCGCAAACGGCGAAGTCCCGCCGAAGCTTCTGAATATGTCCGTATATCTTCTGGATATGACGGCAATGGTGGCAGGTACTCAGTTCCGCGGTCAGTTTGAGAGCCGCATGAAGAATGTGGTCGATGAGGCCAGAAAAGATCAGGATGTTATCCTGGTCATCGATGAGATGCATAACATCATGGGCGCCGGAGACGCTGAAGGTGCCATGAATGCCGCGAATATCCTTAAGCCGGCACTGGCCAAGGGTGAGATCCGTGTGATCGGTTCGACAACTCTTGATGAGTACAGAAGACACATTGAGAAGGATTCCGCGCTGGAGCGCCGTTTCCAGAAGGTCATCATTGAAGAGCCTTCAATCGAGGACAGTATCGCGATCCTGAAGGGTATTGCCGATTACTATGAGGAGCATCACTTCGTGAAGTATCCGGATGAGGTCATCGAGTACGCGGTGCGCATGTCTTCCCGCTATATCACGGACCGTTTCCTACCGGATAAGGCCATTGATGTTCTCGATGAAGCCGGATCCCGGGCAAACCTTGAAGAAGTGCGCCTTGTAAAGCTTGCGAAGCTAAAGGATGATTTCGAGGCACTTGATAAAGAGGTTAAAGCCTTAGAGGCCAGGATCGAGATGTCGGCGACGCCGGAAGAGATCGAGAAAGAAAGTCTCTATGAGAAGCAGGCGGAGAAGAAGTCCGAAGCTATGCGCATGGAGAAGCAGATCCAGTCTCTTGAAGACGAGCTGAAGCCGGATATCATCGACTGTGAGGACGTTGCCCGAGTGATCGAGATGTGGACCGGTATTCCGGTACAGAGGATCACTGAGACAGAGTCTGAGAGTCTTCTGAAGCTCGAGGACCGTCTGCACCAGCGTGTCGTAGGTCAGGAGAAGGCCGTAAGTGCTCTTGCGCGTGCGATCAGGAGAAACCGCTCAGGATTCGGAAAGAAACATAAACCGTCTTCGTTTATCTTCGTCGGTCCGACCGGTGTCGGTAAGACCGAGTTGGTAAAAGCACTGGCCGAGGCCATGTTTGCGAAGGAAGATGCACTGATCCGTATTGATATGTCTGAGTTTATGGAAGCACATACTGTCAGCAAGCTGATCGGTTCCCCGCCGGGATATGTCGGTTATGATGACGGCGGACAGCTTACTGAGCGTGTCAGAAGAAAGCCTTATTCGGTAGTGCTTTTCGATGAGATTGAGAAAGCGCATCAGGATGTATTTAACATGATGCTGCAGATCCTCGATGACGGGCGTCTTACGGACAGCCACGGCCGTCTGGTCAACTTCGAGAATACGATCATCATTATGACGTCTAATGCCGGTACTTCTATGAAGGCCAACGGTTTCGGTTTCAATGCGCAGGAGAGGGTCGCTCTCGAGAACCGTGTGAATTCCGCGCTGAAAGAACAGTTCCGTCCGGAATTCCTTAACCGTGTCGATGAGATCGTTATTTTCGATGAACTTTCGAAAAAAGAGATCCGTAAGATCGTCGATCTGATGCTGAAAGAGGTTACTGAGCAGATGAAGGAGAAGGGCCTCGGTCTTTCTGTTTCCGAGGCGGCGAAGGATGAGCTTGCGAAGGAAGGCTATGATCCGAAGTACGGTGCGCGTCCTCTTCGAAAGACGATTCAGAAGCGTCTTGAGGATCCGCTGGCTGACCTGTTCCTTTCCGGAAAGTTCGCAAATGCCGAGAAAGTGTCGATCGGTTACCGTAAGGAGCAGTTTACATTCGACATTAAAGAGAAGAAGGAAGAATAAGACTTCTCAGTATGTAAGTAAAAGTAAAGCCCGAAAGATTGATCTTTCGGGCTTTTTGCTATGTCTTTTAAATTGCCGCCGGATCAGCTTCTGTAGCTGGCATTGATCTTTACATAGTCATATGTGAAGTCGCATGTCCACATACGGTCATTGTATTCACCATCGTTCAGTTCGACACGGATCAGGATATCGTGCTCGGAGAGCTTCTCCTTGGCAACATCCTCGTCAAACGGGAGAGCGACACCCTTCTCGTAGACCGGAAGTCCGCTTAAGAACATGCTGATCTTATCCGGGTCGATATCCGCACCGGAGTAGCCGAGTGCAGTGATGAAACGGCCGCAGTTGGCATCCTGTCCGAAGATCGCTGTCTTACAGAGCGGGGAACGGCAGATCGCAAGGACGCACAGGTAAGCATCTTTAGCGGTCTTGGCACCAACGACTTCAACTTCAACAAGTTTCGAAGCACCTTCGCCGTCAGATGCAATCATCTTGGCGAGATCGAAGCAGAGTGCATGGAAAGCATCCTTAAATGTCTCGTATTCTTCCGAACCCATGGTGATCTCAGGAGTCTCGGATGCACCGTTTGCCATAATGACGACCATGTCGCAGACGGAAGTATCGCCGTCAACGGAGACACGGTTGTATGTATCCTTAACGTTGTCGCTGATCATGGACTGAAGAACATCCTGCTTAATGTTCGCGTCGGTAGTGAAGACACTGATCATGGTGGCCAGATTCGGGTGGATCATACCGGAACCCTTTGCGATCGCGGCAATGGTGATCTCTTTGCCGAAAATGCTGACGGTGGCAGCAACTTCTTTCGGCTGAGTGTCTGTAGTCATGATAGCGCGTTCTGCGAGGTGTCCGCATTCTTCGGAAGAAGAGGCATTTCCGATCAGGCCCGGCATCGCGGAAGTGATCTTATCGAGCGGAAGACGGGATCCGATAACACCGGTGGATGCGGTCAGGATCTCATCGGCGCTGACACCAAGAAGAGATGCGGCTTTCTCTGCCATGGCGGATGCATCGCTCTCGCCGGCTTCGCCGACACATGCGTTCGCGTTACCGCTGTTGATGATGATGCCGCGAACTGTCTCTCTACTCTTGATTAGTGAGATCGAACGGGTCAGGGAGTGTCCCTTGACCAGATTGGAAGTATATACGCCGGCAACATTTGCGGGACGGTCAGATCCGATATAAGCCAGATCCGGATTGCCGTTCGGCTTAAGACCCGCATGAACGCCGTTGGCGATAAAGCCCGAAGGTAAAGTAATATATGCGTTTTCGATATCCATGAGAAGTACCTCTCTGTATTTAGTAGGTGCATTATACACCAAGCAAAAGTGCTTTTCTATACAAAGAGGATACAGGGGAGTATATTATCTATATAATGCACAATAAAATAAGTGCTTGACATTTCCAGTCTGAAAACATTATAATTTCGTAGTGCCTTTTGGGAGAATCTTGGTGGGATTAGCTCAGTTGGTTAGAGCGCTTGTTTGTGGCACAAGAGGTCATGGGTTCGACTCCCATATCCCACCCCACCAATATCCCCAGGGGAAATCGATGGGGTATAGCCAAGCGGTAAGGCACGGGACTTTGACTCCCGCATTCGTAGGTCCGAATCCTGCTACCCCAGCCATATGGTTCACTAGCTCAGTCGGTAGAGCACTTGACTTTTAATCAAGGGGTCTGGAGTTCGAGCCTCCAGTGAGCCACCAAGGATCTATGAGGGACTGCCTTCATCAGAAGGCGGTCCTTTTTCTTTGTGAGAAGAGGATCGTTCATTTCTGCACAAGGAAACTGTGATAATACTGTAACTTGTACAAAACAAAGATTTGATACGATAAACTCGATTACATATATATGAGGATAAGGTTAACTTATATGTTACGAAAAATAAAAAACACTTCGAAAAGAGCCATTGCAAGGGCCTTTGCAACGGCGTTTTCGTGTGTCTTCCTGCTCGGCGGGATCCCGGCTTCGACTTATAAGCGGGCTGCGGATGCGCCGATGGGAACTATTATTGTTGACAGTGCCAATGTCAGAAATAACCCCGGCACGGTCAATACTACAGTCATCGACGTCGTCAGAAACGGAACGCGTGTGACGCTTGGTGATGTGGTCACGATATCAGGAGATCCTTCCGGAAGTAATGTCTGGTGCAAGATCACGTATAAGAGAAGCAGTGACGGCGCTTTAATCACGGGTTATGTTGTCGATTCATTCATATCCAAGGATGCCGATATCAATTCGGATCCTACCTTTGAGACCGAGATCGCCAGCTTCCCCGAAAGCTACAAAACCTATCTGAGAGCCCTTCACAAAGCGCATCCGTCCTGGCATTTCCGCCCGGTGAATGCGCTGAAAGATTTTAATACGACAGTTTCTGTACAGACCAGACTCGGTGTAAGTCTGATCGAGAATTCCGTAAACGATGCCTGGAAGTCCACAGAGCCCGGTGCTTATGACTGGAACACCGGAACGTTTACTCCTTATGACGGACAGAACTGGGTAAATGCTTCCAAGGCTGTCGTCATGTATTATCTCGATCCGAGAAATATGCTGACAGAAGACGGTGTATTCCAGTTCCTCGATCTTTCCTTTGATGCCAAGTATCAGACGATCGACTCCGTAAAAGGTATGCTCAACGGTACATTTATGGGCAATCGGCAGATCACGGACTGGGACGGAAACCAGATCTCCTATGAGCAGGCGTTTATGATCTCGGCAGAGAAGACGGGAGCCAACCCGGTATTCCTGGCGGCAAAAGTTCTGCAGGAAGTTTCTGCGAACGGAAGTAATTCCACCAGCGGAAACTATTATTCTTCTTACTACCACAGACAGTATACAAATCTCTATAATTACTTTAATATTGGTGCATCCTCGGATTCTGATCCTGTGGCAAAAGGACTTGCCTTTGCCCGTGACGGCTATAAGAATGCCGACGGTTCTATCAACGCCGCTAAGAATGAAGAGTACTATCTCCCGTGGTGTACTCCTTACCGTGCGATCCGCGGCGGAAGTAAGTGGGTAGCGAATGCGTATCTCAATATCGGACAGAACTCGATCTATCTGATGAAGTTTAATGTTATTCCGAAGGATTCTTCCCAGTATGGTACACACCAGTATATGACGAATATCAGAGGCGGAGCTTCTGAAGGAAAGAAGATGTATAACGCTTATTCGAAGGCAGGTATCCTGAATACGGAACTGACTTTTGCCATTCCGGTATACTCCGGTCTTCCGGAGCAGGCTTGTCTCCTTCCGAGAGAAAGCGGTAACCCGAACTGCTACCTCAAGGAGCTCTCCATTGATGGATATGTTCTGACACCTGTATTCGATCCTGCGACAACCGAGTATTCGCTCGTTGTGCCTGCATCCTGCGCGACAGTCCATGTTTACGCTGTTCCGGCATCGGATAAGGCGAAGGTCTCCGGAACCGGTGACATCACTCTCGGCAGCGGAGTCAGCACGATCAAGATCAACTGTAAGGCAGAAAACGGATCTTCGAAGGTCTATACACTTGATATTGCGAGAAATACAGATTCGTCTGAGAGTTATTTCACATGCTCGATCGCCGCGGAAGGCAACTTCTTCGGCGGAGTGGAGCCCGGAACAACAGTAGGTGCTGTAAAGGCGATGTTTACTCTTGCTGACGGATATACACTGACATACGTTAATATGAACGGTCAGACAAAGGATGATTCTACTGCGGTATGTTCCGGTGACCTTGTAGAGATCATGGACGCAAGCGGTAAGAAAGTTTATATCGGTGCACTCTTTATCCGTGGTGACGCGAACTGCGACGGTAAGATCAGTGCTGCTGATCTGACGCTTATCTGCCGTTATATCCTCGGTGAAAGCAGCCTGAGTGAGGCAGGAAAACATGCCGCAGACGGTAACAAGGACGGTAAGATCAGTGCGGCTGACCTTACAAGGATCTGTAAACATATTCTTCAGGAATCAACAATTGTTCAATAACTGATAAATAACCGAGAAAGGTAGTAGAAAAATGAAAACAGGAATAAGGACATATCTAAGTAAAGGAGTGTCGGTGCTGGCGACAGCAGCACTCGTCCTGGGAATCTTCCAGGCGGGGATCGTTCATGCTGATCCTTCCGCAAGCCTTTCCAAAAGCGGCAGCGCAGAGGTCGGTAAAACGATCAGCGTCAACGTTAAGGTCAGCGGAGACGGTCCTTACGGCGGATATAACGGAAAGCTTTCTTATGATTCTGAATATTTCGAACTGCAGGGAATCAGCTCCGGTAATTACGGCGCGGCGAACTTCAGTTCGAGCGGTTCCAGCTTCCTTGACTATAACTGCAACGTGCCTTCCGGTTCCACAATCGTTGTTGCAAAACTGAAGTGCCTGAAAGAAGGTACCGGCAAGGTATCGGTAAGCATGAACGTATCCAACCTCGATGGTACAGCCGACTATGGCTGCGGAACATCTGCCGAGATCTCGATCTCAGCTCCGGTACAGCTCTCCGGTAATAACTACCTCAGCTCGCTTTCTGTAGCTCCGGGTACACTGAGCCCGTCTTTCTCAAAAGATAAAACAAGTTACCATGTTACCGTTAATGAGACACAGACCTCGATTGCAGTATCTGCTTCCGCTGAACACAGCAAGGCAAAGGTTTCCCTGAATGGTGTACAGAAAGACCTTCAGATGGGTGATAACACGGTAAAAGTTACCGTAACTGCTGAAAACGGTGATAAGCGCACATATAAGATCCTTGTTACCCGCGGCGTTCCGACACCGACACCGGAACCGTATCCGGTCATTGTTACTAACGGCAACAGCTATACGATCCTCGAAAAGGAATCCCTCGAAACCATCCCGAGTGGTTTTGAATGGTCGGAGACCACGTACAACTCGAAAAGAGTTCCCTGTCTTGCCGGACCGGACGGCACACTTCTGATGTGGCTCCTTTCCGATTCCGGTAATGGTCTTTATTTCTACGACCTGAATACCCAGACAGTTGCTCCCTGCAGTGCTTACACGACACCAACAGCTTCGATGCTGATCATCCCGTTCCCGGCGGACTTTGCTGCTCCGGCCGGTTATGAGAAGACGACGATGAACTACAGCGGCAACGAGATCGAAGTCTACATGAATGAAGAGTCTGACAGTTTCCCGCTTCTGATGAACATGCTCGATGCAAACGGAAAATCAAGTATTTACTATTTTGACCGTTCAACAGGAATGATCATGCCGTACAGAGGAGACCTGAATGCCATGATGGCGACTCCTACACCTGTACCGACGGAAACACCAACTCCTACGCCGACTCCGACACCTGCACCGACTGATACTCCTGAGCCGACTCCTGTAGAGAAGGAGAATTCCGGAGATGCCTTTAAAGTCGCAACGATCCTTCTCGGTGTTGTCAGTGCCGCACTTCTTGCACTTGTGATCATCCTTTTTGTAATAAGAAAGAGAGATAATGATGATCCGGAAGGACCGGATGAGAATGCCGGCACAGGATCTTCTGCAAGTGAAGAGACCACTGAAAATACGGATCCTTCTGAAAACGAAGGAGACCACTATTATCAGTTCGGTGATGAGGAACCGCAGCATATGCGTCCGGGTGCCAAGCGCGCCGGAGATGAGACGGTGACTGAACAAGTGGTTAAGGAAGAACCGCTTCCTGATTTCCCCGAGTTCCCTGAAAAGAAACCGGAACCGCTTCTGGAAAAGACAGTAAGTCCTGTTCCGATTCTTAAGGTAGTTGAAACAGAATCCGATACGATGGATTCTGATGATAATCAGAATAATGAAGATCTTCCGGATGAACCCGGATCTGAGGATAAAGACGGCAATGGCAAGATTTGAGATCATAAGTCCGGTTAAGGGATCAGTCCTTTCGTTACAGACGAAAAGGCTGGTCCTTTCCGTTTATAAACCTTCTGCAGACAGGATGGTCACAGACTATCTTGTGCGTAACCGTGCTTTTCATAAGGAATTCACGCAGAGACATCACGACAAATACTTCACAGTAAGAGAACAGAGGCAGTATCTCAAGGAGGACCTGAACCAGTATAACAGGAATACTCAGGTTGCCTTCTGGATCACTCTTCCGGACCGTCCGGACCGGATCATCGGAAGACTTTCGTTCTACAGTATTATCGGCGGCGCCATGAATTCCTCTTTTGTCGGCTATCATATCGATGAGGAGTGTCAGGGACAGGGTTATATGACCGAAGCGCTTCTTGCAGGTTGTGATTTCATGTTCCAATATTTCCGTCTTCACAGGATCGAAGCGGATATCCTGCCCACAAATAAGCGCTCCCTGGCCTGTGCGGAACGCTGCGGATTTGAGAAGATGGGCTACAATATCAAGTTTATGGAGATCGACGGGAAGTATCAGGATCATGTCATGATGGTCAAATTGAACCCCGAGGTCGAAATGTAATGACATTGTAATAATCATTTGCATTTATTCAAAAAGAATGGTGTACTATTAAATTAGGTGAAAAAATGAGCAAGAAGGAGCGTGTCCTATGAAACGATCTTCCATTATTGTAAAAACGCTGGTCCTGACCATGGCATGTTCTATGGTTCTCGGAATAGCCGGATGCGGCAAGAAAAAGAAAGAAGAAGTAGAGTCTACGGAATCTACTGAACAGACGACGGAGACGACTCCGATGGTCACAGTTCCTCCGACGACTGAGGAGACGACTCTTAAAGAGTACGGTATGTCGATTGCTCCGAACGATGTAGAAGTAACATGGAAAGAAGAGACGATGGAAGCGAAGGTCATGTATGTTTCCGGCGTCGAGAAATATCTTAAAGTAAGAAAAGGTCCGGGTACGGATGATACTAAGTATCCGGTAGTTTCCAAGCTCCCGAAGGGTACTCAGGTTGTTGTCGTTGCGAAGACCGATAATAACTGGTATAAGCTTGAAGACGGATTCTATGTATCCTGCGATTATATCAAGGATACCAAGCCGTCCTGACGCGTTTTCAACTTCTTTTTGAGTTTCGAAAATTCATTATAGACAATCCGACTTTCGTGTAGTATTATATCAAGGCAAGTTTGATAAAGACTATGCGGAAGCACCGTGCGGGTGTAGTTCAATGGTAGAACTCCAGCCTTCCAAGCTGATCACGTGGGTTCGATTCCCATCACCCGCTCCATGAATGACGATCCATGTGATCGTCATTCTTTCAACGTGGGTCCATAGCTCAGCTGGATAGAGCAACAGCCTTCTAAGCTGTGGGCCGGAGGTTCGAATCCCCCTGGGCTCACCAAGAGCAGAAAGACCGGTTCCGATAAGGAAGCCGGTCTTTTTGTTTTTGTAAAAGCACTTTTGCATGTTTTTCTGTTTCAAAAATGGCAAAAATGCAAAATTTAGTAGTATTTGTCGAATGAAACCACATTATATTGTGGTATAATCTTATGGATTATAAGTAGAGAGGTTATAAATATGCCCAGCAAGTCTTCATATGGTAATGAGACCATCACCGCGTTAAAAGGCGCGGACCGTGTTCGTAAACGCCCGGGTGTCATCTTCGGATCAGATGGCCTGGAAGGCTGTGAACATTCGTTTTTCGAGATCTTAAGTAACTCGATCGACGAAGCCAGAGAAGGTTATGGTGATAAGATCGAGGTCGTACGCTATAAGGACGGTTCGATCTCGGTAGAGGACTTCGGACGTGGTATCCCGCTGGATTACAATACCAAGGAACAGCGTTTTAACTGGGAACTGGTCTACTGCGAGCTTTATGCCGGCGGTAAGTACAATAACGATACCGGTGAGAGCTATGAGTTCAGCCTTGGCTTAAATGGTCTCGGTGCCTGCGCGACGCAGTATTCTTCCGAGTACTTTGATGTTACTGTTTTCCGTGACGGATTTAAGTATAGCCTGCACTTCGAAAAGGGCGAGAATATCGGCGGTCTTCTGAAAGAACCTACCCGTTTTAAGAGAACAGGTACGATCCAGAAGTGGAAGCCGGACCGTGAAGTATTTACGGATATCAACATTCCGCTGGATGCATTCCTGCAGATCCTGAAGCGTCAGGCCGTCGTTAACAGCGGTGTAACCTTCCTTCTGAAGGATGAGGAGAGCGGTGAGGAGTTTACTTTCTGCTATCCGTCCGGTATTGAAGGTTATGTTGCCGAGTTCAGCGGTGAGAAGGGTCTTTCCTCTCCGGCATCTTTCGATGGCATGGGAAGAGGTAAGGACAGAGCGGATAAGCCGGAATATAAGGTCAAGTGCCAGGTGGCCTTCTGCTTCAATAACGAAGTCAATGTACTTGAGTACTATCATAACTCGAGCTTCCTGGAGCACGGCGGAGCGCCGGATAAGGCGGTCAGAAGTGCTTTTACCGCAGAGATCGACAGACAGATCCGAGCAAGAGACAAGTACAAGGCGAATGAGAGCAAGATCGTCTTCCAGGATATCGCGGACAGCCTGATCCTCGTCACGAGTTCTTTCTCCACACAGACGAGCTATGAGAACCAGACGAAGAAGGCGATCACGAATAAGTTCATCCAGGATTTCATGGCTGACCTTATCCGTCAGAAACTGGAAGTATGGTTTATCGAGAATAAGCCCGAGGGCGACCGTGTCGTCGAGCAGATCCTGATCAATAAGAGATCCCGTGAGAATGCCGAGAAGACTCGTCTGAACGTCAAGAAGAAGCTCATGGGAAGCATCGATATCAATAACCGCGTTAAGAAGTTCGTGGATTGCCGCACGAAGGATGTTGAGCAGAGAGAACTCTACATCGTAGAGGGTGACTCCGCTCTCGGTTCCTGTAAGATGGGCCGTGATGCCGAGTTCCAGGCGATTATGCCGGTAAGAGGTAAAATCCTGAACTGCTTAAAGGCCGATTATCCGACGATTTTCAAGAGTGAGATCATTACAGATCTCGTTAAGGTCCTCGGCTGCGGCGTAGAGATCCAGACCAAGCATAACAAGGATCTTTCGTCCTTTGACCTGTCGCTCCTTCGCTGGAACAAAGTCATCATCTGTACCGATGCCGACGTCGACGGATTCCATATCCGTACCTTGATCCTGGCGATGATCTTCCGCCTGATGCCTACACTGATCAAAGAAGGAAAAGTCTTTATCGCTGAATCTCCGCTCTTTGAGATCACTTACAGGAACAAGGGCGAAGAGAAGACTATGTTTGCCTATAACGAGAAGGAGAAGGCGGAGATTCTCCAGAAGTATCCTGCCGAGAAGTGCACACTTCAGCGCTCCAAGGGTCTCGGTGAGAACGAACCGGAGATGATGTGGGAGACGACCATGAATCCGGTTACCCGCCGCCTGATCAAGGTGGTTCCGGGTGATGAGCAGGCTACGATGGATACGTTTGAACTTCTGCTCGGCGATAACCTTGCCGGAAGAAAAGAACATATCGAGCGCGACGGTCATCTGTACCTGGAGATGCTGGACGTCGACTGATAGCATAAGCAAGTAGTGAATAGAAGAACATTGAATGAAGGATAGTAAGAATGGCTAGAAAGAGTAAGAAAGAGAATAGCGAGATGCCGGAGAAGGTCTCTCTGAAAGACCAGTCCCAGGGACTTCCGCCGTCACCGCCGACACTTCAGGATATTAACGATACACTCGAGACGAACTTCATGCCGTACGCGATGAGTATCATCGTATCGCGTGCGATCCCGGAGATCGACGGTTTCAAGCCCTCGCACAGAAAACTTCTTTACACGATGTATAAGATGGGTCTTCTGAAGGGTAACCGCACCAAGTCCAGTAACGTTGTCGGTCAGACCATGAAGCTGAATCCGCACGGTGATATGGCGATCTACGAGACGATGGTCCGTCTTGCCAGAGGTAATGGCGCACTGCTGCATCCGTATGTTGACTCGAAGGGTAACTTCGGTAAGCAGTATTCGCGCGATATGCAGTACGCTGCACCGAGATATACAGAAGTACGTCTTGAAAAACTCTGCGAGGAGCTTTTCAAGGGCCTCGACAAGAACGCTGTCGATTTTGTAGATAACTACGATGGCACGATGAAAGAACCGGTGCTTTTACCGGCGACATATCCGTCTATCCTTGTTAACAGCAATCAGGGTATCGCAGCCGGTATGGCTTCGAATATCTGTTCTTTCAATATCCGTGAGGTTTGTGAGGCGACGATCGCCTACATGAAGGATCCGACCGCGGATATCCTCGAGGTCATGCCCGCACCGGATTTCCCGGGCGGAGGTATTATCCTCTACGATGAATCCGCGATGCGCACGATATATGAGTCGGGAAAAGGACCGGTACGCATCCGTTCGAAGTATTTTGCCGATAAGAAGAATAACCTCATCGAGGTGACAGAGATCCCGTATACGACGACGGCAGAAGCGGTCATCGACGAGATCACAGAGCTGGTTAAGTCCGGTAAGGTTAAGGAGATCAATGATGTCCGTGATGAGACGGACCTCGATGGTTTGAAGATCTGTATCGAGTGCAAGCGCGGCACGGATCTGGATGCCCTGATGACGAAACTCTTCCGCTTTACAAAGCTTGAAGACGTATTCTCCTGTAACTTCAATGTGCTTATCAACGGTTATCCGAGAGTTATGGGCGTGACACAGCTCCTCGCCGAGTGGATCGTATGGAGACGTTCCTGCCAGAAGAGGGAAGTCGTATATGAGATGGATAAGAAGAAGGATAAGCTCCATCTTCTCGATGGTCTTGCCAAGATCCTTCTGGATATCGATAAAGCCATTGCGATCATCCGTAATACCGAACTCGAGGCGGATGTAGTTCCTAACCTCATGAAGGGCTTTGATATCGATAGTCTGCAGGCCGAGTATGTTGCGGAGATCAAACTCCGGAATATTAACCGCCAGTACATCCTGAACCGCACGGCGGACCGTGAGAATCTTGAAAAAGAGATCAAGGATCTTGAGGATATCCTCAAGAAGCCGGAGCGTCTTGATGCACTGATCATCAAGGCCCTGGAAAACGTAGCGAAGACATACGGACAGGAGAGAAGATCCGAGCTTCTCCGCGCGGAGGAAGCGGCTACATTCAGTGACTCGAATATGATCGAGGACTACCGTCTAAAACTTTTCCTTTCCGATCACGGTTATATCAAGAAGATCGCGCTTACATCTCTCCGTAATGCCGGTGATCTGAAGATCAAGGAAGACGATACCATCGTTATGGAGCTTGAAGGCACGAACAAGTCGGAGATCCTGTTCTTCTCGGATAAGTGCAATTGCTATAAGGTGAAGGCCTATGAGCTTCCGGATACCAAGCCGAGTGAATATGGCGGATATCTTCCGAACCTGCTCTCTATGGAAGACGGGGAGAAGATCCTCTTTATGCATGTCACTGACGACTATAAGGGCAATCTGCTCTTTGCATTTGAGAATGGTAAGATCAGCAAGATCCCGATGTCCGCTTATGAGACGAAGCAGAACAGAAAGAAGCTGATCCATGCCTGCAGCGATCTGTCTCCGCTCGTCAGCATCCATTACATTACTGAAGATGTGACAATGGCTGCATTCTCGAATCTGAGAAAAGCCATCGTATTTGATACATCGCTGATCCCGCTGAAGACGACCCGTTCGTCGCAGGGCGTACAGGTCCTGACCAGTAAGCGCGGCTCGATCATGAATGATGTCAAGCGCCTGGAGGACACAGGATTCACTGATCCTGAGTATTACCGTGTCAGAAGACTCCCGGCCATCGGTTACTATCTCAAGGAGGATACGATCGAGGATAGACAGTTGACACTTGGGGATCTATGATTCAAGATAAGTGCAGCGCAGGAAGAGGAGATAGCTGACACATGATGGAATTCGGCGGACACTCGGTTTCATACGAGAAACCCCGTTCAATGGGAATGTGGATTATGATCGGACTGGGGATTGCCAGTCTTGTGGCCATGTTTTCTATTATGGTGTTCGTAACCAAGGATTCCCAAAGACTTGCCGGTATCATGCCCGGCTTCAATGAAGCCCTGGATAAGCATGATTATTCAAAAGCACTCTCGATGTACCGTGATCTGAATGATACGATCATTAACCGTGATCCGGACGATGACCGTGACCTGTCGGAAGAATATGAGATTCTGACACAGATGGAAGCCGTTGTAAATGAGCGTGTTTCCACGATCGAGAACAGGATCAGGAATGAACGTTACGAGCCGACGCAGGATGATATTTCCTTCCTTGAGGGATTAAGTGAGCTGACCGGAGCCAGGATGACGAACTGGCTGACGGGCCTTTGCGAAGAATTCCTTCTGGGTACGATCGAGAAACCGACTCTCATGTTCATCTTTGATAACCTGGAGTCATTAAGTAATATCTCTGCGGCTGCGCGTCCGTTGCGTGCCGAGATCGACCAGATCGAGCTTTCCAGAGGTGATATTCAGAGCGCGGAAAGCCTTTTTGCTTCGGCGGATTATATCGAAGCCGTTAAGTGCTACGAGAACGTAATCTCCATGTCAGAAGGCTTCGTAAATGAATTTGCGAAGAAGCGCCTGGAAGACTGTAAGAAGGATATGTATCAGCCGATGATGAAGATCGCGGATAACATGCTGGCGAATCTTCAGTATTATTCTGCTGAGGAACTGCTTTCGGCTCTTGCCAGGATATTCCCGGATGATCAGGTCATTCAGTCGAATCTCTTTATGGCGACATCCAATACATCTCCGGTTTCTCCTTATACGGGTTCCGTTGAGGTCATCTGCGTCAAGCCGCTGATTGCCGATACGAATGTCGCTTTTGAGATGAACTATGTTTCTTCCACGGATTCGTATTACATCACGACATCTGAATTCCGTGCTGTTCTCGAGAGTCTTTATGCGAAGGGATACTGCCTTGTTGATCCGACGAATATGGCCGATCTTTCGAATCCGACCTTCGTAACCACATTTGATATCGTTGTTCCGGAAGGAAAAAAGCCGCTGGTCATTATCCTCGAGGATTTCAGCTATACTGCCTCCAGAGAGAAAATCGGCATGTGCAGAAGACTTGTTCTGAATGATATGGGACAGGTCTGCGGCGAATATGTCAGCGCTTCCGGACAGACAGTAGTCAGCCGGAACAGTGAGGCGATCGGTATTCTGGATGCTTTTGTCGAGGAACATCCTGATTTTTCCTATAACGGAGTGAAGGGAATCATTTCTCTTACCGGATATCAGTCCATCTTCGGTTATGTCACGGATCAGGACCAGGTGGATGACAGAAACAACGGCCTTGAGGCTGCAGGGCTTCCCACGATCTCGCCGACGGACAGTGAGATCGAGGCCAACCGTACGACAGTCCAGAGTATCGTCGATAAACTCAAGGATTCCGGATGGGTTATGGCATCCTCCACCTACGGCTTCATCAATGCCAATCATTGTGAACTGGATACGATTCAGAATGATACGGAAAAATGGCTTGCGCAGGTAGGGGAGATCACCGGTCCGGTATCTATCCTGGTGTATCCGAACGGAGACTTTATACGCGGTTCCGATCCCCGATGCGTCTATCTGAAAGACAACGGTTTCCGTCTTTTCTTTGGCGCGGGTCCGTCTCCGTATTATACTTATGGAGATAACTATCTTTATTTCGACAGATGTATGCTGACTGGTGATACGCTGCGGAATGTAGATTATTCGAGACTTTTCAACAAGGAGGAAGTATATGATTCCAGCCGGAAAAAGAGCGCATAAAGCATTCTTCCTGCTTCTTTCCTTAGTGCTTGTAATGAGTATTCTTCTGTCGGGCTGTTCGTTTTTCGAGGGCAAGTGGGGAGAAAAGCATGATTATAAAGTCGTCACCAGTTCCCAGGAATTGTTTAACGAGCTTTATGATGCGCTCTATCGTTTTGAAGAGAATGTTTATGTACAGACAGGCTCTGAGGAAGAGTTCGATACGTACTGGAATGACCTGGTCAGACAGTCGGCGATCCACTATGCTTTCCGAGAAAAGAATATCAAGATGTCTATTCTTGAAAGAAGTGGTTCTTACCGTGTAAAGATGCAGATGCAGCTGAATGCATGCGGACAGGCGATGCAGTATCTTTATACCAAGAAAGTCAGCGACTATCCGTCTGATGAGGCAAGGAAAGTCGGTGAGAAGCTGCTTTCTATCAAGAACTCGATCATTAAAGGGGATATGACCGACCTTGAGAAGGTCAAGGCGATCCATGATTACCTTGTATGTAACTGCGCGTATGCTCTTGACCGCGATGTCAGCCAGTATTCAACCGCGGATGTGCTTCTTGACGAAGGACTTGCACAGTGTCAGGGTTATTCCGAGACTTTTACTGCACTTTGTCTCCTATGCGGAATTGAGAGCCGTGTGATCTGCGGAACATCCACGTTCGGATTCGGCGATGGCGGACATGCCTGGAATCAGGTTTTCGTCGACGCTTTCTGGTATCATGTCGATGTGACGTGGGATGATCCGATCCCGGACCAGCCCGGCCTGATCAGCTATGATTACTTTCTCAAGAGCGATGCGATGATGAAGACGACTCACCAGTGGTGCCCGTATTTCGAAGAGTGTTACCTGGATCATGTCTAGAGAACTTTGAATATTGTATTACGAAACTGTGATATTTATTTTTTTTGCTAGACGAAAAAAAACTATAACACTATAATATCATTAGGTTATTATGGAGGTATCTGAGATGGCGAAAATAGATAAGTTAAACGATTTTATCGTAGAAGAACAGATCATCTGGCAGGATAAGAAGAGATTCCTCGGAATGCCGATCTCTTTTACTAAGTACTCTTTCAGTGAGAACCGTTTGTTTATCCAGAGAGGTTTTTTCCGTGTTGTTAAAGATGAGCTCCTGATGTACCGTATTCTGGACGTACGTCTTAAGAAATCATTTGGACAGAGACTCTTTAAGGTCGGAACGATCGAGCTTTCTACAGCTGATAAGACGACTCCGATCGTTCTTCTTCAGAATATTAAGAATCCTGACCGTACACGTGATGCTCTTAGTGCGATTGCAGAGAAAGAGCGCGATGAGAAGCGTGTCCTCGGTAAGGAAATGTTTGGTGCGGCCAATGACGGCGCGATCGCGCATGACATTTACATCGATTAATGGGGATTCTTTGATACTTAGAACATAAACAACATCGGTATACGCCGATGTTGCTTGTTAAGGGGATAGAAAGTGGAAACCAGACTCGACAGATACGAAGGAGCACGAGAGAAAAAACTCGAACAGTTAAAGCAGCTGATCAAGGAATCGAATTATATCGTATTCCTTGGTGGTGCGGGCGTGTCTACAGAAAGCGGTATTCCCGATTTCCGCTCCGGTGAAGGTATCTTTAATCAGGAGAGCGGTCTTTCCTATCGCCCTGTAGATATTATCAGCCATTCATTTTTTGAGGAACATCCGGAAGAGTTTTTCGATTTTTACAGAAGAAAACTCCTTTATCCGAAGGCCCGCCCGAATAAGGCGCATCGTGCCCTGGTCCGTCTTGAGAAGCAGGGGAAGCTGAAGGCGACGATCACACAGAATATCGATAATCTTCACCAGATGGCCGGAAGTACGACGACGATCGAGCTTCACGGTTCCGTATTCAGAAATTATTGTGTTGACTGCGGTGAGAGATATGACCTCAATTATGTCTTGAAGACAAAAGGCATCCCGCGCTGTGAGAAGTGCGGAGGTATTGTCCGTCCGGACATGATCCTTTATGAGGAGCATCTTGAGCATCAGAATGTCGATAATGCGGTAAAAGCGATTAAGAAGGCGGATCTTCTTATTATCGGCGGAACGTCCCTGACGGTTTATCCTGCCGCGACTTTTGCGCAGTTCCTCAAGAGTGACCGTGTGGTCATTATTAACAAGAGCTCCACGTATCTCGATCTTCAGGCGATGCTGACGATCCATGACAGCATCGGAACGGTTCTTGATACGGTTATCTCGAAGTATATTCCGAAGAAGAAGCCGGAGACCAAGAAGGCTTCCTCTAAAAAAGCACCGGCAAAGAAACCGGCTGCGAAGACTGCCGCTAAGAAGCCTGCTTCTAAGACAGATGCGAAGAAGCCCGCATCGAAGCCTGCGGCTAAGGCTGCTGATAAGAAACCTGCATCGAAGACAGCTTCGAAGAAAGCACCTTCGAAGAAAGCGGGAACAAATTCGAAAAAGAAAGATTGATCAGTGAATAGCGAAAAAACGGAAAAACGGGATTCGGATCTTCAGAACAGAACCTCAGAGCTTGATCAAGAACTCAATGTGATACGGGAAAAAGCCGGTCGCCTTGCGAACCTTCGTGGTATCAGTTTTATTGGCGTGCTGGCTTTTGTCATTCTCTTTTTTGCTCAGGACAGGAAACTCGCATACCTAATCGGTGCCGGTGCTTTTCTGCTGTTATTTATCTTTTTCGTGATCCGTCACGGACGGCTGAAAGCGCAGGCGAAGCGTGTTGCCATGCTGAGGGAGATCCACAATCAGTATATTGCGAGAACTCTCCATGATTTTTCAGTTCTTCCTGATGACGGAGAAGATCTAAAGATCGACAAACATGCCTTTTCCGGAGATCTCGATCTGTTCGGAAAGAAATCTCTTTTCCACCTGATCAGTGTCGCTCATACAGGATACGGAAGACGACAACTTCAGAAGTGGCTTCTGACAGCATCTGAGGAGAAAATGGATCTTTCGGAGATCAACGCACGCCAGAAGGCGGTCGAAGAACTTTCCGGACAGTTGAAACTGGTTGAGGAACTGGAAGCGTCTACGAAGCTGAATGTGAAGAAAAAGGCATCTCCTTCGGCACTTCTTGCTTTCATTGCGGCAGAGGTTGCCTCTGCGGGAAACGGGATCCGTATGGTCCGTATCGTAAATACGATCCTTCTGTGGGCAAGCTTTATCGTAGCTCTTTTCCTTAGGGGCTATGTGTTCTTTATTCCGGTTTTCTTCCTGGCGGTACAGCTTTTCCTTATGGTGATCAGCTATAAACCGAATGATGTGACGTTCTCCCTTGTTGAGAAGTTCTATCCTGAACTGCGTGCATATTCGAATATCTTTACGGCTTTGGAAAGCGTAGATGTGAAGTCGGACTATCTTCAGTCGATCAAGAAACGCTTATACGGGGAGGGGGAGACTGAGGGAAAAGAACGCACCGCTTCCAATCAGCTGGGTTCGCTTTATAAGACATGTCTTCTTGTTCAGGCGAGAATGCAGCCACTGCTTTACTTCGTTCTGAATATCGTGTTCCCGTTTGACGAACTCTGTCTGGCGCTTCTCGAAAAGTGGAGAAAAACTTCTGGAAGCAGGATCCCGGACAAACTTGAAGCCATCGGTGAATGGGAAGCGCTCATGAGCCTTGCCACGCTGAATACGGTCTACCCGGACGGTGCTTTTGCCGAGATCAGAGAATCCGATACACCTTATTTCTCTGCGAAAGGCATCGGCCATCCGCTGATTGCCGAAAAGACGCTGGTGCGCAATGACTTTGAGCTTCAGAAAGGCTGTGCCATGATCACCGGATCGAATATGTCCGGTAAGACAACGCTCCTTCGAACGGTAGGTATCAACGCAGTCCTGGCGTTTGCCGGTGCGGTATCTCCTGCTACATCTCTGGAACTGTCTCTTATGAATATCGGCGCTTCGATGCGTATTGAGGATAACCTCGGTGAGGGTGTTTCGACATTCTATGCGGAACTGGTGAAGATCGAACGTATCGTAAAGATCGCAGAGAGCGGAAGACCGCTTTTATTCCTGATCGATGAGATCTTCCGCGGCACCAACTCGAAAGACCGTACGGATGGCGCATGGATCGTTTTGAAGAAACTTCATAAGCCTTCGATCATCGGTCTGATGTCTACCCACGATTATGAACTTTGTAAGATGAATACGAATGGGGAAGTCGATCTGGTGTATTATCACTTTTCTGAATTTTACGATGATGATGGCTTGCATTTTGATTATCTTTTGAAAAATGGCATGTCGACTGAAACAAATGCGAAATATCTAATGAAATTAGTCGGAATCACGGATTAGATTATATCTGCAGTAACTTGAAATTCTGCAGGAGAATGATACAATGGTTGCAAAATCGTTGAGAAAATGAGGTATCAATATGGACTCCTATACACAGCAGATGAACTTTTTCGGAAATACGGATCCGCAGCAGCTCGTAAAGAAGTACGGCTCTCCGTTATTCGTGTATAACGAGGATATCCTGAGAAGACAGATGAGAAGAGTGGCCGGGCTGCTTCCGAATCACCGCTTTACCTCCAATTTCTCCATTAAAACGAATTCCAATCTTACGATTCTCAAGATCGCTAATGAAGAAGGTCTGAACGCAGATGCGATGAGCCCGGGAGAGATCTTCGCGCTGAAGAAGGCGGGATTCCCGGCAGAGCGTATCTTCTATGTATCGAATAACGTTTCCGAAGAAGAGATGCAGTATGCGATCGATGAGGGCGTAATTGTCAGCGTAGACAGTCTGTCTCAGCTCGAGATGTACGGTAAGCTGAATCCGGGCGGAAAGCTCTCGGTAAGAATCAACCCCGGTGTCGGTGCCGGTCATCACGAGAAGGTCGTTACCGCAGGCAAGAAGACCAAGTTCGGCGTGGCTGCACAGGATATTGAGAAGATCCGTGGCGTCGCAGCTAAGTATGATCTACACATTATCGGATTAAACCAGCATGTAGGCTCACTTTTTATGGATTATAAGCCTTTCCTGGAAGCGTGCCGTAACTTCCTGCACTATGCAGAGGAGTTTGACGAGCTTGAGTTCCTTGACTTCGGCGGCGGTTTCGGTACGCCATATCACAAACTTGCCGATGAGCCGGAGTTTGATATTGAGACATTTAAGAAAGAACTGGACGCGCTTCTTACCGATTGGAAGAAGAACGGCGGCAAGGATGTGCTTTTCAAGACGGAGCCCGGCCGTTATATCGTTGCTGAAGGCGGAGTTCTGCTCGGTCAGGTACACTCTGTTAAGGAGAACTACGGTCATAAGTACGTAGGTACGGATATCGGAATGAATGTCCTTATGCGTCCTGAGCTCTATGATTCCTGGCACGATGTCGAGATCTACAGAGACGGGAAACCGGTTACTGACGGCGAGCGTGAGATCTACTCCGTAGTCGGCAATATCTGTGAAAGCGGAGATATTGTTGCGAAGGATCGTGAGCTTCCGGTAACTAAGGAGCACGATATCGCAGTGGTCCTGGATGCCGGTGCTTACGGCTTCTCGATGAGTTCGAACTACAATAACCGTCTGCGTCCTGCAGAAGTTCTGATCAAGAGCGACGGATCTGATGTGCTGATCAGAAGAAGAGAGACTCTTGACGATCTGATGCGCTGCTTTGACATCTGATTTCGCATTTTCTGACGTTACAATATTAATATCCCTTGTTACATCGCCTTTTATAATTTATAATATTATAAGGCAAACTGTCTGGGGGTGTTTATGGCTGATTTTGCTGAGATATTACAAAAGTATAGTTCGCTCGCTGTGGACTATACAGCATTATATGAACTTGGCGACCCGGGTCTTCTGAATTCTCTGGTCGACTATATAATCAATCAGCAGAAGACTGTCTTTGTAAGCAAGTCTTTTAAAGTTCTGCATGAGTGTGTCCAGCGCGCTAACAATCCGAAAGACAGACCCATCTACGGTTCCATCAAAAATGCGATCCGTTCACTTGTAGACGCGAAGCTCCTTCGTGCCAGCAAGAGTGCTTCCAATGTAGATTTCTTCCTGGAACATATCGGTAATGAGGATGAGTGCCTCTTTATCGGCCGCAATGGCAACTCCTTCTCTCGACTCCGTAATATCAATGCTTCGGGAAAGTGCGCCGTTTTTGTTGTTAATCACGGACGGATCAAGTTCTATACATCGCTTTCCGAGTGCTTCGAGGCTGAGAAAGCTTATACTGTCAATCCGATTTCCGGCAACAGTGATTTTATCGCCAGCGACAATTACTTCAGTGTCGGTGATATTCTTGTTACAGATGACGGCGAGGAGATCACGCTGACCTCACTGATCAGTACCGGAGCGGAAGGTCTTGTTTTCTGTACCCAGCATGAAGAATGGGTAGCTAAGGTTTATCACCGTGGTGGAATCACCCCTCTCCGCTGGTATAAGCTTATGAAGATGAGAGCACTTGAACTGGAGACAGACAACATCTGCTGGCCGTGCCGCCTGCTTTTCTCCAGAAACCGTATTCCTGTCGGCTACATGATGAGAAAGGCTTCGGGAACGACGATCAGCCGTGCTTTTGACGGACCGGATGCCATGGAGAAGTATTTCCCGGGCTGGACCCGTCTTTCTGTTGTTAATGCTACACTCTCGTTCCTCTACAGTATGGAGTATCTCCATCTGCACGGCGTTATCGCCGGTGATATCCAGTTGAAGAATGCCATGATCGAGGACGAGGACCATCTTTTCCTGATCGATATGGACAGCGTCCAGTATCAGGATCTTCCGTGCCCTGTTGGTACTGAGGAGTTTACCCGCCCCGAACTGTGGGATAAGTCTTTCGTGACATTCCTGCGACGCCCGCAGGATGAGGACTACTCGATCTCAATTCTTGTATTCTCCATGCTTTTCTGCGGACAACACCCCTATGCGCAGAGAAACGGTCTGGAGATGTTAAGAGACGAGATGGAGGCGCATTCTTTCCCGTATACCGTGGATGATTCTGAAAATGAGAGGATCCCGTACGGCGGATATGATAAGATCTGGGATGCACTGACGCCGAAACTGAAGGAGATGTTCGTCCGCGCATTTAAGGATGGCGATCTTTTCGATTCTCTTGAGTGGGCGTGTGCGCTCCGTGAGTACCGCGATAAGCTGGTTGCGTTCGAGTACCCGAATGCTGAGGTATATCGTGTTTTCCCGTACTTCGTGAAGGAAGTTCAGGCTCCTGTAAAGAAAGCAGGTAAACTGAGTATCCGTGAGGCGGTCATGAACATGAATTCTGCGGAGATGAGCAGCCAGTATACTTCACAGATGCCGTCGGCACATGTGGCAGAACAGAAGAAGCCCGAAGTGAAGTATCCGTCTTTTAAGGGTACTGTTCAGCCGCCAGTAAAGAGAACAACGCATGCATCAAGTGAAAACGGAACTCAGTCGAGTGCGCTTATGGCCCGTATGAATGCGATGAATGCCAGAAAAGAAGAGAATACGCATACAGAGTCTGTTCCGGAGCCGAAAGAGAAGCCGGCAGCACCGGACCCGAAGGGAAATGAACCTGAACAGCATAACGGATTCGGAAGATTCTTCCGGAAGAAGCGGGACTGAGTCTTTCAGATGCGGACTTTATGATCGATAACAATGCCGGAAACGGCATCTTGGAGGATGAATTATATGAGTAATGAAGTTGGTGGTTTTTCAAAATCGGATTTTGGCAGCAGCACGAGACGCCGTCTGCCGATCTGCTTCTGTCTGGATATAAGCGGTTCTATGACCGGTTACCCGATCGATCAGCTCAATGATGGTCTTCAGAGCTTTTTCGCATCGATCCGTGAGAATGAAGAGACCAGATCTTCCGCAGATATCGCGATCATCACCTTCGGCGGTTCCGTAGATATTTTCCTTCCTTTCGGTAAGACAGGACAGAATTCGTCGATCCCGCGTCTTCAGGCGACAACAAGCCTTACACCAATCGGTGAAGGTATCCTTACTGCACTCGAGCTTTTGAATGCCCGTAAAGAGGGCTACAAGGAGATGGGTATCAAGTACTATCAGCCATGGCTGGTCGTTATTACCGACGGTGCTCCGCAGGGAACTAACGCTGTCGAGAATATGGAGAAGGCGATCGAGGCCGTCCGTGAACTTGAAGATAATGACAAGCTTGTCGTATTTAATATCGGTGTCGGTTCAAGTGCGGACTTCCCGATGCTGCAGCGTCTTTCCGGAAAGAGAGAAAAACCGATCTCGATCAGCACTGCGCAGTTTGGTAAACTCTTCGCTTTCCTCGGATCGAGTAGTTCCTCTGTTGTATCGAACAGCATGAACAACGATGCGCTTTATAATCTCAATACAGAACCGGAAGGAAACGCCATGGCGATGGATGATTTCTTTAAGGCAATCGAGGAGAATCAGTGATCCATGGCAGAATTACCCGTACTCGTTAATGTTTCTCTGATCGGCAATAAACATTTCAACCGCGGCACTCCCTGTGAGGATGCGTCCTGTACGCTTTCCAGAAACGGTGTTTCAGTGGTATGTGTTGCCGACGGTGCCGGCGGATCCAAGTATACACATGCACGCTTCGGCGCAAAATGCGCAGTAGACTGTATCGCGAATCTTCTCTGTGACCACTTTGATGCGTTCTATTTTGAGAACCGTGAGAGCGTCTCGAGAAGCCTTCTGGTAACCGCTGTTCATTCCTCGATGGCCGATCTTCTGGTCGAGCATGAACTGGACGGACTGGAGAGACTTTCCTGTACGCTTCTTTTTGTAGCGGTCAAGGGAGATCTGGTGCTGGCCGGACATATCGGTGACGGCCTGATCTGCCGAGTATCTTCACATGGCGTATCTCCGCTGACGCTTCCTGCGAACGGTGAGAATGCATCTTCCACGTATTTCATTACGTTCCCGAATGCGCAGGAATATCTAAGATTTATCCGTACTACGACGGATGAGACGCATGCTTTTGTTCTGATGACAGACGGTGTGGAAGAGATGGTCTATGATTCATCGACACAGCTTGTACGCCCGGTTGTCGCGCGTCTTGCCGAACTTGCCTCTAAAGGCAAAGAACAGGCGGAGGAAGAACTTGCATCTACGATCAAGGAATTCGTGATCGGCGCAGGACAGAATACGGATGATGCTTCGGTAGGTATTCTCTATTTGCCGCAGACACAGGCTCCGGATTTTGGTAATATGGTAGACAGCAAGGAAAAGTACGAAAGAAATTTCGAGGATACGATCCGTGCCGTGCAGATGGAGTGGGTGCCTAAGGTCAAGCATGCCCAGCAGATCCTTTCGGGACTGAATGGACAGAAGCCTGCGCAGAGCACCGGTGCTGCACCTTCAGAGGATGAGCCGGAAGTTCCGGCAAAACCGGAAAAAGAAGAAATCAAACTGGTCACTTCAGGGGATAAGGAAAACGGGAATAAAGTAGATATTGAAGTTAAAGCGGCGGACGAGGGGAAGGACGCCGATAAAGAGGTTATGGTTCAAAGCAGAAAAATGGTTCCGCTTTGGGCATTCCTGCTGATGAGCGGTGCCTTTGTATGTATGGCGGTCGCATGGATAATCAGTCTGATCTGATTTTGGGGGAAAGGTCATGAGCGACGAGATAAGAGAGAAAAAATATAAGTTTGAATCATCGATCAAACTGCCGGATATGAAGGAGATCTTAGACGCGGCTTCGGATTTTACACCACCTTCGGATAAACCGGTCGAGGTGGCGGCTACGCCTGAGCCTGAGAAGGAAAAGAAGAGTGTTCTGGAGCTGGCGCACAAGGTGAATCTGTCGCCTGAACAGCAGGAGCTCCAGAGACTCGGTATGGCGGTTGCCGATGCGGAAGTCCGTAAGGCACAGGAGAAAGAGCGTCAGCGTGCGGAAGAACTCAGACGTCTGCGTCAGGAGCGCGAAGAGCTTGCGGCGAAGAAGGCGGAAGAGGAGCAGAAGATTGCTGATGAAGAAAAGAAGAAGGCGATCCAGGCGGCTAAGGATAAGGCGCAGGCCAGAAAAGATGCGGAAACTGCGGCTGCGGAAGAGGCACGTCTTGCCTCGACGCCGGAGCATGATGATAGCCTTTCTATTGAAGAACAGATCGAAAACATGCCGACAGGTGGCCTGAAACCGCCTTCGTTTGTAACTAAGATGCCGCCGATCGAAAAGAAGAAGGAAGAAGTCCCGGAAGAAAAGACTGTGGCAGAACTTCAGCAGAAACCAGCTTCAAATGAAGACTCTATGGTGGATATCTCTGAGGTTGCCGTAAATCCGTTTATCGAGAATGCAATGAAATACCGCCCGATCAAGCCTAAGGAAGCCTTTAAGGAGACGATCCTCGAAGACGACTATAAGGAAAAGATGGACCTAAAAGAGGATTCCTCCGAGTCGGTCGATGACAGTTTCCTGGATTTCTGAGATACAAGACTATCAGTACAGCTTAAAGTAAAGAAGAAGCAGATACGCACCCTCGATCATTAAGTGGACGAGGGTGAATCTTTCTGTAACCATCTGGTTTGCCCAGCTCCATTCTTTTCTGCAATGATCGTGAAGAGGAGTTCTGATCTTGCTCATGAACTTCTTCTTCGTAATGCGGCATACGGCCAGCTTGAAGAGTGAAGATCCGCCGTCGAGAACGAGCGGGAGGCAGATGATGATGTATGAGAACGGGTTTCCCGAGGCCATGGCAAAGAAGGCCAGGAAGACACCGATCGCCTGGGATCCGGAGTCACCCATAAGAAGAGTACTCGGATGGCAGTTGTACCAGAGGTATACGAGAAGTACGACACAAAGATAAAGCATAACGTTGTTCATCATGGTGACGCGCTTCGTCATAATAGTCATAGCAAAGAACGTGACGGTGGAGACCATCGTAAGGTTGCCGCAGAGTCCGTCGACGCCATCGGAAGCATTGGCAAAGTTGATCGATACCCATACCAGGCAGGATGCCAGGAAAATGTAGAGCGGCTGCGGGATCTCGATTACCGTATCCAGCATATAAATATCAATGGAAAGCGGGAACAGGAAAGAGGCGAGAGTACCGGATGCCACAGCGATCACGACGTCCGTCAGGCCCTTAAGTGTTGCCGACCAGGGCTTCCTGTCATCTAAGTATCCGCAGATCATTGCGGCCATGGCGCATGCGTATAAAAGTGCATACTGCCAGGTTACCCGTGAGAACAGTCCGACACCGACAAACATACAGGAGATGAAGATCACACCGGCGGATGTAGGCTTGCCCTTGGCGGATGCGCCGTCTACGGCAAAAGCTCTGCCGCCGTCGGAAGGGAGTCTCTTATTCTGAAGATGAATGGATATAAATGTAAAGATCAGTGTGAAAAAAGGTCCGATCAGATACATGTACCTGGTGTTGGATAAATATGTTAACAAGAAGAAGCCCCCTAACTTCGTGCGTTTCAAAATCGCACCTATCATATCACAATTCATAATTATATAGTATAATATACGGACGAATGTTATTGAAAAGAAACGAAATGAAGAAAGTTAGGTGTTGAAAACATGGATTTTAGAAAAGCCGTGGCTATGAAAGTATCGGAACTGACGGAGCTTGATATCGAGAGCGTAAACCGTCTGATCGAGATACCTCCGCAGGAAGATATGGGTGATTTTGCATTCCCGTGCTTTACGCTGGCAAAGACAATGCGCAAAGCTCCGAATATGATCGCTTCTGATCTTGCCGGATCTGACAAACTGAATGAACCATGGCTTTCCCGTGTTGAGGCGAAAGGCCCGTATCTGAACTTCTTCGTCGACAGAGGTGCTTTTGCCAAGGAGATCGTATCCGATGTCCTTTCCAAGGGGACCACATACGGCCAGTCTCAGGAAGGAGAAGGAAAGACGGTCATCGTCGAGTTCAGCTCACCGAATATTGCGAAGCCTTTCCATGTCGGTCACGCATTTACCACGATCCTCGGACATTCCCTGTCCCGTATCTATGAGAAGCTCGGCTACAAGGTCGTCCGCATGAACCACTTGGGTGACTACGGTACGCAGTTCGGTAAACTCATCACGGCTTACCGTCTTTGGGGTGATGAGGCGGCTCTCGAGAAGGATCCGATCACGGAGCTTCTGCGTATCTATGTAAAGTTCCATGAGGAAGAGAAGAATGATCCGGAGCTGACCACTTCCGCCCGAGAGAACTTTAAGAGACTCGAGGAAGGCTGCGAAGAGGAAGTAGCGCTGTGGCAGAAGTTCCGCGATATGTCCCTCGTCGTATTTGAACAGCTCTATAAGAGAATGGGTGTTACCTTTGATAACTATAACGGCGAGTCCTACTACGCGAAGATGGCAGATCAGGTCGTAGACATGCTCAAGGAGAAGAATCTTCTCGTCGAGAGTGAGGGTGCGCAGGTCGTTGACCTCGAGGAATACGGTGTTCCGCCGTGCATCATCCTCAAGAGTGACGGAACCACGATCTACGGTACACGTGATCTGGCGGCGATCCTCTATCGTGATGAGCACTATCACTTCGATAAGAATATCTATGTTGTCGGTATTCCGCAGGCCCTGCACTTTAAGCAGGTGTTCTCCACACTGAAGAAGGCGGGATATGAGTGTGCGGATAAGTGCGAACATGTCGGATTCGGTCTTGTAAAGTTCCAGAACATGAAGTTCTCTACCCGTGACGGCAACATCGTTCTTCTCGAGGAACTTCTGGATGAGAGCGTCGCGAAGACGTATGAGCTTATTAAGGCGAACGCTGAGGCCAGAAACTCGGATATGTCTGATGATGAACTGAAGGAGATCGCCGAGAAGGTCGGTCTCGGTGCTGTTATCTACACCTATGTTAAGGCCGGAAGAGAAAGAGATATTGTATTCTCCTGGGATACGATGCTCGACTTTGAAGGTGATACGGCTCCGTACCTCATCTATACCTACGCACGTACACGCTCGATCTTGAGAAAAGCGAAAGAGCAGGGCTTCACACCGGTTGAATCCGGAAGTGATCTTCTGAATAAGCTCAGTGGTGACGAGGAGTTTGCCTGCGTGAAGACAATAGCAGATCTTCCGGATGCGATCCGTAAGGCTGCGGCCAGCAATGAACCATTCATGGTATCCCGTGCGGTAGCGCAGATTGCCAGAAGCTTTAACCGTTTTTATAATAACTGCTCGATCCTGGGCGGAGACGATGCGGAGCTTAAGACCGCAAGACTTGCTCTCTGCGAGGCTGTCTGCGATGCGATCGAAGCTGGTACATATCTGCTGGGTATCTCTGTTGTAGAACAGATGTGATTTTAGATAACTAAGGAGATAGCGCTGATGTCGGACGATAAAATGAAAATGCCAAAGTTCTCTGAGGTCAAGTATGTCCGTCCTTCCGTAGAACAGTTCCGGGAGTGTGCCGAGGACACGAGGAAGAAACTGACGGAGGCGAAGGACCCTGATACCGTCGAGACTGCCATTATGGCATTCCAGCGCGCGATGAGTGCTTTTGACACGGCATATACGATCTGCATGATCCGTCATGACTTAGATACTGTGGATCAGTTCTGGAATGACGAGATGGATTTCTTCGATGAGAACTATCCGGTCATCTCCGATCTTTCCGCTGATGTATATACCGCGTTGCTCGAGTCGGAGATCCGCGATGAACTTGTGGAGCGCTTTGGCGACATGATCTTCCGAAAGATCCAGATCCAGCGGGAGATCGTCAGTTCCGAGGTCCTTGATGATCTCGCCGATGAGAGTTCTCTGGAAAATGATTACAGCCAGATCCTCTCGGAAGCGGATATCCTGTTCCAAGGCAATCACCAGACGATCTCCACAATGACTCCGTTTCTGGAGTCAACTGACCGCGATGTCAGAAGAAAAGCCCATAAAGCCGTATCGGACTACTACGCCGGACAGAAAGCGAAGTTCGATGAGATCTATGACAATATGGTCCGTATCCGTACCACGATTGCAAAGAAACTCGGTTTTAAGGATTTTGTCGAGCTGGGTTATAAGCGTATGGAGAGATACGACTATGATCCCGGAAAGGTTAAAGAATTCCGGGATAATGTCGTCAAGTACATCGTACCGATCACATCCGAGATCAGAAGACTTCAGAAGAACCGCCTCGAACTGGATAAGCTTCTGTACTACGATCTGCCGTGCCTGTTCGTAAACGGTAACCCGACACCGGTGATCCCTAAGGAGAAGTATTTCGAGACCGGATCGCAGATGTTTGCCAAGATGTTCGATAAGACGCCGAGTTTCTTCCAGGTACTGGGAGAACATGATTTTATGGATCTTTTCTCCAGACAGAACAAGGCAACCGGCGGATACTGCGCGAGCCTTCTGGACTACGGTATCCCTTATATCCTGATGAATGCGAATCATACCGCGGATGATGTGGCGACGATGGTGCATGAATCCGGACACGCATATGCTGCATTAAGAAGCATTGACTCGTCCCAGTTCATCGAGTGTCTGTCTCCGACGCTGGAAGCCTGCGAGATCCATTCCACATCGATGGAGTATCTGACGTATCCCTTTATGGAGATGTTCTTCGGGGACAGCGCAGATGCATACCGTCAGCTGCATATGACACTCGCGATCCTTTTCCTTCCTTACGGATGTCTGGTCGATGAGTATCAGCATGTGGTCTACAGTAATCCTGACATGACTCCTGAGGAGCGTCATGCCGCATGGAGAGAGCTAGAGAAGAAATACCAGCCGGATATCGATTATGACGGCGATCCTTTCTATGAGGCGGGTGGCGCCTGGATGAAGAAGGAGCATATCTTTACATCTCCGTTCTACTATATCGACTATTGTCTTGCGCAGGTCTGCGCGCTTCAGATCTGGAGCATTGCCAGGAAGAACCGTAAGAAGGCCATGAGCATCTATGAGCATCTCTGCGCGGCTGGCGGTACGCAGACACTGATCGATCTGGTCGAGTCCGCGGGACTTGAGTCTCCGTTCTCGCTGGATGTAATGAAGAAACTTGCATATCAGGTGTGTGATTATCTCGATCTATGAAACTGCCGGAAGCTTTTACAACAAGAATGCATAATTACTTTGAGAAGAAAGGTCGCCTCGATGAAGAGGAGGCTTTCTTTTCGTCCTATGAAAAAGCACCTGTCCACGGCATCCGCTGGAACCGGCTGAAGCTTTCTTCAGACAAGTACGAAGATTACATGAAAAAGATGGATCTTCCTTGCGAGCAGGTCCCCTGGTGCGAGGGCGGATTCTATACTCCCGATATCTCTTTGGGAAAAGATCCGTATTACCATGCGGGTGCTTACTATATCCAGGAACCTTCGGCGATGCTGCCGGCATCTGTTCTCGGTACTAAGCCGGGAGAGTATGTGCTGGATATGTGTGCCGCGCCCGGAGGTAAGGCGACCAGGATCGCAGAGGACCTGAAAGGTGAAGGTCTTCTGGTGGCAAATGAGATCAATACCGAGAGATCCAGAGCACTCCTTCGAAATCTGGAGCGCTGCGGCGCAGGAAATGTAGTGATCCTGAATGAAGATCCGGCGAACATGACAAAGACGTTCCGGTGCTTTTTCGACAGGATCATTATCGACGCTCCCTGCTCAGGGGAAGGCATGTTCCGTAGAGATCCGTTCGCACCGAAGAGCTGGGAGAAGTTCGGACCGGCGAGCTGTGTGCCGATTCAGACGAATATCCTGGGATACGCAGATGAGATGCTCAAGCCCGGAGGAACCATCGTGTACTCGACATGTACATTCGGTGAGGCGGAAAACGAGGACCGGATCCATGATTTTCTCGAAAAGCACCCGAACTACGAGATCGTGTCCCACAGGGAACTGACCGGGGTCACGCATGACAATGAGGGCATGATGCGTATCTGGCCGCATAAGACAGAAGGTGAAGGACATTTCTGCGTGCATCTTCGTAAGATGCAGGATCCTTCTTTTGACTTCGCGGATGACGCAAGAAAGACCGAGGGGAATAAGAGTTCCTCTCAGTTCGTATTCACGAAATCGAGAGAGTGCTTTTGCGACTTTATCCGCGGGCTCCTGACTGAGAAAGCGGCGGATGAGTATCTGAAGAATGTAGATAAGGACTTTGTTCTGCATAAGGATAAGGTGCATATGATCCCTGTCTCGGAAAAACTCTTTTCCGGACTAAAGGTCGTGAAGATGGGGGATTTTCCCGGGGAGATCAAGGAGACCGCGAAGGGAAGGACTTTTATTCCGTCGCAGGCACTGGCCCTCGAGCATAACCGGACCCAGTTCCGTCCGTCACGCTTTCTGTCGCTTCAGAGAGATGATGAGCGTCTGATCAGATACCTTCGATGTGAGACGATCATGCTCACGGAAGATGAACTGGAGACTCTTGATGACGGTAAGAATATCGTCGTGGCGGTCGAAGACCTCCCTCTCGGGTTTGCCAAGGTCACCGGGGCTGTTCTTAAGAACCTTTACCCCAAGGCATGGAGGCTGATGTGATGTATAACCGCAGAAGTACGGATAAAGATAAAAGAGTAAAGAAAGAGGAGAAGAAGAGTATGGAACGTTTTCTGGTCGCCAGTAAGAATAAGGATAAGATTCACGAGATCAAGGAGATACTGGATGGTTTTCCGTTCGAGATCGTCGGAATGGAGAGTATCGGCATTCATACTGATATCGTCGAGGATGCGGATTCCTTTGAAGGAAATGCGCTGATTAAGGCGAGCACGATTCAGAAACAGGTCGGTGGTTTCGTCATGGCGGACGATTCCGGTCTTTGCATCGATGCGCTGGATGGTGCGCCGGGAATCTATTCCTCACGTTTCTGCGGCGAGGACTCCACGTATCAGGAGAAGTTCGAGAAGATCTGGGAGATGTTAAAGGACGTTCCGAAAGATCAGTGGACGGCTCACTTCGTCTGCGCAATCGCGGTTGTACGCCCGGATGGTTCCCATTTCGTAGTTAAGGAACAGTGCGACGGCGTTCTTCTTGATACACCGAGAGGTGAAAACGGATTCGGTTATGATCCGATCTTCTTTGTGCCTGAAATCGGAAAGACGACAGCCGAGATCTCCGATGAGGAAAAGAACGCTATCAGCCATCGCGGCAAGGCGCTCCGGTCCATGCTTGCCATTTTGAAAGAATCGTGATATACTTTCCTGCGTGCACAAGTGTACACGCACGGCGGACACTTGATTGCGCGAAATCTACTTTCAGATGAGGCCGGATATGTCCGAAAACAATGACTATTTACTGGTTAAAGCAGAGGTCCTGCCCGAAGTATTTGTCAAGGTCATGGAAGCGAAGAGACTCCTGAATTCAGGAAAAGCCGTCTCGGTCAATGAAGCCGTTAAGATGGTTAATCTTTCGCGTTCAGCATACTACAAGTATAAGGATGCAGTTATGCCGTTTTATGAGACATCCCAGGGAAAGATCGTGACATTGATCGTTGCGGTCGAGAATTTCCCGGGTATTCTTGCGGGCATTATCCAGTGTATTGCTTTCGTGAAGGGAAATATCCTGACGATCAACCAGAATATTCCGATCAACGGACTTGCGGATGTTTCGGTCTCTATGGAGACGGACCGTATGACGAGTTCGATCGACACGCTGATCAATGAAGTAGAGAAAATTCCGGGAGTTCGATCCTGCAGAATCATGGCCAGGGAGTGATATATATGAAGAGCATTGCCATTTTAGGATTTGGTGTTGTCGGCTGCGGTGTAGCCGAAGTAATTGAGATGAATAAAGAGCGGATCGCCAAGCGTCTCGGTGAGGAACTGAGAGTGAAGAAGATCCTGGATATCCGTGAGTTTCCGGACAGTCCTTTTGCTTCTCTTGTTACTACTAAGAAAGAGGAAGTATTTGAAGATCCGGAGATCTCTATTGTAGTCGAGACCATCGGCGGCGCACGTATCGCTTACGAATACACTAAATCAGCGCTGTCTGCCGGAAAGACAGTTGTTACTTCGAATAAAGAACTCGTGTCCACTCATGGTGTTGAGCTCATGAAGATTGCGCATGAGAATCACTGCAATTACATTTTCGAGGCTGCAGTCGGCGGCGGTATTCCGATCATCCGTCCGATGCAGAGATGCCTTGCAGCAAATAAGGTTGAGCGTATCGCCGGTATTGTGAATGGTACCACTAACTATATCCTGACACAGATGGCCGAGAGCGGTGCGGATTTTGATGCTGCTCTGAAAGAAGCACAGGCTAAGGGATATGCGGAAGCAAATCCTTCTGCGGATATCGATGGTATCGATGCCCAGAGAAAGATCGCGATCCTGAGTACTATCGCTCTTGACGGTGCTTATGTAGATCCGACCAAACTCTTTACTGTTGGTATTACTGCGATTACCACCAAGGATATGGAGTATGCCCGCGAGATGAATGCGTCGATCAAACTTCTGGCGGTTTTCGAGAATAAAGAAGACGGTGCTTTTGCCTATGTAGCTCCGCATCTTGTATCCAAGAGTCATCCGCTGGCATGTGCCAATGACGTATTCAATGCCATCATGGTTACCGGTAATGCGGTAGGAGATGCAATGTTCTACGGTCAGGGTGCAGGAAAACTCGCAACAGCGTCTGCCGTTGTCGGTGATGTCATGGATGCAGCTGAGCATCAGACAAGAAATGCACATGTGGTCGAGTGGTACGAATCGGATAAGCCGGTGCTTTCTCCGATTGAAGAGCATACTGTATCCGTACTCCTTCGTCTTCCGGATTCTGTTTCTGATGATCAGATCGCAGAGAGCTTCCCGGAGATCTCCTGCCAGCCTTGTGTCTATGAGGCAGAAGGTGAGAAGGCGGTCATCCTCGGTAAGGATGGCGACCTGAATGAGGCCAAGCTGGCCATCGGTCTGGAGAACTTCGATAACGTCCTGAGTGTAGTCCGTATCTTCTGATTGATTGTGACGGTTCGTATATCAGTTTCTTCTTCGGAATGGTATAATCAAAAAGATACTGAAGTATCATTGAGGAGAAAGAAAAGGAGAACCACCTATGGACATGAATGAACTGATTGCCCAGTATCCGGCGATTGCCGAGAAAGCTGCGCAGCTCGGAAAGATCAAGGAGAGCCGCTTCAATAAGAAAGCGTACGCAAGATCGATCGATGAATGGAACAGCTTCTTTCCGGAAGAACTGCAGAAACTGAATGAGGAATTTGCTAACGCTGAAATCGTTATGAAGAAGGCCGTGTTTACGCCTACAGCCGTATGCTATTTGGATCTGAGCTGTTTTCACTGCATTCCGGTAAGAGACATTATCTGGGTATATGCTTATGTGATCAAGGAATCTATGAATTTTATTCCGACAGGAAAGATCCATCAGATCCGTGTGATCGACAGATCCGGTGAGATGCATATTGTTGCGACACAGAATACAGGACCTTTTACCAAGAAGACTCCGGCAACAGATGAGATCGCCAAGCTTAAGGCCATGATCGATCCGGTACGTCCGGGCGTCATCTACGGTTATTCCAAGGAGATCGAGCAGTTTGTATTCGGTAATCTCCCGGCGGCTTGTGAGAAAGTTGATAACGCTTCCCAGGCGCAGCAGTAACGATCGCTGATCTAATTCAAAATGGTGTGAAAAAACCCCTGAACGAAATCATTCAGGGGTTTTCTTTTGCATCTTTACTATTGATGAACTCAGATCTGGTTTGCGCTGTACTCTGCGTAAAGAGTGGACATCTTGTTCATCATCTTGTTCATCTCCTGCTGGAGCTTGCTGAGTTCCTTTAAGTTCTTGGCATCGATCGCCAGGCGGATCTCCTTGAAGATGGAGACATATTCGGAACTGTCCTTAGCAAGGTGATTTCGGATCTCATCGATCTCCTTCCAGAGAGCGGCATCGTAGCTGTTCGACGGATCGTGGAACGGAACGATGTTTCTGATCTGGGACAGGTTCGACGGAATAATACGCTCAGAGAGCTCCATCTGCCAGCGGTCGAGCATCGCGTGTGCGTAGGAAGAAATCAGCTGATCACTGAATACATCGCCAGCGCAGAGGATCGGAAGCATGTCATCAGCATGGAGCAGGCAGCGGAGGGAATCGTATACTGTCGCCGGCGGTGTGCCGAAGAGACGGTCACGCTCCTCGTTTGTATAGTGTGTGAAGATATCATCTTCGCAGCGGTAAACTCTGTCTTTCTCGAGGTAATCCGCTTCCTCGCCGTAGCCCTTGCAGAATTCCTTCTCAAGTTCCTGAGTGGAATGACCGGATGTTACGGCGTACTCGATACCGTCAAGCATACACTGGTATGCAGCAGACAGGCACAGGTATGTGTTGGTGTGCGGGTTAGGAGAACGCACCTCGAATCGTGTCTGTACCGCGCTCTCGGAGTTTCTGATGAGTCCGAGGAGTACGGAACGGTTACGGGAAGGTGTATTGATATCCTTGCCGAGAGATGCGATCGCATGAGTCGGAGCTTCGTAACCGGGCTGCAGTCTTAAAAATGCATCTGTGGTTACAGAGATGAAAGGATTGATCAGGTCATAGTGCTTCATGAAGCCCATGAGTGCGCCCCAGCCGATGGTGCCGAGGAAATCCTTGTGCATGTCCTTCGGGCTGAAGAGGTTGACCTTGTGACCATCCTTAAGGAATGCAACGGCATTAACGTGTGTGTGTTCACCGGACCCGGCAACACCCGGGAGAGGCTTCGCGCAGAAGCTTACTTCCAGTCCGTGCATACGGAAGATCTCTTTGATGAAGATACGGGCGAGAAGTTCATAGTCAGCCGCCTGCAGAGCATTGGAATAGTGCCAGTCGATCTCGAGCTGTTCCATGATGTCCTGGAAATCACCGGCATCGGAGAGGTGAGCCTTAACACCGCCGACTTCCTTATGTCCCATCTCCGGCTCGAAGCCATAGAGTTCAAGGAGCATAACTGACTGCTCGAGTGCGGTACGGACAACGCCCTTCGTTCTCTTCCAGTACTGTTCTTTCAGGCTCTGGGAAGTAGAGAGGACGCGTGTATTGATCTTTTCTTCCGGAGAGCTGACCCAGAATTCAAGCTCGGTAGCGGTTGTAAGCTCGACACGGTCGAGATCGTCGATGGAGAAGCCGAGTTCATCTACAAGTCTCGGATTTTCTCTGAGGTATCTTTCCAGTTCGGAAGCGAAGCGGTCGGCGCAGCGCTTGAGGATCGAACGTGAGCAGACTTTGTCGCCGTTATGGATCAGGAAAGAAGGAATTCGGAGAGTACCGATCGGAAGATTGGTGTCCGGATCCAGATGCTCATAGTTATAATCAATGAACCACATGACGTTCAGGTCAGGCTCGAAGTCGACACGACCGTCATTCAGTGTGGCGATGCCGGGGAGCTCAACAGAGGAACCATCCGTCTGTACTACGCATCCGCTTAAGTATCCCTGCAGATTATCGATAAAGTTGATGATCGGGATCTTTTCATCGGTGTCGTTGCCTGCCAGGTCGATACCTACGAAAGATACGAACTTGATCTCAGGATGTTCGCCGAGGGTGCGCTCAAGGTCTGCCGTGTTATGTGTTTCAGGCGGCAGCAGGTACAGAAGATTCGGGTAAATACGAAAGTTCATCATGGTGGTTGCCTCTTCCATTTATAAAATCACGGATATTATACCATTAAACTTTCGTAAGACCGTACCTGTGTTATAGAGAAATTCCACGAAATTCTGTAGCATAAACACTATATAAATAATATAATTAACATAATAGTTCGATATAACAACGAGGCAAGGACGTCCGGGCGAAGGGAGCGCATAAGGACTCTTTGTCCGTATGGTTTAGGAGGTCATTTATGAAAGTTTGTGATTGTGCAGATCTTCTTAATGCTAAGATCCTGGTTAAGACGGATAGTTTTGAGGAAGATCTGAAGATCGCCTGCGGATCCGACCTGATGAGTGACGTTATGGCTTTTAGCAGTGACGACAGCCAGATCATGATCACGGGTCTTGTGAATCCTCAGACGATCCGTACTGCGGAGATGCTTGATGTAAAGGTGATTATCTTTGTCCGCGGAAAAGTACCGGATGCGACAATGCAGGAACTGGCGGAAGAGAAGGGTATCGGCCTGATGACATCACCGCTTTCCATGTTCACTGTCTGCGGACTTCTCTACGAAGCCGGACTTCGTGGGAAGGAGGCTGCCGTATAGAACCGTTAGTACGCCAATATGAGATAAGAGATAACGATTTTACTCACGCAGGTGAAGCCAGCAGTTCCATGAAGAAGTCACTGAGCCGTCTCGGTGTTAAGGCGGAAGACATTAAGAGAGCATCGATCGCCATGTATGAAGCGGAGATCAATGCCGTAATCCACGGACATGGTGGAATGGCGGAGGTCACCGTTCATCCGGATAAAGTCGTTATCGTGATCGAAGACCATGGCCCGGGTATCCCTGATCTGGATCAGGCGATGGTGGCCGGCTGGTCCACAGCTCCGGATCTGGCCCGTGAGATGGGTTTCGGTGCCGGTATGGGTCTTCCGAATATTAAGAAGAACTGTGATGATCTGAAGATCGACACGAAAGTGGGCGAGGGTACCTGCGTAACGATGATCATCAATTTTACGTAATCTTGAGGAGTCGGGACCACTGTCCTCCTCGGAAAATCGGAGAGAAAAACCGTGAAGAAATTACACAGTGTTTCATTGATAGGGGATCTCTGTGTCGGATGTACGACCTGCAGTAAGGGCTGTCCGACTCAGGCTATCCGTGTGCGCGGCGGTAAGGCGACGATTTATGATATCCGCTGTATCGACTGCGCGCAGTGTATCCGTATCTGCCCCTACCATGCCAAGATCGCCGTAACAGATACTCTGGAGGAGCGTCTTGCGGCGGCCAGCGGTAAAGTTAAAGTCGCAATCGTAAGCCCTGCTATTTTCTCCCAGTTTGAGAACAGCGCGACACGTATCGATGTAATGAAGTGTGTCCGTCAGATGGGCTTTGACTATGTTTTTGACGAGTCGATCGGCTATTCGGGATATGTCTCGGCAGCGCGTCAGATGCTTCTGGAGAAGCAGTCGGCGGCAGAGAAAATGTCTGAGGATGAGAAGAGTGAGATCTTCCCGATGATCAGTACGACCTGCCCGGTCGTGGTACGTCTCATCCAGATGAAGTACCGTGCACTGATCTCCCATCTGGTCACTCTTGATTCGCCGATGGAGCTTACAGCACAGTATGCCATAGATTATCTTTGCCAGAAGCTGCAGATCAAGAAGTCTCTGATCTATATCTGCTATATCTCTCCCTGCCCGGCGAGGGTCACATCGGTCATTAATCCGCTTTGGAAGAAGAAGTCCCTGATCTCGACCTGTGTCGGTACGCATGATGTTTACCCGCAGCTGAGATCGCTTCTGAATAAGATCGATCATCACGACTCGCTTACCCATGAGGAAGAGCGTGCGATCCGTATCTCTGAACCGGAAGGCCTGCAATGTGCGGCGATGGGCGGTGAGTCCACCGGAATGATGATCGATAACTATCTGTCCGTTGATGGTATCGAGAATGTTATCGATATCCTTGAAGAGATCGACAGAGAGAACATCAAGAAGATCGCATATGTTGAAGCGACATGCTGTTTCGGCGGCTGTATCGGCGGTCCTCTTACAGTTATGAACCGCTTTGCCGCACAGGCGAAGCTCCGTGAGCATGTCCATGATTTCTATATGGAAAAGCAGCTGTTCCCGCAGCTGATCGTCCATGAAGAGGACATTATCCCTCAGGTCTGGGAACTCCCGCTTCCGGAGAACCACGCGATGAGGCTTTCGGAGAACATCGGTGAGGCGATGACGAAGTATGAGCAGATCGATGAGATCCTCTCGACACTTCCGCAGCTTGACTGCGGTGCATGCGGTGCGCCGTCCTGCGCTGCGATGGCGGAGGATATTGTTCAGGGAAGAGCCTGTATCGATAACTGCATTATCCGTCAGAAGAGAATGAAGAAGGAGTGAACCGGTGCTTTTGCCGGAGAAAAAATCATATGAGAACTGTATCTGAGATTATTGAAGCGATGAATCTGAATGTGCTGACGGAGGTTTTCCGTCCGGATGCCGAGGTGAAGAAAGGCTATGCCGGAGATATGCTGAGCCACGTTATGGCCCATCTTCAGAGCGATGAATGCTGGTTCACGATCCTGAACAGCATGAACGTGATCGCTGTGGCCTCTCTGAATGAGTGCCCGCTTGTCGTGCTTACCGAGGACGTCGTTCTTCAGGAGGCTGTCCTTGAGAAGGCAAAAGCAGAGGAGATCTGCGTCTGCTCGACCGATATGGATACTTATACTGCCTGTGCAGTCTTAAACGGAATTATGGAGACAATGGAGGTCTGATCGTCCGAAATGGCCATTTTTGTATGTGATCTTCATATGCATTCAGCTGTTTCCCCGTGTGCCGAGAATGATATGACACCGGGGAATATGGTTTCTATGGCTATGCTCAACGGCCTCGATGTGATCGCTATAACCGACCACTGCTGTGCGAGAAACTGTGAGGCGGCGGTCAAGTGTTCCGAGTTTTTGAAGAATGAACATGGAAAAGCACCGCTGGTCATTCCGGGTATGGAAGTGGAAGTGGCGGAAGGTTTCCATGTGGTCTGTTTGTTTCCAGATGTAAAGACGGCTATGGAATTTGAGGAATACTGGACGGTACATCGTCCGAAGATCAAGAACAGAGTTGATATCTTCGGCAATCAGTATGTCATGAATGATGATGACGAAGTGGTTGAGGAGCTTGAAAATCTTCTTTCTACGGGTTCGGATGTTTCCATGATCGAGCTTTATGAGAAACTTGATGTGATGGGGGCTGCGGCGATCCCTGCACATATTGATAAAGACTCCTACAGTATGGTGGCGTCTCTCGGTACTGTACCGGAAGAATGGAAGGGTAGACTTCTTGAGGTCAGTAGAAGATGCAATCTTCCGGAGTTCTGGGATAAACACCCTGAACTGGCCTCATATCACTATATTGTAGACTCGGATGCGCATCAGCTTCCGGATATTGCCGATCCCGGATACTCGCTGAAACTGCCTATTAAAAAAAATCCCGATATGGATGCCAAGACGTTTGTTAATGCATTGCGGGATTTGATGAGAAAGTGATATAATAGGCACGTTGACAATAACAAATATAGATTTTGAAGTGCTTTTCCGACTGTTTATCAGTTGGTAACTGGGGAGAATCTTGAGAGAATTATCGCTTCATATTCTGGATATCTTGACGAACTCGACCCGTGCCGGCGCGTCGCTGGTGACGCTTACGATCGACATGATATCGAAGGAAGACCGCCTTGTTGTTTCATTTGAGGATAACGGGTGCGGAATGAGCGAGGAATTCGTTGCGAAGGTCACAGATCCTTTTGCGACAACAAGAAGTACGAGAAAGGTCGGACTGGGACTTCCTCTTCTGAAAGAGTTGTGTGAGCTTACAGGCGGAAGCCTTGAGATCACGAGCAAGCTCGGTGAAGGAACAAAGGTAGTTGCTACACTTGTACCTTCGTCGATCGACTGCCTCCCTTTGGGCGCGGTAGGAGAATCGTTAGCTGCTCTTGTCGGATCGTGTGAGAAGACCTGCGATTTCGTAGTTATCTTCCGGCATGATGTGAACGGGGAAGCGGTCATCGATACCCGCGAGATCAAAGAGAAACTCGATGGGATGTCTCTACAGGAACCGGAGATATATTTGTTTTTGTGTGATTATTATCGCGAACAACAAGAATTAATACTTGGAG
>CAMYWO010000011.1:0-48906 GCA_947302815.1 uncultured Clostridia bacterium | reverse complement strand
AGTATGAAGAGAGCCCGACGCTGGTCAAGGAAGATGACCCGTACTTTAACGCGGAAAAATACGATCTTGAAATGGAGACCGATCCTGAGAAGGAATTAGATTTTGCGTATGTGGATAGTATCCGTTTTATCGGGGACAAGATCCTCTACGACTATCACATTTCCTATAAAGCACCGAAAGATGCCGGGTTCACTCTTCTGGAGTATCAGGACGCCCGGAAAGTGGTCTACGATCTGCAGGGCAACAAGATCTTCGATCTGGCTACCAGAGCAAATGAATCGCATGTAACAGCGACCGCGGATAAAGACGGAACGGTGTACCTGCTGACAGCGTTTCTGGATTCGAATGCGAAATATCATTATGAGCTTGACCGGATAGAGAACGGGGAGCCCGTAAAAATGTTTCCTATGCCTGAATTCGATGAAAACCCGTCCTTTATGGGAGATATGCAGGTCTTAGAGAACGGTGATTTCATGATATCTCTTGGTGGGACCATGGGTATCTATTCCCCCCAGGGAGAGAAACGGTGTACGGTCTCTGATATCGGCAGAACGATCACTCCGAGAGTGTTCCATGTCAACGGGAAAAACTATGTACTTACCCGGAAGAATACCATGAATGAAGATCCGGAGCCTCAGCTGAAAGAACTGGATATCAAGACAGGAAAACTGGGTCCGGGCCGGGATGCGGGAAAACTGGTGTCTCTTGGATCGATGATGGCCGCGGACGATGGGATCTACGTTTCCTCCTATTCGAAGGTCTTTAAGTACAATATCGAAAACGACAGCATGGAAGTGCTTTTTGACTGGAACGATACCGATGTCGACATGGGGCCGATGCACGCAGCATTCTTCCTGGTCAAGAGTGAAGATGAGGTGTATGCAGTTTACAGTGATTATTTGCAGATCCCCCATATAAAGGCAGTACTGGTTAAGCTGACGAGAGCGGATAAGAATCCTCACGCCGGAAAGAAGGTCATTACGGTCGGAGGCCGGGTAATGGAGGATTCATTCATGGAGTACGTAAGTAACTATAATTCGGATCCGACCCGCGACTGCCGGATCAAGCTGAGAACATACAAGGAAGAAATACTCATTGCCGGGAAGGATCCGGATGATACGAATTATGAAGATTATGTCAGACAGGATATCTTAAGTGGAACCGCGCCGGATATCATCATGACTTTTGAGAGCTGTACTTCTTTGTTTAATGAGAATGTCATGGTGGATCTCAAACCGTACATTGACGGCACCAACGGTCTTAACAGGTCATTGATCTTCGACAACGTGCTTTCTGCTTATGAGAAAAACGGGAAACAGTACTTCGTGCCACTCGCTTTCTCTTTGAACTCCCTTCTGGTCAATGATGAATATATCCCGAAGGATGCCAACTGGACGTATTCGGGGTACCTGAATACCGGATCTTCTTTGCCGGAGAACGTTTCATTCTATGAGAGTATGCTGAAGTCACAGATATTAACTATCCTGTATCAGACATCTTCCGGACAGTTCGTGGATTATGAGAAGAAGCAGGTCAAATTCGATACAGAAGACTTCTATACCATGCTGGAGATCGCGAACAGATTTGGAGTGGATAAACTCGAAGAGACTGCCGGTAAGCAGGTAACCTACGCGGAAGATGGATCTGTCATAGTAAGCTACGAAGGATCTGCAGATCCCGAAATGGAAGGCGAAAGAAAGTTCAAAGATGGCGTGATCGCGACTATATTCGAGCCTGTCTACAGTGTCACCTCCTATGGCACGAATAAGGAAATGCTGGGAGACAAAGGTTCATTCCGGGGATATCCCGGCAAGGAAGGGGCGGGAAACTATGCAGTTGCCGACTTCTCTATGGGCATTACTGCCTGCTCGAAAAACAGAAGTGGAGCCTGGGAAGTGATCCGTGCACTCTATGAAGATGAAGCACAGCTGACCATCACTGACATTTTCGGGATGCCTATGACGAAGACCGCGTACAGGAAAGATGCGGAAAGAGACCTGGACAGCCTCCGTGAAAGTTGGGAAAGATACAAGGATGATGAGATGGTTCTGGAATTCATGCAATTGCCGCAACCGAAGGAAGAATATATCGATGAACTGGAGCAGATGATCCTTACTGTCGACAGGGTAAATGAAATGGATATGGCGATCATGGACATCATGCTTGAAGAGGCAGAAGCTTATTTTGCCGGCGACAGATCGAAGGAAGATGTTGCACAGATCATCAATAACCGGGCGTCGACAGCGGTCCGGGAAAGATAGAATAAAGGTAACGGAAACAAGCGTGAAAAACATGAAGGGGGAGTGAAACGGTATGGCAAACGTTCACTTGAGTAACAGACGCAGGATACTGGCGTCCTTGATGGCAGTCTCGATGATCCTGCCTGTGGCGGGATGTAAGAAGTCCAAGAAAAAAGAAAAAGAAGGTCTTTATTCATCGGGAAGGGTGATCCAGGAATCGGATCCGTATTTTACTGCGGATGTGAAGAAGGTCAATATTCCGGTGGATACGGGGAAAAAAGTAGAGTTCCTTACCACCACTGACTGTACGTATACCGGGGATGTCGCAATCGTTGCTTATTCGATCGGCTATGAACTTCCGGAGGAGATCAAGGAACTGGAGAAGACCGGACAGCCGATGGAAGATATACCCGGATTCAGTTATTCGGACTACTTAAAAAACGCAACGGGGATCTTTGATAAAGAGGGAAACCTGATCAAATCGATCGATATGGGTGAGGATCTGATCTATGGTGTCGCGACGGATAAAGAGGGTAATATCCATATGCTCTATTATCATTACATTCCGACGGTATACTCTGCGGATATGACAGCGGACCAGGAAACGACGATGTTCTGGATCGAAGTTTTTGACGGTTCAGGAAATTCGATCCGAAAGCTGCCGATCAACTCCGACGATACGGACAGGGATGGATGGGTCGACTGGAAGTCATCCTTTGCGATCCTGGAAGACGGTTCGTACTGTTATTCTGCTTCCGGGAAAATGTACATCTTCGGTCAGGATGGAAAACGCCTGCATCTGGTCACGGATCTCGGCCGTGAGATCCAGGGCAATATCCTCCGTCAGGATGGCAAAAACTATGTGCTTTCGCTTCTGCATGACCCAAATGCGGGAAATGAGTACCAGCTCAAGGAGATAGATCTGAAGACGGGAAAACTGGGCACCGGAACGGAGGCAGGTTCGCTGGCTTCTTTTGATAATGTGATCGTCAATGAGGAGGGAGTGTTTGTTAACTCCTACAGCGGCTGTTTTAAGTATGACATGAAGACGGGGCAGACGGAGCAGGTCTTTTCCTGGAACGATTCGGACCTTGACCGCGCACAGATGAGAGACATCCGGTGCACGCCGAAGAGTGAAGGTGAGATCCTGGCCGTGGGCCACAAAGAATATACATACGATTATCCGTACCTGATCCGCCTGACCAGAGAGAAGGTAAATCCGCATGCCGGAAAAAAGATGCTTGTCATCGGTGGTGAGAATATTTCTAAGATGAAAGAACTTGTGTCTTTCGCAAGCGTTTATTCGTCTAAACCTGAGAATGCTGCAAGAGTTGTCATCGTGGACTATACAGAAGGAATGAGTACGGATGCTGATTATTCCGAGATCGAGAAGAGTATCTATCTGGATACACTTACCGGAGCGGGGCCGGATATTCTGGTGAATCTCTTCGATTCGATTTCTTTCCGAAGTGACGCGATCATGGAGGATATGAATCAGTATATCGACGGAAGCCGCGGGATCGACAGAAAACTCTATTTCGATAATGTATTCCGCGTATGTGAAACGGATGGGGCGCTCTATCATATTCCGGTCCGTTTTAATCTGGAGGGACTGATCGTCAACTCGGATCTGGTTTCGAATACATTCGGATGGACATACGATGAGTTCTTCGATGCATCCGAGAAGATGCCGGAGAATGTGAGTTTCCTGGAGGGCGTTCTCTATAACGATCTTTTGAAACTGATGCTCGGCACGTCTCTTCCCCAGTTTGTGGACTATAAGAACAAGACAGTGGATCTGGATAATGAAGAGATGAGAAGGATCCTTCAGATGGTGAAGAAATACGGGGTGCCGAAGATCCCGGACGATGAAGGATACATGTATAAGACGGTCAAGCTTTCCGAGAATTCAAAATTGGAAGGTGAGATGGATATGACTGAAGAAAAGTTCAGGGAAGGCATGCTCGCGATCCGTGTCGGAGAAATTGCCCATGCTAGCGAGATCGGAAGTCAGAGGACACGTGGTGCGTCAAACCTGTCTTTCCTCGGATACCCGGCAACCAAGAAAACGGGGATGGCGGTGCATCCGAAGCTTACCATGGGTATTACTGCCTCGAGTGACAGTAAAGGTCCGGCATGGGACTTCATCCGGTCATTTCTCGAATATGAGACTCCATCGGGACTATATTCTTACGATGCTCCTGTCCGGATCGCTGAGTATGAAACAGAGTTTAAAAACATAATGACGGAGGTCAACACTCATTATGACGAGTACCTCAAAGAAGATCCCGTATTCGCCCGTCTGATGTCCTACCGGGTCTCGGAAGGAGATGTTGACGAGTTCCGCGAACTGGTAGAAGGTGCAACGATCTGTACCGGTGGTGACCCGGTGATCTTCAACATCATATGCGAAGAAGCCGCAGGTTATTTTGCCGGAGACCGGACGGAAGATGAGGTCCTTAAGAACATCCAGAACCGCGCAATGACCGTAGTAAAAGAGCGGTAGTTTTAAAGAAATTAAAGCTGAATCGTCACAGTCAGTTTTTCTACCTCGCCGGAGGCCGCAGAGATGCGGCCTTTGTGCTTCTCGACGATAGCTTTTGCCATGGAAAGACCGATACCGTGTCCGCCGGTACTCGAGTTTCTGGACGCATCCGTTCTGTAGAATCTTTCGAACATGTGCTTACATGTTTCCGGAGAAAGTGTCTCCTCCGTATCGTTCGTCACTTCGATCTTCGCGCCCTTCTTATGGCGGGTGACGGAGACATCGATGTGTCCGTTTTCGGGGCAGTACTTCACTGCATTGTCAAGAATGATCGACAGGAGCGAGTCGATGGATTTTTTATCGCCCTGGATGTGGACGCCGTCTTCGATCTTCGTAGAGATCGTCTTGTTCGATGCGGTCGCTACCGCGGCAAAAGAACCTGCCTGGGATCTTGCAATCTGTGAAAGATCGAGATCTTTCATCTCAAGGACAGTCGAGGATTCTTCCATTTTCGACAGCGAGATAAGATCCTGTGTGAGCTCGGAAAGACGCTTGGTCTGGGCTTTGATGTCAGAGAGCCATTCGTTCCCGGAGGACTGTTTTTCGCCATCCTCAGTAGCGTTTTCTCCGCTGTCGCCGGCGCTCTCGAGCTCCATCTCCAGGACCTCAGCATCCGCAGTGATGATTGCAAGAGGCGTCTTGATCTCGTGTCCCGCATCGGTGATGAAACGCTTTTGTTTCTCGTAGCTCTCCGCGACCGGACGCACGATGTGACCGGAAGCGAAGAAGACCAGAACACCTACGAGCATCAGGCATAAAACGGAGACGAAGATACTGATGTTTCTGAAGTTTCTAAAGTTCGCCAGGCTCGCGCCGCAGTCGTGGAAAAGTACCAGCCGGTTGCCGGAAACATCTCGGTCGCCGACGAGATAGTGGTAGTCGCCGATAAAGCCGGAACTGCCGCTGCGCCGCAGTGCTTTTCGCGCATAATCATTCGCGGTCTTCTCGGTGACCGCGGAGATGAAGTTCGTGTCTGTACGCAGGATCTGACCGTCTTCTGATACCAGTACACTGAAATACCGGGTCTCGGCGGCAAGTTCCGCGGAACTCGTTCTGCGCTCGGAGATGCGCATGAAAGATCTCTGCTCCGCAAAGTCCGGCGGAGGCGTGAATTCCCATGATTCTTCGACCTCCCAGGTGGTGCTGTTCGGATCAAAATCCCCGCGCTTGGGGTCAAATCCGTCTCTTCTCGGGAACATGTTGTCCGGGAAAGCACCGTCGTTCTTCATGAGGAATTCGAGGATGTCATCACTTTCATCGACGACCTGGCGGTAGTTGAAAATGTTGATACCGCCCATCAGGATGACGAGAACGAGGAGTACGGCGAGCATTGTCGTGAGTATTAATCTTATACGGAGTTTTCTGATCATGTGTCGATCTCCAGGGAATAGCCGGCATTTCTTGCCGCCTTGATCTTAACGTTGGCGCCGATCGAACTAAGCTTTCTTCTGAGGTAGGAGAGGTTCGTCCATACGACGTTGATATCGGCGTCGGAATCAAGTCCCCAGACCTTCTCCATAAAGCGGTCGGTAGAGATCAGGGCACCGGGATTCGCCATCAGGTATTCCATCATCTGGTATTCCTTCGCGGCAAGCCTTACCGAACCCTGCGGGCCGCTGAGCTCAAACGTACTTCTGTTAAGATCGATGTTTCCGAACCGCAGCGTATTGTCCGAAGCGGTCGTGGTGTTTCTGGTGATCGCGCGGAGTCTTGCGAGAAGCTCGCGGCTCTCGAATGGCTTCGTCAGATAATCATTCGCGCCGAGGTCGAGTCCTTCAACCTTATCGTCGACTTCGGACTTCGCAGTGAGCATCATGACCGGGATCGTGATCCCTTTCCCGCGGATCTTCTGAAGCACCGTGAACCCGTCCATCTTCGGCATCATGACGTCCAGTATGGCACAGTCATATTCGCCGCCGAGAAGATAGTCGAGCGCATCCTGACCGTCGTAGACGGCTTCCACGGAATAGTTGTTCTTCGTAAGGATCGCACACAGCGCGCGCGACATGGATTTCTCATCTTCGGCCAGAAGTATACGCATGATCGGACTCCTTTTCTAATATGAATCACTTTTTAATATTATAAACCTTTTCGCTTCCGTACGTGAAAAGCACTGGGGCTACGGGATTTTGGAAGTCTTTTCTGCTTTAAGGTTGGCTTAAGTTTAGCATGCTAACCTTAAATCAAGATTAAAGCGGAAGGAGGTCACGTACATGTCGACGCAGATGGTTTTTGAACGATATGAAAAGAAATACATCCTGGAACCGGCGGAAAGAGAAGCGGTGCTCCGGGAAATGGCAGGCCGTATGATGATCGATCAGTACAGAAAGACCACCATCCGCAATATCTATCTGGACACCGGCGGGTACGATCTGATCCGCACCTCGCTCGAAGGTCCTGAGTATAAAGAGAAGATCCGGATCCGAAGCTATAAGCAGGTGGGTCCCACAGAGGATGTCTTCGTGGAACTGAAGAAAAAGTACCGGGGGATCGTTTATAAGAGAAGAGTTGAGGTTCCCGTATTCCAGGCGATGGACTGGCTCTGTGCCGGCGGTGAGATGCCTGATTCTAACGAGGTGACAGGCCAGCCGAACTTCCGTCAGATCGGAAAAGAGATCGATTATTTCCTCGCCCGCTACAGAAAGTCGGAGCTGGCACCGAAGGTATTCCTAAGTTACGACAGAGAAGCCTACACTCCGTTCAGTGAAGAAGAGAAGCAGTCAGGACTTCGGATCACGCTGGATACCAATATCCTGGCAAGAGAAGATGACCTGTTCCTGAGGTCCCCGGTGTACGGGACGCCGGTCCTCGACAAGAGCCTGACGGTCATGGAAGTGAAGGTCAGCAAAGACGGAGCGATCCCGATGTGGCTCGCCCGGTGCTTTTCGGAAAACGGAATCGTGAAGAGTTCTTTTTCCAAGTACGGAAAATACTATAAGGATGAGATCGCTTCGGGCGGTTCTTCCGATAAAGATCTGAAAGGAGGCTTACTCTATGCCTGACAATATTTACGACACTCTGATGGGAAACACCACAGTATCTTATACCGGATTTCTGCTTCCGATCGCCGCGGCGCTCCTTCTCGGACTTCTCTTCGCGATGGCATACATGTACAGATCCAGAAGAAGCAGAAGCTTCCTTGCCACCCTTGCGATCCTTCCGTGTGTGGTCTGTGTGGTCATCATGGCAGTCAATGGCAACATCGGCGCAGGCGTCGCCGTCGCAGGTGCTTTCAGCCTCGTAAGATTCCGTTCGGCGCCCGGCACCGCCAAGGAGATCGTCGCGATCTTTATCGCCATGGCGACGGGCCTTCTCTGCGGAATGGGATTCCTGATCTACGCTGCGATCTTCGTCCTGATCCTCAGCATCGTTCTTCTGCTCTACAGCATGATCGGCTTCGGCGAGGAGGACAACAGCCTTCGAAAGAGCCTCCGCATCGCGGTCCCGGAGAACGTAGACTACATGAAGGAGTTCGACGGGGTCTTCGCCGAGTACACGACATCCCACCGTCTCATGGCCGCCAAGACTGCGGGCATGGGCTCGATCTTCAAGCTGTCCTATGACATTACCTTGAAGGACGCTTCTGCGGAAAAAACACTGATCGACGCGCTTCGGTGCAGGAACGGCAATCTGGAGATCCAGCTGTCGGTGATCATGCCGAGAGAGAATGAGGAACTTTGAATGAATTATTGAAAGGAATTTTGAAAGGAGAAAGAAATGAAAAGAGAAGTATACATGAAGAGAAATAAGATCCTGGCACTGGCGGTAAGCGCGACACTTCTCGCAGGAGGATCCCTCGCCCTGGCATCGTGCAAGAGCAAGTCTTCCTCAACTGAAAGCTCCGCGGAGAATAACCAGGGAACAGACGGTCAGACGACACCGGACGGAACCGCAGCAAACGTCTCTTCCGGGAACGGATCTTCTGGATCCGTAGAACTGCTGAAACTGACGGATAAGGACCAGGATACATCCTACAATGAGGCGGAGTCGGAGAAGATCGAGCTTACCGACAACTGCGGGAAGATCAACATTACAAAAGAAGGTACGTATATCGTGACCGGTTCGACGAATAACGGCATGATCATCATCAATGTCGGATCGGAGGAAGATGTACATCTTATCCTTCGCGACTGTACGATCAGCAGTGAGACGTCCGCAGCGATCTACGTGATCTCTGCCGACGAGGTCTACATCACACTCGAAGGAGAAAACAAACTGAGCAACGGCGGTGCTTTTACCGCGATCGACAGCAACGATATCGACAGCGTCATTTATAGCAAAGATGATCTGACCATTAACGGATCCGGAAGTGTCACGATCGATTCGCCTGCAGGACACGGCATTGTGTGCAAGGATGATCTGGTCATGACCGGAGGCACCTACGTGATCAATGCGAAGGAAGACGGCATCAACACGAACGATTCCGCACTGTTTACGGCCGGTACATATACCATCGCCTGTAAGGACGATGCGATCCATACAGACGGCATGCTCGAGTTCGAGGGCGGCACCTTCACAATCGACGGAGCCGAGGGTCTCGAGGGTACCTACGTCATGATCAACGACGGAGACTTTACGATCAACGCAAGTGATGACGGAATCAACGCAGGACAGAAGTCAGATGCGTACTATCCGACTGTGGAGATCAACGGCGGCAACGTGAAGATCACGATGGCGCAGGGCGATACAGACGGCATCGACAGCAACGGGAACCTCTATATCAATGGCGGCAACATCGAAGTAAATGCGCAGAATCCGTTTGATTACGACGGAGAAGGCCAGCTCAACGGCGGAAAGGTCATCGTGAACGGACAGGAGACTACTTCTCTTACGAATCAGATGATGGGCGGACACGGCGGCTTTAACGGACGCGGCGGCAAGAACTTTCAGAACGGAAATTCTGACGGACAGTTTCCGGAGGGGATGACCCCTCCGGACGGCTCCATGCCGGATGGCATGACTCCTCCGGATGGTATGTCAATGCCCGATGGAATGACGCTTCCTGATGGTGTGGATCCCGAGGACTTTAAGAATGGCCAGATGCCTGATTTTAAGAACGGACAGCGTCCTGACTTTAAGGGCGGACAGAAGCCCGGAGAGACGACGTCGTCAGAGAGTGAATCTGCATAAGTGCGAAAACAGTGCTTTCCTGTTATAATAAGGCTGTAATTATCCGAGTGCGAAGGAGGTTCGGCCATGAAGAATGAGATCATCGGTTTCCATAGAGAGTATGAGGAAAACGGCTGCTTCTGCAACTGGTATCCGGCGGAGTTCGATTATGCCGGACGCCATTATTTACACTCGGAACAGTTTATGATGTACCAGAAGGTCATGATGTTCGGCCAGACGGCGCTCGGCGATGAGATCATGCATACCGCCGACCCGGAGCAGTGCAAGATCCTCGGAAGAGAATTCTTCGACGGATTCGATGCGGCGCTCTGGAAGAAGACCCGTTTTGTAGTCGTTAAGCGCGGCATCCGCGCCAAGTTCTCCCAGAATCCCCAGATGATGGACACGCTCCTTGCGACAGGTAATGCGATCCTGGCAGAGTGTTCCCCGCGTGATAAGGACTGGGGTATCCTGCTTTCGACATCTGATCCGGAGGTACAGGACATCACCAAGTGGCGCGGCGAGAATCTTCTCGGACAGGTCCTGATGGAAGTCCGTGAGGAGCTCCGTGAAGAGCTTCGCGTGACCGGAAACGGTGAGACCATGCCTTATGTTGATGCAGTAGATCTGGAACCGGTTCCCGAGTGGGAACTGACTGCCGGTGAACTCATCCGAATCCCGCAGTTCAAGCAGACAGTGCTCGCTTACAGTGATACGATCGGCTGTGTTGTCGGATCGGAAGAGAGCCGTCAGGCATTCTTCTTCGAGAGATCTCTTGCGGACTGGGAAGCCCTGTTCAAGGGCGGTTCCGCACTGGCGAAGGATCTTCCGCTTACAGGTTTTTATGAGTTGAAGCAGGATGTCTATGACATCGCGGCAAGACTCGACAATGCCGTGACCGGCTATTTGGATGAGGATGAAGACTGATCCCTCTTCTTCTTGTTATCCTTAACATAGACGATCGTTACGACGGTAGCGCAGACTGCTGCGAAAGCGATGACAGATATCACAGCCGGGATGATCGCTTTCTTGCCGGGATCTTCAGGTTCTGTGACCTTCTTTTTCGTGCTTTTTTTCTTCTTCGCTTTCGAAGTGGTTGTAGAGGGATCATCCGGGTCTGTCACGTCCGTATCATCCGTCGGAGCCGGTGTGACGGTGGGCGTGGGTGTCGCCGGTGGCTGCGTGGGTACCGGAGTCGGAGTTACAGTCGAAGGAAGTGCGTCCGGTGCGGTGAGTACCGGATCCGGGACAACGAATTGTGATTTTACGTCGATCCCGCCATAAGATGCAATATTGTCCTGGAACTCGGCGAATGCATCTTCTCTGGATAGTTTTCCACTTACATACCGATCCACGGAAGAGAGGAAATCAGCGTCGATACTGTTGTAGTCGCGAGGAATCATATATGACCCGGGGGCCAGGGCTCTGGCCTTTTTAATATAGGGGAAAGGATCCTGTCCGGCGAGCATATCAGAAGATCCGTCGGCTTTTTCCAGAACATTTCCTGAAACAACGGCTTCCTTAGTACCATCGGTGGTGTAAAGCCCTGAAGCGTATCCGAATTGGTAACCGGTGTCAGAGGTATCGAGCGTGATCCATTCGACAAATCTGGAGATGAAATCTTTCTTGGAAGAATTTTCCACGCCTTTCTTTGCCGCGGATACACAGTAGCCGCCCCAGGAGAAAGAAACGGGCGCCAGGCATGCGCCCCAGTCTCCATAGGTATAAGTTCCGGATGCATTCTGGGGGGCGATCACATAATAGAGGAACCAGGTAGGTCCTAAAAAGGAGAAGACCTCTCTCGGCTCTTTCGTGATATCGTTTAATCCCGTGCCGTTCATATCCGCATACCAGGCATAAGACCATACGGATTTGTGGTTAGAATAGTCGTTATCTTCGATGATCTTTGCAAGATCCATGAAAGTGGCTCGCTCAGGATCCAGCCGGAGCGTGTCATCCACCACCCAGGGTGTCTCTGAACCATATACGCTCGCGTTCCATAAGTCACCGGTCGAAGAGACCATGGCATAGCCTTTGCTCTTCATCTTTTCGCACGCTTCGAGGAACTTATCCCATTTTCCTGTTCCGCCGCCGATCTCATCCATGACGGAATCCGGATCGTCTGTTCCGAATACCTCTTTTGCGATCGAGCGCCTGTAGTAGAAAAGGCTCAAGGTACTCTGGTAGCTGAGTGCTTTTATATGAGAGGATTTGTCCGTGCCCATCTCCACCGAATATCTGGCGAGCTCGGCCTTCTTGATCTTCGAATCCAGATTGTCGATAAAATCAGAGTAATCGGCCGCATAATCTGCATATTTCCCGTTGATGAAATCATACGCGTAACCTGATTCGGAGATATAAAGATCCGGTTTCTTATCCTTGCTGTCGAGCATGGAGCAGAGGGTGTCATAGGTATTGCCGGATGGGTCGGCCATTCTATAGGAAATAACCTTATATTTCGAATTCAGATCCGGGTTCTTGATGAAAAAATCCTGGAGCATGGGACTGAATTCTCCGGAAGGAGAATAGGCGATGATCTCTATGCTGCCGTTCCCGTATTCCGCAGATGTAACATCGGTGGGATCCACACTGTCCGTAGGTTCAGCTGATCCGGTACCGGCAAATGTGTTCAGGATAAACATAAAAGATGCCAGAGAAGCAAGCAGACGTTTCTTCATTAAACCACCTCCCCAAATTGCACAACCCCCTATATTATAGTGCTTTTCAGACAAAATGACGAATCAAAATGTGCACAATTCCGAGCGGGAAAATCTGTGCAGGTTGAATTAGCACTCTCGTCTTGACAGTGCTAATTCCGGGACTATAATAGGACTCGAACAAAGGAACGAAGATCCTTTAGGAATAAGACCTCCGCCCCCAAGTCCGATAACATGATAAAGGAGGAATGATGTATGTTATCGTTATTTGGTGAGAACTTATTTGATGATTGGATGGGCTTCCCGATGCGGGAACTCGCGAATGTAGACAAGAGGCTCTACGGTAAGAATGCAAGTCACGTCATGAAGACCGATGTCAACGAGACGGACGAGAACTATGAACTCGAGATCGACCTTCCGGGCTTTAAGAAGGATGAGATCAATGTAAAGCTCGAGGACGGCTACATGACGATCAGTGCGGCGAAGGGCCTCGATCAGGAGAAGAAGGATAAGAAGGGCAGGATCATCCGCCAGGAGAGATATGCCGGTGCGATGTCCAGATCTTTCTACGTCGGCGCGAACGTCAGTAAGGATGACGTGAAGGCGAAGTTTGAAGACGGTGTCCTGAAACTCGATATACCGAAGAAGGAACTGAATCTTCCGGAAAACAACACGATCAACATTGAAGGCTGATTAGCGTTTCGCGGCCGGCAGCATTGAGTGACTAACCACTTCGCTTGGCTCGTTACCGTGTGTGGCCGACCGCCATCCCACAGATAAACATTTCGTTTTCATAACTACACTTCCTAACAAATCAGGTAGGATCAAATGATGAAAAAACACCGTTTGATCCTACCTCTTTTATTGCCTGATGGTACTAACCTGAGTTTTGCTGCCTGTCTAGTACCACACTTGAGAGCAGGCGGTGATACTAATCGATGGATTTCAACGGGTTTGGTACCACCGGGAATGCGAAGTGGTGGTACTAAACAGTGCTTTTCAAGCAAGCTGGTACCATTTAGGATTAAAGAGGTGGTACTAAATGGAGTTTTTTGATAGATTGGTACCACTCAGTGGATAAAAAAATGGTACCAAACATGTGATTGCAGGCATTTAGTCCCTTTTCCACGTGAAAAGCACCCGCCGTGCAGCATTCTGCTTTGCCAGGCAGATTTGCGCACCCACCTGAACAAACGATGCGTCCTCAAAAAAGGACAAAGGAAAAACAAAAAAAGGATCCCGCCGAAGCAGGATCCTTTTGATTTGCTTTTGTATCGCGAGTATCGATTAGTAAGCAATACCCTGAGCCATCATAGCGTCTGCGATCTTCTGGAAACCGGCAATGTTAGCACCCAGAACGAGGTTGTCCGGATCACCGTATTCCTTAGCAGCAGCAGAAGCGTTCTTGTAGATGTTCTGCATGATGCCCTTGAGCTTAGCGTCAACTTCTTCGAATGTCCAGGACAGACGAGCGGAGTTCTGGCACATTTCGAGAGCGGATGTAGCAACACCACCTGCGTTGGAAGCCTTACCAGGAGCGAAGTATACGCCGTTCTGCTGGAAGTAGATGGTAGCATCCGGAGTTGTCGGCATGTTAGCGCCTTCACCAACGAACTTCACGCCGTTAGCAACGAGAGCCTTAGCATTGTCGATATCGAGCTCGTTCTGTGTTGCGCACGGAAGAGCGATATCGCACTTGATGCTCCACGGACGAGCACCCTCTGTGTACTGAGCGGACGGAACAGCCTTAACATACTCGCTGATTCTTCCACGCTTAACGAGCTTGATCTCCTTAACAACGTCGAGGTTGATGCCGTTCTCATCATAGATGAAACCGTTAGTGTCGGAAAGTGTAACGACCTTAGCGCCGAGCTGGGTTGCCTTTTCACAAGCGAAGATAGCAACGTTACCGGAACCGGAGATGCAGACTGTCTTGCCTTCGAAAGATGTGCCCTTAGCCTTGAGCATCTCAGCTACGAAGTAGCAGAGGCCGTAACCTGTAGCTTCTGTACGAGCAAGAGAACCACCCCAGGAGAGGCCCTTACCTGTAAGTACGCCAACATAGTCGTTGTTCAGTCTCTTGTACTGACCGTACATATAACCGATCTCACGAGCGCCTGTTCCGATGTCGCCGGCCGGTACGTCTGTGAACTGACCGATGTGCTTAGAGAGCTCTGTCATGAAGCTCTGGCAGAAACGCATAACTTCACGGTCGGACTTGCCCTTCGGGTCGAAGTCGGAACCACCCTTACCACCGCCGATCGGAAGGCTTGTCAGGGAGTTCTTGAAGCACTGCTCGAAGCCGAGGAACTTCAGGATAGAAAGGTTAACGGAAGGATGCAGACGGAGACCGCCCTTATAAGGTCCGATGGAGGAGTTGAACTGTACACGGAAACCGCGGTTTACCTGTACCTTGCCCTGATCGTCCAGCCACGGAACACGGAATGTGATGATACGCTCCGGCTCTACCATTCTCTCAAGGAGAGACTCTTCCTCATACTCAGGATGACGGTCGATAACCGGCTCGAGGGACTCAAGTACCTCGAGAACTGCCTGATGGAATTCCTTTTCATACGGATCCTTCTGCAGGATCTTCTCATAGACACGCTTTACATACTCATTCTTAAGTGCCATAGCTTAATTCCTCCATAATAGATAATCTGAAATCAATTTGCTTTCACCCCGGTTTTTCCTGCCGAAAAGCACTTGTCCCGGAATTCCAGCTCAACAGTTGTCATTATACAACCGCTTATAGGATTTGCAAATAGGAATTTGCCGATTTTTGCAAGAAGAATAAAAAACGTTGCAAAAAGTGAAAGATTTTTCCGACAGACGGATTTGGCTGAGAAGTTGTCAAAAGGATTGTAGAATGGCGGAAGATGCCCTTATCCCTAAATGAGAAAAGCACCGGCCGGGCGGGGACAAGTGCTTTTGTATTATGAAAGTCGGAAATTAAAATGTTGCAAAATCGTTCGTTTTTTACGATGGCTTATCCTTCTTCTTATCGCTGATGCCGATGTGAAGCGCTTTCTGCGGACAGGCGCGGACGCAGTCGCCGCAGCGGATACACTCCATGCTGTTAGGCTTCTTTGAAGGGTCGATGTTCATCTTGCAGGAATTTGCGCAGGCACTGCAGTGGACGCACTTGCTCTCATCCAGGTGCATGCGGACGAGTGCGAAACGGTTGAAGAATCCGTAGAATGCGCCAAGAGGGCAGAGGTATTTGCAGAACGGGCGGTAGACGATCAGGGCCGAAACGATGATGATGCCCAGCACGATGAGTTTCCAGTTAAAGAGCCACCCGAACTGCGAGCGGAGGATGGGCTGCCGGAAGTATGTGATGATGCCCGCGACCGTGCCGGACGGGCACAGGTACTTGCAGAATGCAGGCGTCAGGGACAGGGAGATCGGAAGCAGGATGACCAGGATCAGAAGGACAGCGTACTTCAGATAGCGGAGGTACTTGTCGAACTTGAACTGATTCTTTTTATAGAAGGGAATAAGATACAGGAGATCCTGAAGGAATCCGAACGGGCACAGGAAACCGCAGACGATGCGTCCGAGGAGTGCGCCGAAAAAGATCAGAAGACCCAGTACGTAGTAGGGGAAACGGAACTTAAGTCCGCTCAGGAAGTTCTGGAAGGAGCCGACCGGACAGGCGCCGACGGCACCCGGGCAGGAGTAGCAGTTCAGACCCGGGACACAGACCTTTTTTGCGGATCCGGTATAAATTTTCCCCGTGAAAAAGTCCTTGAAATTGGCATTCTGGATGAGCAAGGCGACGGCCTGGATGCCGTGCCTTACTCCGCCTTTGCAGCTGCGACCGGTTTTCTTTCCTTCCTTATCCAATGCCGATACACTCCATACAGATGCGTCTGGCCTTGTTAAGGACAGATGCCGCCTGACCGGAGCAGACGCCGAAAACGATCAGTCCGATGCCTGTAAGGATCAGAAGAATGGTAACGATATTCTTCTTAATAAAAGAGTGCTTTTCCATAAGGCTTCTCCTGAATTAGCACTGCTTCCGGAAAAAAGCGAAGCTTCGAAGGATGATCTTACTTGATATACTTCTCGACGATGGCTGCCCAGTCATCGTAGGTGTTTGAGCCGACGACCGCGTTATCGCTGTAGCCGTTCGAAACGGGAAGTACATGACCGTCCTGATCGACGAAGATCGTGGTCGGTACATAGCCGGTCTGGTAGGTGTCAAATGCGGAGGAATATCCGGCGACCGGATAAGTCGTGCCGGCCTGGGCGAGGACAGCCTTTACATCTTCGATCTGATCGTCAGAAGAGAAGACGCCGATCACATAAAGACCCTGATCCTTATAATTCTCATAGAGTTTCTCAAGCTCCGGCATCTCAGCGACGCACGGACCGCACCACGGCTCCCAGAAGTTGATCATGGTGACCTTGTGCTCGCGGAAGACATCCTCGGTGATTACATCGCCGTTCATATCCACGATGGAAAAGTACATGTCCGGGGAATACTTCGGATCATCTACGGTGATGATCGTATCCAGGACCGGCTCGTTTTCCGGCAGGGTGGTCGACGATTCTTCCGATGAATCCTCGACCGGTGTGGTACCTGTCAGTGCACGAAGATCTGTCTCGTCATCTACATACTTCGAGACATCACTTACGACATTGTCGATCTTCTCATCGATCTTCTTTGAAATGCTGTTCTTCTTCTCCTCGGCTTCCTCTCCACAGCCAACGAGTGCTACGGTCATTGCAACCGCAAGAACAACCATCAGTTTCTTTTTCATTCCATGTTCTCCTTTCAAAACAGAACAGAGATATTACGCATTACTTATAGTAGGTATCGACGAGGGCTGCCCAGTCTTCATAGGCTCTCGCGCCGATGTATAATTTATCACTTTCAGCGGCACCGAGCGGAAGGACCCATCCGTTCTGATCCACGAAGATCGTGGTCGGAACAGAACCTGTCTGGAAGCGGTCGAAGGCAGAATCATACGCCGCGAGCGGATATGTCGTACCGGCGTTGCTCATTACTTTCTTTACATCGCTCATCATGTCGGTGGAGGAAAAAACGCCGATGATGTAGAAACCCTTGTCTTTATAGTTCTCATAGAGTTTCTCAAGTTCCGGCATCTCACTGACACACGGTCCGCACCACGGCTCCCAGAAGTTGATCATGGTGAGCGTGTGATTCGAGAAGACGGTCTCGTCGATATAGTTTCCGTCTATGTCACGGATCGTGAAGTTGATCTCAGGGAAATAATCCACTCCGACAGATACGTTCGGATTGGATTTCTCATGCTTCTTCTTTTTGCATGCAGTGCAGGCAAAGAGCGAAACGGCCATCGCGACCGCTACGGCAACAATCAGTTTCTTTTTCATCTTTCTTTCCTTTTTACGGCTTCTTTTCCTATTCCCAATTATACTCTCGTTTTAAAATCCTGATATTCGAATTCTTTGACTTTTACGGCATATCCGTCTTCCTCCAGAAGCCATATAGAGGGAAGCGGCATACCGTTGAACGTATTATCTTTTACCATGGTATACATCGCCATGTCAAGAAAATACAATCTGTCACCCGGTTTAAGTTCTTCTTCAAACGAGTAATCGCCGATGACATCGCCTGCCAGACAGGTGTTTCCGGCAAGTCTGTACATATATGGTTTTTCGTCCGCTTCAAAAGCACTTTTAAGCGGCGGACGGTAAGGCATCTCAAGCACATCGGGCATATGACATGCGGCAGAAACATCGAGGATCGCGATCTTTATCCCGTTCTCGACGATATCGAGGACGGTGCCGATCAGGTACCCTGCTTCGATGGCGACGGCCTCGCCGGGCTCAAGATATACGGTAACGTTATACTTCTCGGAGAGCCTCTTTACCTCGGAGATCAGGCCTTCTCTGTCATAGTCATCTTTTGTGATGTGGTGTCCGCCGCCGAGGTTCAGCCAGGTGATCTGCGGAAGTGACAGAAGGTCGCCGAACTTCTCTTCAATGACTTTAATGGTGCGTGAGAGCGGACCAAAGCCCTGCTCGCAGTGGGTATGAAAGTGAAGACCTTCTATCCCGGCGAAGATGGAACTGTTCCAGATCTCGGGAGTGACGGGCGATCCTGTGCCGAGTTCGCGGTCAAGGAGTTCACGAAGGATGCCGAGACGGGATCCCGTGACGCAGGGATTATAGATGTCCGTCTCGATCTCGGAATACTCCGGATTCATGCGAAGACCAAAGGACGGGCCGGTCCTGGCGGAAGCTGCAACAGAGCTGTCGGCAGTCCCGACGGAAGTGCTTTTCGAGAAGGAAAGTGCGCGCCCGCGATGGACTTTCCACTGGCTTATGGAGTTGAAGATGATGTGATCACAGATCGGAAGAAGTTTGTCCATGTCTTCCTCTGTGAAGGCCGGCGCGTAGACATGGGTCTCTTTGCCGAAGGGCTTTCCCATCTCTTCGTAGCCGAGGCGCGCCTCATGGTAGCCGGACGCGGTCGTGCCGCTTAAGTACTTGCTGAGTTCGGGATAGGTCGAGTAGCAGGAAAATGCTTTCTGCGCGAGAAGAATATGCGCGCCGGATCTGTCCGCGACGTCCTTAAGGATCGCGGCATTCCTGCGGAGTGCCGGCATATCGACAACGAATGCGGGCGTAGGGATCTTATCTAAAGTTACACGGTCAGACATATTCCTGTTTCAACCATCTTTCTTATTTGATGAGCCTATTATATCAGACAACCCTACCGGCAATGCGACCCAGAACGGGTTGTACGCGGGATCGAGAAGGTGGTGGGCGATCGCGCAGTTAAGCGCGATGAACGTAACCACGATGAGGAAGCGGGTATCCATCCGGTTCTTATATGCCAGGAAGCAGTGAAGAAGGATCACCGCGATCGCGATGAGGATACCGAATGCGAAGAGGATGTGAAGGTACGAACAGTCCACGAAGTTATAGTCTTCCGGAAGCGTATCGTCGGAGATTCCTCCCATGCCGATCCACTTCACATACTGTCCGCCGATCGTGATCCCGATCTTCGAAAAGGCCTGATACCCCCACTCCAGACGGCGCGTCAGGATGTCGTTCAGTTTCAGTATAAAGCCGCTCTCTGTCTGATAAAGGAGCGTCAGAACCGTCATGACGATCGCGGCAGCCGGAGTGATCACAAGGGAGATCTTCTGCCAGAAACCATCCCATGAAGCACAGGTCTCCTTCTTTTTTGTGATCGTTTCATGAACGTAGAAGCAGACGATCGCGAGGACCGAGCACATGAAGTCCGTCTTGCCGAAAGTGGGCCAGAAGACCAGAGATGCTGCGGCAAGAAGGCCGATCCAGTGAAGGATCTTCATCTTCCTGCTGTAAAGATAAAGAACAGTCAGGATGAGGAAGAATGCTCTTGCCGAATAATCCGTGCACCAGAAGCATCCGAGGGCGTATCTCGGCACGGCGCCGTTATGGATCGAGATGTTATCGATCCATCCTGCCAGTGCGGCTATGGTCGTTATTGCCATGACCGCAAGCGACACCAGAAGATAGACCTTCAGGATCTTCTTAAAGTCGATGGCGCTTGCAGAGATCACCAGGCATGCACACAGAAGAAGATCGTCGTTATATGTGATCAGGTAGCACTGTGCCGTAAGAAGTACGACCACACCGAGGGCAAGGAGCTTCTTCAGCGTCGTTGCTCTGCTTAAGAAAAAGAGGCTGAAGAGGACAAGACTTACCGGAAGAACAGTGCTTTTCAAAAGACCGGCGATATAGTCCGCGGCTTCGGAAAACTGATACGAGACTGTCGTTTCATACAGGACCGTTAATGCGATCCATGGAATAAACAGGGCAAAAAAGATGTTCTCGCCCTGCTTCCTCTTCTTCGCATCCATCATGTGCGTTTCGTTCATTTTCTACCCGTAAACTCATGTGACCGCCCCCGGAGCCCGGGAGCGATCACATATGATCCTTACTCGACTTCTACCGGATTGAAATCTTCGATCCACGGAAGTCCCCACTTGTTGAGGGCATCCATGAACGGATCCGGATCGAACTCCTCGATGTTATAAACGCCCGGACGCTTCCATGTGCCGTTCATGATGAGCATCGCGCCGATCATGGCCGGAACACCTGTGGTGTAGGAGATGGCCTGGGAGCCGACCTCCTTGTAGCATTCCTGATGGTCACAGACATTGTAGAGGTAGTACTTCTTTTCTTTGCCGTCCTTCTTACCCTTGAAGATACAGCCGATGTTGGTCTTGCCGACGGTTCTCGGACCGAGGGTCGCCGGATCCGGAAGCATGAACTTCAGGAACTGAAGCGGCACGATCTCGTGGCCTTCGTAGATGACCGGCTCGATGGATGTCATTCCGACATTCTCGAGGCACTTGAGGTGCGTCAGATAGCTCTGGCCGAAGGTCATGAAGAAGCGGATACGCTTGATGCCCGGGATATTCTTGCCGAGGGACTCGAGCTCTTCGTGGTGGAGAAGATACATATCTTTCTCGCCGACCTGATCGAAGTTATAGACTCTCTTGATCTCCATCGGTTCCGTCTCGACCCACTTGCCGTCTTCCCAGTAGCTGCCCTTCGCGGAAACTTCACGGATGTTGATCTCCGGATTGAAGTTCGTGGCGAACGGATAACCGTGGTCACCGCCGTTACAGTCGAGGATATCGATGTAGTTGATCTCATCGAACTGGTGCTTCAGTGCATAAGCAGAGAAGACGCCTGTAACACCCGGATCAAAGCCGGAGCCGAGAAGTGCCGTGATACCGGCCTCCTTAAATCTGTCATGGTAAGCCCACTGCCACTTGTACTCGAACTTCGCGGTATCGAGCGGCTCGTAGTTTGCGGTATCGACGTAAGGTGTCTTGGTCGCAAGGCATGCATCCATGATCGTCAGATCCTGGTAAGGAAGTGCGAGGTTGAGGCAAACGTCCGGCTTGAACTCCTCCATGATGGCAACGAGTTCCGGAACCTTGTCCGCATCTACCTGTCTTGTATGAATAATGGTTTTTGTCGTCGGCTGAAGCTTCTCCTTCAGTGCGTCACACTTGCTGAGCGTTCTGCTCGCGATCATGATCTCCGTGAAGACCTCGCTGTTCTGGCAGCATTTCGCGATGGCCACCGAGGCAACACCGCCACAACCGATGATAAGTGCTTTTCCCATAATAATCACTCCTTTTCTATTTGTTATTCGGCAACAAGCCGTCTGTTAGTTTCCATATTTCATAATGAGCGTCTCTCTTAAGATCTTCAGCGCCAGCGCCGTGCTGCAGCCGCTCGGATCGTAAGGCGGGGAGAGTTCGACAAAGTCCATTCCCACGAGATTGACATCCTTAAGCTGCATCAGGCAGGTCCGAAGCTCCTCGAAGGAAAGTCCGCCGGCTTCCGGTGTTCCTGTTCCCGGGAATTCTCTCGGATCGAGGACGTCGAGGTCCACGGTCAGGTAGATCGGAACGGGCTTTTCAGAAAGCCTCAGAAGTGCGAGTACTTCGTCAAAGTTATCTGCTCTGAAACGCTCCATCTTCGTGTGCGTCTTTGCAAACTCGAATTCTTCCTTCGTGCCGGAGCGGATACCGAACTGGTAGATCCTGCCGTCACCGACGATGTCGTGGATGCGTCTTATGACACAGGCGTGCGAGAGCTTGCTGCCGATGTAGTCTTCACGGAGATCGCAGTGCGCGTCGAAGTGAAGTACAACAACATCCGGATATTTTTCCGCTACCGCGCGAAAAGCACCCAGGCTGACCAGATGCTCACCGCCGAGCATGATCGGAAGCTTGCCGTCATTTAAGATACGGCGGGTCTCATCTTCGATGAGGGAGAGTGCTTTTTCAGCATCTCCGAAAGGAAGGTCCAGATCACCGCTGTCACAGATCGGGGCATCCTCGAGATCCTTGTCCTGATAGGGGCTGAAGGATTCAAGGCCGATGCTCTCGTTTCTCATCGCGGAAGGTCCGAATCTTGTTCCCGGGCGGAAAGAAGTGGTGCCGTCAAATCCGGCGCCGAAGAGGACCGCCTCGGCATCTTCATATGAGCAATTCAATGCGAAGAAATTCTTCTCGATCCGGTCGATCATGCTTTCTCACCTCCCAGAGTATTTGTCGTGTCGTTATTCGGAAGCTCTTCCATCGCTTCCAGAAGTTTCTGCACATAGTTCGGAAGTGCAAAGGCACCTCTGTGCAGGTTCGTGTTATAGTACTTCGTCTCGATCCCGAGTTCTTTCCAGTCGGCAGCGTGCATGTCTCTGACCGGATGATACTTCTTCGAAGCAAATCCGAAGAGCCAGTGACCGGACGGATACGTCGGGATGTGCGCCTGATACACACGGCAGATCGGGAAGTTCGTGTGGATACGCTTGTGCGCGCGCTGCATCGCACGTGCATCGTTCGCGTAAAATGGACTCTCGTTCTGGTTGACCATGATGCCGTCTTCCTTAAGTGCCGTGAAGCAGTTGCCGTAGAACTCCTTCGTGAAGAGTCCTTCTCCCGGTCCGAACGGATCGGTCGAGTCGACCAGGATCAGGTCGTATTCATTATCGTGATGACGGACATATTTCAGACCGTCCTCGAAGTGGCACTGCACGCGCGGATCATCAAAACCGCAGGCCGTGAAGGGGAGATACTCCTTCGCGATCCGGACGACTTCCTCGTCGATCTCGACAACGTCGATATGCTCGATCGTCCCGTAGCGGGTCAGTTCTCTGACAACACCGCCATCGCCGGCGCCGATGACCAGTACTTTTCGGACATCGGGATGCACGCACATCGGCACATGGACCATCATCTCGTGATAGATAAACTCATCCTTCTGGGTGAGCATCATGTAGCCGTCGAGTGTCAGGAAGCGGCCGAACTCCGGCGACTCGAAAACATCGATCTGCTGGAAGTCACTCTTACCGCTATAAAGCTGCTTGTCGACCTTGATCGCAAGTTTAACGTTCGGGGTATGAAATTCAGAAAACCAAAGATCCATTTCCAACTCCTTTGTTTGCCTGATTTCGTGGGGCGCCGGCTATGTCTTCGCGGCACCGGACCAACATCTATATAATACCACCATATAAGGCGTTGTCATAACTCATATATGAAGAGATACGGAGTGTATTTCCCCGATGTTGTTCCTATAGAGACGTGATGAGGAGAAAAAGTGGTCAATCGGCATGGGCAACTTCTAATAAGCGACTGGTTGAAGACGCTTGTCGACATCGTCTGAGGAGCAGATTGATATAAGAAGGTATGAAACGGCGTTTTTATATCAATGATTTACAGGTCTGATTGATATAAACCCGCGGAAAACAGTGCTTTTATATCAATTTTCAGAGCCTTCATTGATATAAAAGCACTTGTACAAGGAGTTTTATATCAATGCCCGTACACTTCCGACGTCGAAAATTGATATAAAACCCTGGATTTCTAGATACTTATATCAACGGCCCCCTGTTTTTATTGATATAAAACAGCGTAAAAAACAGGTCTTATATCAATGACCTGTTTTTACGACTGGTAAACCCCTATCCTGGCAATCTTACAGCCAAAAGATCTCCTCAATCTCTTTCCGGAAAACCTGAATGTTGAAGGGGAACTTCTCTGCTTCCCACGAAACCAGAAGATTCTTTCCGAGACATATCTCGCTCTCCTCATACTGACGCAATTTCTTCATGTTCCGCAGCCGGTAACCCTCGTCATCCAGACGCCCCAGATGCTCGTGATAAAGCACCATCCGACGGCCGGCATGATACAGAGTAAAATCCGGATGCTTCACTTTCCCGTTCTTGAGTTTGAGCGCACACTCGTACCGGTAAGGAATGCCGAGCTCATAATACATGTCGGCAATCAGAAGTTCGGACTTTGAGCGGACCATCTCTCCACGCCTGGTTTGAAAAATCTTCTCCTCCGGTTCATATGATGAGGTGCTGTAAGGAAGACTGTTCCAGTAACGGATCCGTTCCTCTTCATTTCGCAGGATCGGATCAACCAGTTCCTGCCGTTGAGGTATCAGCCCGGCGTGTAAAGACTCAGAAGTATTTTTTTCCACCTTCTGGAGAAAAACTTTAGTTTCCATCAACTCGCGCTCCGCTTCGGCGAGTAGTCGCTGAGCATAATCCTTATTCGCCAGTTTTGCCACAAGTTCCTTCTCGCTCATGGGCAGATACCGCCCTCTAGTATCACCCTTCTGAGTGATGTGATAAAAGCGGGTAAAACTTGCACTCCGGTTTATCCGTAGCGATCCCTCCGGAGCATCTTTCAACACATCTTTGGCAGATTCGACCGCCATCTCCAGTCTCTCAATACGCGTCATCAGTTCCTTCGTCAGACTATCCATACATCCTCCTTTTCCAACCGCCGGCTCTTTCATGTGCATTTCTTTTTCTTCGCAAAAAGCACTTGCCCCGGGGCTTTTGTTTTCTATTGAACAATGCCTGTTTCAATCGAAGCAATATTTTATAAGCGATGTTTTGAAAACAATTTGTTAAACTCGAAAAGCACTTCGACTGAACTATGTTTTCTTATTGCGCTGCATCTTCAATAAAACTCAGCTATAAACCAGAAAAATGTTGATTAATTATCAAATGTGATGTTGTATAATGAACTTGTTTAAAAAACTCTAGGAGGGGTATATTTATGGACTTGAAGAAAATTAAAGTAGATTTTAAGGATCCTGTAACGATCGCAACGATTGTCGGAAGCGTGCTTCTTCTGCTTGCTAGCTTTCTGCCGATCGAGACAGCAAAGTCGTCGGCGGCTGGTGTAACCATTTCCACATCACGTAATCTGATGGGAGATTATAAGCATCAGGGTATCTTCCTTCTGATTCTTGCTATTGCTTGCATTGTTATTCTGATTCTTGGTCTTGATAGAGAGAAGATCCTCAATGCAGCTCTGGGTACTACAGCTGCTATCGGACTTTGGGCTATTATTAACGGAATTACCGGTTTGAATGCAACAAAGAGTGATATCAAGAAATACGACTTTGGCGGTGTAGAATCCTCTACATCTTTTAACATCGGTTTCTTCGCATTGGTTCTCGGCGTTCTTGCTATCGGTGCCGCAATCGTTCTGATTTCCATGAACGCTAAGAAGTCTGCTCCGGCTCAGCCGACACAGCCGATGCAGTAATCTCTTCGCAGTAATTCGCGAATAAGTGAAACATCAAAAAAGATCCCCGGATCATCATCCGGGGATCTTTTTTATTACTGTTTTTTCTTAAAAATCTCAGTCTCCGAATCCGGTTCGAAAAGGTCGATCTCGTCCGGTGCTTTTCTCGTAGATTTGCGGAGGATCTGATTTCCGAGGTCCTCGTCCAGCGGAGCGTAGAGAGACTCGCCTGAAGCTACGGCATCCGAAGTATCTTTCCCTTCAGAAGAAGAGTGAATGCGTTCAATCTCGAGATTGGAAGCCTGTTCCATGATCATACGGTCTGTACGCCGCTCGCTTGCCGCCTGAAGATCCTTCTGCGTTTTTGCCATTCTGCTTGCATCGCGGAAAGCATCTTTCTCGAATTTCCTGGAGAAGAGAATATACCCGATGACCGGGATCGTCAGCGCGGCAACGGCGATCATCGCCACGATATACCCGACCGGATATACGTTATTGATAATCATGCTGCCGTCGGCATCTTTTGTGTAAGTGACATACGCACCCAGCCAGCGCGGCCAGAAGAAAACGACTAGGAGCTCTGCCAGGCCGATAAAGAAAAAGATGATGCTGATGACCTTTGCCTTGGCAGGAGACATGCGCATGAAGCTTGGGATCTTTCTACGTTCCTCTTCGAGAGCGTTCATAAAGATCTCGTCATTTTCCATTCTTCCCATAGATCATTATCCTGTCCGTTCCCTGACGACTTTCAGAGTCTTGAGACTTGCGTCTTCGGCGCCGGTGATCTGGCAGCCCTTTTCCTGCGCAAACCTTAAATAATCAAGGACTTCCACGGTGATCTTCTCGCCAGGAGCAAGTACCGGAATTCCCGGAGGATAGCACATGATGCTCTCTGCGGAGATCCTTCCTACTGAAGATCCGAAATCGATGTGCTCGGTGTCCGCGTAGAACGCTTCCTGCGGTGAAAGCACTACTACCGGCGGCAGATAACTGTTCGGCAGGGACACGAGCGGTTCTTTTCCGAAGTGGCGGCGGATCTCCGAAAGTGCACCCACAAGACGTTCGATCTCACGGATGCGGTCGCCTACGGAGAGGTAGGCCAGACAGTTTCCGAAGTCGCCGAACTCCATCTGGATATCGTATTCATCACGCAGCAGGTCATACACCTCGATGCCGGCAAGACCGACGGGAAGAGTGTGGATGACGAGCTTGGTCTTATCAAAATCACTGATGGCCTTGCCGTCGACCAGCTCCGAACCAATGGCATAATAACCGCCGATACTGTTGATCTCTTCTCTGGCATATTCGGCCATATCGATTACCTTGTCGAACAGTTCTTTTCCATGGAGAGCAAGTCTTTTTCGGGAAAGATCGAGGCTCGACAGGAAAAGGTAAGAGCCGGAGGTCGTCTGTGTCAGGTTGATGATCTGGCGGACATAGGCAGGGGAGATCGCGGAAGCCTTATTCTCCTCACTTTCCACACCTCCGACCAGAAGGAAAGAACTCTGTGTCAGCGATCCGCCGGACTTGTGCATGGAGACTGCGGCCAGGTCGGCACCTGCTTCCATTGCGGAAACGGGAAGCTTCTCTGAGAACGAAAGATGCGTGCCGTGAGCTTCATCAACGATGACCTGCATTCCGTGGGAATGTGCGAGTTTTACGATACCGCGTAGATCACTGCAGATGCCGTAGTACGTCGGGTTATTAACGAAGACGGCCTTGGCATCAGGGTTATCGAGGATCGCTCTTTCGACATCGTTAAGAGTCATGCCGAGCGCGATACCCAGCTGCTCATGCGCACCCGGATCAACATAGACCGGAATGGCGCCGCAGAGGACCATCGCATAGATAACACTTCTGTGAACATTTCGCGGGACGATGATCTTTTCGCCGCGGGCTGCGACGGTAAATACCATCGCCTGGACAGAAGAAGTAGTGCCGCCCACCATAAAGAATGCCGCTCTTGCACCAAAAGCTTCTGCGGCCAGTTCTTCGGCTTCCTTGATGACGGAGACCGGGTGGCAGAGATTGTCCAGGGGCTTCATGGAGTTAACGTCGAGCATCATGGTGCGCTCGCCGAGAAATTCAGTCAGTTCGGGATTTCCGCGGCCGTGCTTATGTCCGGGCACGTCAAAAGGAACGACACGCTCGGAAGTGTAATTGTCGAGTGCTTCGGCAATAGGGGCACGGCTCTGTCTTTGCTTGAAATCCTTCTCCACTTAATCGTTATCCTCCTCCGGTGCTTCAAAAACATTGGCTCCGGAGAAGATCTCGATCATTTCCTTGCGGAGATTGTTGGTGATCTCCAGACGGGTCTTCGGCGCGATCTCATAGACATCTGTCTTAAAGAGGTAGTTCTGCAGATCCACATCCTTGATGAGCATCTTGGTGTGGTAGAGGTTCGCCTGATAAACGTTGATGTCGATCGCATCGTAGCGCTCGAGTGTTTTTCTATCGATATAATTCTGGATGGATACGATGTTCTTGTCGCGGAAGATCTTCTTGCCGTTGACGTCACGGGTGAATCCGCGGACACGGTAGTCCATCGTGATGATATCGGAATCAAAGCTTCCGATCAGGTAATCCAATGTGGAAAGCGGGGAGATCTCGCCGCAGGTCGCGACGTCGATATCTACGCGGAAAGTAGCGATAGCTGTATCCGGATGATACTCCGGGTAGGTGTGCACGGTAACGTGGCTCTTATCGAGGTGTGCCACCACGGTCTCAGCTTCCATATGAGGGATCATGGATTCCTCAGCGATGAGAAGAGTAACGGACGCACCCTGCGGCTCATAGTCCTGCTTGGAAATCGAGAGCACCTTCGCACCGATCATCTCGGTGAGGTTGGTAAGGATCTTCGTAAGACGCTCCGAGTTATACTGCTCGTTAATGTACGCAATATAATCCTTCTGTTCGCGTGCCGTCTTGGCATAGCAAACATCATAGATGTTAAAACTCAGGGATTTGGTCAGATTGTTAAAGCCGTAGAGACGAAGTTTCTCGTGCGCCATTTGATCCATCCTTTCCAAGATGGTCCTAACTTGAAAATCTTCTCCGGGAAAACACATCATCGTGCCCACGGGCAAGAGGTCCTAAAAGCCAAAGCTTCATCGCACTCTTATTGATTATTCACAAGTTATAACCAACTTATCAACATTAAGGGAATTCGAACTTCCCACTCAATAAGGCAGTAATTAACTGCCGCTTCGGCATTTGACCCGGCTGTCCGTATGGCCTACTAACCACTGATGTCGTGGCGGTCAAACATTGCGGTTCCTTTTTCATCTTTGATAAAAGCACTTCCGCAATGACAAAAAGATACCACGGAAAGCAAGGAATTGCAATACTTTTCGGTGCTTTTCTTGCATGATGGACATAAGGGATATAAAATAGTAGAGCATTTGCCCTAATATCCTCAGGATAAAAGGTTGATTACTCTTCGGGACATATCCCGTAGAAAGCAGGAAGTAAAATGGTTTATAAGAATGTACTGGAAGCCGTCGGGCATACGCCGATGATCGAACTTTCCTCCCGCATGGTCGGTGAGGATTCGGCCCGCGTGCTTGTAAAATACGAAGGCCTGAATGTGGGCGGATCCATCAAGACCCGCACCGCGCTCAACATGATCGAGCAGGCGGAGAAGGACGGTAAGATCACCAAGGATACCATCATCGTCGAGCCGACATCCGGCAATCAGGGCATTGGTCTTGCACTGGTCGGCGCGGTCCGCGGATACAGAACGATCATCATCATGCCGGACTCCGTATCCTGTGAGCGCCGCTATCTCGTGGAGCACTACGGTGCCGAGGTCAAGCTCATCCACGATGACGGCGATATCGGTAAAGCCATCGACGAGTGCTTAAAGCTCGCAGAGAAGATGGAGAAAGAAGATCCGAACGTATTCGTTCCGCAGCAGTTCACGAACCCGGCCAACCCGATGGTCCACCGCCATCACACGGGCGTCGAGATCTTAGAACAGGTCGCAGGTCCGATCGACGGTTTCTGCGCAGGCATCGGCACCGGCGGAACCCTTTCCGGTATCGGTGAAGTCCTGAAGGCCCAGAATCCGAACATCACGATCTGGGCAGTAGAACCGGAGAACGCGGCGATCCTCGCCGGCGGTAACATCGGTTCCCACCTGCAGATGGGTATCGGCGACGGCCTGATCCCGGAGAACCTCAACACCGAGATCTACGAAGATGTATATGTCGTATCTGACGAGGAGGCACTTGAGACCGCGAAGGATCTGGCCAGAAAAGAAGGCCTGATGTGCGGCATCTCGTCCGGTTCCAACGTCGCGGCGGCGATCGCTATGGCGAAGAAGCTTGGCCCCGGAAAGACCGTTGTTACTGTCCTTCCGGATACCGCGGAGAGATATTTCTCCACACCGCTTTTTGAGTGAGCGGAGCAATCAAAGAAGTACAGGGAGCTATCTCAAAACGATGAGGTAGCTCCTTATTTGTCTTTGAAAGTGCTTTTTACACAGAAATGACCAATATATCGGCATCATTGGTCATTTTTCGTTAGCCGGGAAGCTAAATGACCAATGAAACCCCGGATTCTGTTCCCAAAGCACTGTATTGGTCATTTTGTTTGACAGATTTCAAAAAGTGGGCAACAGAATGACCAATAGAGCAGGGAAGAGTGCTTTTCGAATACCTTCATTGGTCATATAAGGACAAGTAAAACGAAAAATGACTAATGGAAGATCTCCATTAGTCATTTGAAATAGATTTTCATTAAATGTGTCAAATGTCGGGCAAGATCATTAATTCACCTGGTTTTGTGACAACTCCGTATCTCCCTGTTCGTTTCCTAATTCACTGAATTATCCCAGGATCTTCCGCAGTTCCCGGTTGACCTGTGCGATGGGAAGTCCGACGACGGCGTAGTAGTCACCGCTGATCGAGTCGATCAGGAGTGCGCCCTCGTCCTGGATACCGTAGGCACCGGCCTTGTCCATCGGGGAACCGGTGGCGATGTACTTCTCGATCAGATCCTTCTGCATATCGTCGAGGTCATGGAATCTTACGTCGGCAAAAGCACTGAAGACGCGGTTTTCAAGGTCCTTGGAAAGGATCGCGACGCCGGTATAGACACGGTGGGTCTTTCCGGAGAGCATGGTCAGCATGCGGCGGGCATCGGCCTCATCATCCGGCTTCCCGAGGATCTCGTCCTCTGTAACGACGATCGTATCGGAACCGATGACCAGCGGTGCCTCATCGGAGGACCATTCCAGATTATAGAGAGCCGCCTTGGCCTTGGCTTCGGCCAGAGAGCAGCAGATCTTCTCGGCTTTCTCATACATGGAAGGTGTCGTGTTGACAGTAACGGTGGGGAGTGTGTCGCCTGAAGAGAAGGAGACCGTTCCGGAGGATGCGCCCTTCGGGTTCAGAGCAGCGAGTCCGATGGAAAGCCCCGCCATAGCGCCGGCAGCCAGTGCCGGAGACGCCGCGCCCAGAAGGACTTTCTCGGCGAGAGTCCCCTCATTGACTTTTGCGTCCATGACTTCAAAGGTGAGTCCCGTCATCGACAGTAGTTCGAAACGGCGGGGCGATTTGCTGGCTAATACGATTCTTCTCATGGTCTTATAACTCCTTATACAGGACAAGCGCCACACTGGGTGCAGGCGCTTGCCGGATCTTGTATGTTCTGTTTGTTGCGGCGTAAATCAGTTGATCGGCTTTAAGTTCTTCATGGAGAAGTCCAGGATCGGTGCCGAGTGGGTGAGTGCGCCGCAGGAGATGAAGTCTACACCGATCTCGGCGAGTTTCTTCAGTCTCTCGATGCTCATGTTGCCGGAAGCTTCGAGTTCAGCCTTGCCCTTGGCCATCGCGACAGCCTGGGCAGTCATCTCGTCGGTCATGTTGTCGAGCATGATGATGTCGGCCTTTGCGTCGAGGGCTTCCTGAAGCATCTCGAGGTTCTCGACTTCCACTTCGATTTTTCTTACGAACGGAGCGTATGCGCGTGCCATCTCGACGGCCTTGGCGATAGAGCCTGCAGCGCCGATGTGGTTGTCCTTGATGAGGACGCCGTCAGAAAGATTGTATCTGTGATTCGTGCCGCCGCCGATGCGTACCGCATACTTTTCAAAAGGACGCATGTTCGGTGTGGTCTTTCTTGTGTCGAGGAGCTTGGTGTCATATCCCTCGAGTTCCTTAGTCATGGAACGGGTGAGGGTAGCGATACCGCTCATTCGCTGCAGGAAGTTGAGGGCGGTTCTCTCGCCGCTCAGTACAGCACGTCCGTCACCGGTCAGAATGCCGATGATGTCGCCCTTATGGATCTCGTCTCCGTCCTTGAAGTTGGCACGGAAAGAGGAGTCATCGCAGAGCATCTCGAAGACGCGTGTGAAAACGTCGATTCCGCAGAGGACGCCGTCCTGCTTGCAGATCAGGTCGACCGTAACCATGAACGGTTCCGGCATGATCGCCTGTGTGGTCACGTCATCGGAAGTGATGTCTTCGCGCAGTGCGCGCATGATATAGTCGTCCCACAGGATCGTATTAAGTACACCATTGTTCATAGAAATCTTTGTCCCTTCTCTTGATCTCCTCGAGAACGATCTCGCGGTATTCCTTCGCAAAATCTCTGCCCTCGTACTGGCTGAAGTCTACTTCCTCAGTCTCTGTCGGCTCATACGGGATCGTCTCCTCGATGTTCTGCGCGGAGCGCTTCGCAAATACGAGGCTCTCGAGCAGGGAGTTACTGCCGAGACGGTTCTTGCCGTGTACGCCGGTGCAGGATGTCTCGCCGATGGCGTAGAGGTTATCCATGGATGTTCTGCCCTTGAGGTCGACCTCGATACCGCCCATGAAATAGTGCTGGGCAGGGGTTACCGGGAAGGGTTCCTTCAGGATATCGTAGCCCTCTTCCTTACAGTGCTCGAGGATGTTCGGGAAGTGGCTCTTGATGAGCTCCGGATCGAGGTGGGTGACGTCGAGCCATACAAAGCCTCTGCCGTCGATCTCCATCTGCTTCTTGATCGCAGCGGATACGACGTCACGCGGCTGCAGCTCGTCGGTGAAGCGCTCCATGTTCTTGTTTCTGAGCACGCCGCCTTCGCCTCTTACAGCCTCGGAAATGAGGAACGATCTGCCCGGCTTCTCGGAATAGAGGGATGTCGGGTGGATCTGGATGTAGTTGATGTCCTTGAGGAGCACGTTGTGCTTCAGTGCGATGGCCAGAGAGTCACCGGTGATGTGACGGAAAGCGGTAGAGTGCTTGAAAAGTCCGCCGATACCGCCGGTCGCGAGTACTACGGCTTTGCCGAATACCGCGTGAAAAGCACCGTCGGCGTCCTGTGTGATGATGCCCTTGCAGACATTTTTCTCACAGATCAGGTCGACCATGGTGGTGTGCTCGTGAAGGTCGATGTTCTTCTTTTCGCGGACATTCTGGAGAAGCTTGCTGGTGATCTCCTGTCCGGTAATGTCCTCGTGGTGGAGGATACGGGAAGCGGAGTGGCCGCCTTCCTTGGTCAGGTCGAGGTCGTCGCCCTTCTTATCGAAGTTGACGTGATAGTCGAGGAGCTCGCGGATGATGACCGGAGACTGGCGGATCATGGTGTCGACCGCTTTTCTCGAGTTCTCATAGTGACCGGCACGCAGAGTATCCTCGAAATAGTCTTCGTAGTCCTCGGAGTCCTTCAGCGCGGCGATACCGCCCTGGGCGAGGTAGGAGGCGCTGTTCTCAAGCGTATCCTTGGTGATCATGTAAATGGAAAGATTTTCCGGAAGATGAAGTGCGCAGAACAGTCCGGCAGCACCGGTGCCTACGATGACGACATCTGCGGAAGTAGTGGAATAGGGCATATGACGATCCCTCCTAATGAAATAACCATAGATGCAAGCCATGAATCTGCCGTCCACCCCTTATAAGGAATAGCAGAATTAAGGCTTTTTTCGATTTTATCACGCGCGTGGGCAAGTGACAAGGGAAGGGGGAAGGGGTATAATACATTACTGTGTAAACTCGGATCAGTGTGTCCGTTGTGTGTTTTGACGAAAATCGAAGGAAAGGAGAACCGGAAGATGAAACGGGATATCATCGGAGATATTTTCTTGGGCGGAGTCCTGCTGTCACTTCTGTTCCTGTTCTCGTTCCCCGCATATTTCTGCTATACCAGAAATGTCCCGAGAGACATTTTCCTTTTTGAGCGCATTATGAGCGTATGCTTCCTTCTCGGTCTGGTCATGTCCGTGATCTGGGCATGCTGGAAGAAGAAGGTCTGGGTCATGCTGGGTATCTGTTCCTTCGGATTACTGGCATATCTCCCGAAGTGGTTCCTGCCGAAGATCGAGCTCCGGCTCAGCAAACCCGGCAAGAATATCATCGATACGCTGCTGTCTACGTTTTTTAACCGGATATATGAACTTGTCCACGCGCCTTTTACCGGCCTGATCGGAATGTGCTCCGAAAAGCAGGCGGAGAAACTTCCGTACCTGATCCTGCCGGTCGTGATCATCGCATATCTCATTTCGCAGATCGTCCGCTTCTACCACAACGCCTATGTAGCGGAGAAGAAGCAGATCCACGACTTTGACCATTTCCGCAAGACAAACGCCGTCAGAAGCCCGGTCATGCCTTTTGCACCGGAGCCGGAAGCACCGTCCCCGCTGGGTACGATCGTGCTGAACGAGAAGGCCGAGGTCGCTGCGGAGACATTCCCTGTCAAGAAGCAGGAAGACGACCAGACAGTCATGAATAACCTTTCGGGTGAGGCCGCTGCGGCACTTCCTTCCGGGGAGCAGCCGACAGAAGTCATTGCTCTGGCGGCACATGCCCCGTCTTCGGCGCCGTCCGATGAGACACAGGTGATCGCACTGGCGGCCCACTCGCCGTCGACCCCGATCGAACTTCCGGCAAGAGCACCTTCTTCGGCGGATCTGTCGCAGACCGCGGTGCAGGAGCCGGTCCGGAATGAGAATTACCAGTCGGAGATCGTTCCTTTCCCGAAGCCGGAAATGCTTCCGGCAGGTGAAGAAGAAGGAACAGTGGAAATGGTCGTTCCGACAGAGATGGCCGAACCGGTGGATACGGTTTCTCCGGTGGAGATGGAGCTTCCGACGGATGAGAGCCTGGATTTCCCGGATGTGCACGGTGAGGCAGAGAAGATCGACGTCTTCGGCGACAGCGATCTAGACTGAATAGAATAAGAAGATTATGATGAAGCGCGGGAAGCGCAGATATATAAAGAGAACGGAAAAGAACTGGAACTTAGGAGGAAGAGGCAATGTCAACGAACAAAGCATTCTGGCACAGATGGCTGGAGGGTTCGAGATCACATAAGGAGGCGCAGGCCGGAGCGGCTGCGGATCCGCTGGAGGAAGGACTCCGTGACCTGAACTGGTCCGACGAGGAAGTAAGAAAAGTCAAGACACAGGAGACATTCGGCGAGGAGATCGGAAATGCCACAACACACGGTGTTATGGCGGTATTCATGCTGGCTATCCTGCCGTATGCGGCGGTCCACTCCTATCTGAAGGCCAGAAGCGGCAACGCGATTCTGGACACGGTGGCGATCTCCATCTTCTGCATCGGCACATTCCTGATGTTCCTGATGTCTACGATCGACCACACCATGAAGCACGGTACCAAGCAGAAGGAAGTATTCAACCGCCTCGACCATATCATGATCTTCTATGCGATCGCCGGCGCTTATACACCGGTCTGCCTGTCCATCATCGGCGGCAAATGGGGCATCGGACTTTGTGTTGCCCAGTGGCTCGTCGTAATTGCAGGTACACTGATGAAGGCCATTGCTTTTTCCAAGTCGGCGATTTCCTACATTTTCTCGGCACTCCTCTATCTCCTGATGGGATGGATGATCGTGCTCTGTTTCCCGATCCTCTACGAGCAGGCCTCCCCGGTATCCTTCTGGCTGATCCTGGCCGGCGGCCTCTGCTACACCTCGAGTGTAGTGCTTTTCTTCATGCGTTTTAAGTTCGCACACATGATCTTCCACCTTCTCGTGGATTTCGGCGCGATCTGCCACGTTATCGCACTCTGCTTTTTCGGCTGATTAGAAAGGAGTCTCCTATGAAAAAGATGCAAAAGCTCTTGTCCGGGCTGCTTGCGATGTCCATTGCTGTTTCGGTTTCCGCCTGTAACCGCCGTTCGTCTCTGGAGACGAAACAGAAGAAGCTCGGCGCTACGATGGAGACGGAAGCTCCTGAAACGGAACCTACTTATTTACCGACGGATACGACACCGGAGCCGACAGATACGACGCCGGAACCGACGGATACTACAGCTCCGTCCGGCAATACGGATCTGAACCTTCAGATCCCCGTGCCGGAGAAGAACTGCTCGATTGAGTTCCTCCCGGAAAATGAACGCTTCCACTATGATATGGCACTGGAACTCGATACCACGAAGAATACGGTAAGCGGCCATGTGGTCGCCAAGTTCTTCAACAACTCGGATGACGCATGGGATAAGCTCTGCCTGCGTGACTATTCCAGCCTTTTTAAAGATGAGCAGACCTCGGGTGTGCCGGGCTCGGATGGTGCGCTGACGGAGATCGAGAATATTGAGGTCGGAAACTCGAAAAACATCCAGTATACCCGTGACAGCGATGTTTCCGTGGTGTGGATCCCGCTTCCCACGCCGCTTCAGCCGAAAGAAGAGATGACTCTGTCCTATGACTTTACCGCGAAGATCCCGTCTCTTGCCGATCGTTACGGCGTATCGCAGGATGTCTTCAACGTTACGAATTTCTACCCGATCCTGGCTGTATATACAAATGGGGACTGGTCGCACGAGGCATTCTATAACATGGGTGAGTGCTTCTTCTCGGAGATATCCGATTACAAGGTAATGCTGACGGTTCCGTCTGATTACATGATCCTGACGACCGGCGTGGAGGAAGAGTATAAGCAGGAGAACGGAAAGACGACATATTCGATCGACGCACCCTGCGTCCGTGACTTCGTCTTCTGCGCGAGTGCCGGTTTCAAACTCTACGAGGGTGATTACAAGGATGTGCACATCCGCGTCGTTTATGACGAGAAGCACCCTGCATCCAACGAGATGCCGGAATGCTGCGAAGCCTCAGTTCAGGCTGCAGAAGAATCACTGGCAGCTTTCGGTGAAGCATTTGGCGAATATCCGTATCCGGAGCTGGATATCATTCTGGCGCCGATCGATGCGGGCGGCATGGAATACCCGAATCTGATCATCTGCACGGTAGATTCTCTCTACTGCACGAAAAATTCCTGGGAGAAACTGCCGTTTAACACCATGCGCGGTGTCGTGGCGCACGAGATCGGACACCAGTGGTTCATGGGCATCGTCGGCAGCAATTCCGGCATGGAGCCGTGGCTCGACGAGTCTTTCGCCTCCTATACGGAGATCGTTTACTACGAATATGTGGGAGATCCGTCCAAGTACGATTATTACTCCAGAAAGGTTGCAGATCTTTCGGATCAGAATTATAACAGTTCAATCAAAGCAATGGGCTCGATCCCGATCAACCGTTCGTATTACTCGTTCGGGTCGGAGTATTCGTTTGTCTACGCGGCATATGAGGTCGGCAAACAGGCGCTTTTCCAGATGGAAGAGATCCTTGGCACCGAAGAGTTCCACGGCGTCATCCGTGAGTATGTAAGAAGAAACGCTTTCAAAAACTCGACCGCAGACCGCTTCTTCGAGGTGCTTTACGAGTGTGCGGGAAAGAATAACGCGGACCTCAATGCACTGATCGACGCGGTTTTTGAAATCTGAACAGGCGGAAAACGGGCGAAAAGTAATCTTTTCTTGCAATCTCTTGACATGCGAATTATAATGTTGCGTGCTGATATTTTATTATGTATTGAAAAGGAAGGGCATAATTATGTCTAATAAGACAGACAAGTCAGGTAAAGCAAAGACCAAAAAACATATGAAAGTTTCAAAGAAGAATAAGATCATTGCCGCGATCGTTGTTATCCTGCTGGCACTTGTCTGCTTCTGCTATTTTGCCCACCAGGCCGGCCTTGCGGCGAAGATCCTGCCGGGTGCGAAGATCGTTCACGTAGATAAGGAGACCGGTAAAGAGAAGACTGTTAAGAAGGTCCCGATCGTTGAGATGAATTACTTCTTCAGCGTTACATATAATCAGTACGTCATGTCCGGTATCATCACATCCGACACCAATCTGGATGATGTATACAACACAAACAACGGCCAGACCTACCGTGAGATGCTCTGGGAGAATGCGGCGAACACCGTACAGACCCAGTACCTGATGGCAGAAGCGGCTGATGACGACGAAGGCTTTAAGAGCGCAGCTTCCAGCGAATATGCAGAGATGCAGGTCGAGAGCATGCGTTCCACAGTTAAGCAGTATAACGAGCTCTACGGTTCCAACATGACGATGGACCAGTATCTTGCAAGATCCTATGGTAAGGGCATGACAGTTCAGATCTTCAGAAAGATCATGAAGCGTCAGGCAGTGATCGAGGAATACAGACAGTATGTTCAGCAGAAGACTCTCGTTCCGACAGACGAGGAGATCATGGCGAAGTACAATGAGAACCCGTCGGACTACTACACAGTTCAGATCCAGGCTTACTTCGTAGCTGCTGATGTTTCCAAGGATGCTACCGCGGAAGAGAAGACAAAGGCGATGGAAGCTGCAAGCGAGAAGGCACACAAGATCGCAGACGGCTGCCAGAATGCCGTAGACTTTAAGATAAGAGTCCGCGCGAACTGCGATGACAGCTACCGCGAGCGTATGGACAAGGGTGAAGATCCGACAACAGTGAAAGATCTTTCCAAGACACAGCTTGAGACCTACAACAAGGAGTTTGCAGAGCTCTGCCTCAATCCCGAGACTCCTGAGAACACCACCTCCGTATTCGCAGACAGCGAGAACGTAGGTTACTACGCAGTGCTTTTCGAGAAGAGAGAACTCAATGAGAAGGCAGCTGCAACATTCCGTGTGATCGAGCTGACCGACGATGTCCTGAAGGATATCTCCAAGTCGATGGAAGATAAGGCCGAGACACATAACAAGCTTATTGCCAAGCTCGAAGAGTATAAGGGCAAGATCACATCCGAGGCTGACTTCATCGAGATGGCTAAGAAGTATACTCAGAATTCCAGCGATCTGCTTACCGGCGGTTATCATTCCGGTATCACTGAGGATAACGAGACATACTTCCCGAGAACATATATGAATGAAGATGACGAAGAAGCAGTTCTGGCAGATGAGGATAAGCAGCTCATGGACTGGCTCTATGCTCCGGAGAGAAAGAACGGCGACATGATCATCATCAAGTGCGTTAACTCCGTAAAGCTCTTCTACTTCTGCGACAGCGTTCCGGCTTGGAAGAGCAGCCTGCGCAGCTCGATGACAACAGAGAAGTATGACACATGGTATAACGGAATGGTTGGCGATGAGTCCTACTACACAGTGATCAATCACGGCCTGATCGACTTCTTCACATAATATTTCTTAAAAAAGAAATTTATCGTTGACACTTGAAATAGATCGTGGTATCATTCTATACTGCGTTACAATGGGTAGGGCTACTTTACCCATTTTGACGGAAAAGCACGGCGGAGCTTGCAAAGCCTGCTTTTGAGCAGTATAGGAAGGTGCGCGATCTATTTTTGCGTACACGTAAACAAAGTTGTTTACGAAGTCGAGAGGTGATGTGTAATGGTGCGTCCCATCAAGCAGGGAAGAGCAGAGAGAATGTCTTATTCTCATATCGACGAAGTCATCGAAGTCCCGGATCTTATTGAAGTACAGAAGAATTCCTATAAGTGGTTCCTCGACGAGGGCCTTATGGAAGTACTTGAAGAAGTGTCTCCGATCAAGGACTTTTCGGGTGATATGGAATTATCCTTCGTAGGGAAGGAATTCGATATCGACAACCCGGCAAACACAATCGAGCAGTGTAAGGAGAAGGATTGTAACTTCGCCGCTCCGCTCAAAGTGAAAGTTCGCCTTTTGAACAAGCGTACCGGTAAGGTAGAAGATCAGGACGTCTTCATCGGCGATTTCCCGATCATGACCGAGCATGGTACATTTATCATCAACGGCGCTGAGCGTGTTATCATCAGCCAGCTCGTCCGTTCCCCGGGTGCGTATTTTGACGCTATCCATGATAAATCCGATGCATATCTTTATACTTCCCAGGTCATCCCGAACCGTGGTGCATGGCTGGAATATGAGACTGATGCCAACGGCGTGATCTACGTTCGTGTAGACCGTGCCCGTAAGTTCCCGCTGACCGTTTTCCTGCGTTCTCTGGGCATCGGCACAGATGAGGAGATCCGTGACCTGTTCGGTGACGAGAAGTTCCTCAACGAAACTATTGCGAAGGATTCTTCCCACAGCCGTGAGGAAGGTCTTGCCGAGCTGTATCACAAGCTCCGTCCGGGTGAGCCGACATCTCTCGAAGGTGCGGAATCCCTCCTGAACGGTATGTTCTTCGATCCGAAGAGATATGACCTGGCACGTGTAGGTATTTATAAGTTAAATAAGAAGCTGTCCCTCGCTTCCCGTATCAAGGGTCACAAGGCAGTTTCCGATATCGTTACCGACGATGGTGAAGTCCTCCTTAAGGCCGGTGAGATCATCACCTCCGATAAGGCATGGGAGATCCAGGATGCCGGCATCAACGAGGTTTATGTATATCCGATCACTAAGATCGGTGATACGGACAGAATCTCTGATCAGGCTTTCAAGGTTATCGGTAATGCAAGAGTAGACGCAGATAAGTTCATCCGCGCCAGCTTCGCTGCAAAAGAACTGAAGGGCTTCGATATCAACGAGACCCCGATCAACGAGATGGTCCGCACAACTATCCTGCGTAACATCATTACTGAAGTACGTGCTACAGCCAAGAAGACAGAGTATGCTGAGAAGCTCATGGAAGCTCTTCGCACTCAGGTTACTGAGCTCATGCCGAAGCACCTCGTAATCGAGGATATTATCGCTTCTGTCAGCTACCTGCTCGGTCTGCAGTATGGCGTAGGCTTCAGAGATAACATCGACCACTTAGGTAACCGTCGTATCCGTTCTGTAGGTGAACTCCTCCAGAACCAGATCCGTATCGGTTTCTCCCGTATGGAGAGAAATATCCGTGAGCGCATGAACGCTGCTTCCGACGAAGAGCCGACTCATCCGAACCAGCTCGTTAACACCCGTCCGGTAAGCGCAGCTGTTAAGGAGTTCTTCGGATCTTCCCAGCTGTCCCAGTTCATGGATCAGCCGAACCCGCTGGCAGAGCTTACACATAAGCGTCGTCTGTCCGCACTCGGTCCGGGCGGTCTTTCCCGTGACCGTGCGAACTTCGAAGTTCGAGACGTTCACTCCTCTCACTACGGCCGTATGTGCCCGATCGAGACACCTGAAGGTCCGAACATCGGTCTTATCAACTCCCTGGCTACATATGCCAAGGTCAACCACTATGGTTTCGTTGAGACCCCGTATCGTATCTGTGACAAAGAAAAGGGCATCGTTACTGACGAAGTCGTTTACATGACAGCTGACAAAGAGGATAACTACAATATCGCTCAGGCAAATGAGCCGATCGATGAGAACGGTAAGTTCATCAGCAAGAAGGTCGTTTGCCGTCACCTCGACCAGTTCATCGAAGTTGATCCGTCCCATGTCGATTACATGGACGTATCTCCGAAGCAGCTGGTATCTGTTGCTACATCTCTTATTCCGTTCCTCGGAAACGACGATGCGAACCGTGCTCTCATGGGTTCCAACATGCAGCGTCAGGCTGTTCCGCTCATCAAGCCGGAAGCTCCGATCATCGGTACCGGTATGGAATACCGTGCAGCGAAGGACTCCGGTGTATGTAAGGTAGCTAAGGAAGACGGTCAGGTAACATTCGTTTCCGCCGACAAGATCGTAGTTACATCTTCTGACGGTAAGGAGCATGAATACAACCTTACTAAGTACCAGAGATCCAACCAGAGCACCTGCATCAACCAGCGCCCGATCGTAAGAATGGGTGAAGAGGTTAAGAAGGGCGACGTTATCGCTGACGGTCCTTCTACTGAGAATGGTGAACTTGCTCTCGGTAAGAACGTACTCATCGGCTTCATGACCTGGGAAGGTTACAACTACGAGGACGCCGTTCTTATCAACGAGCGTATGGTACGTGATGATGTTTACACATCCATCCACATTGAAGAATATGAGTGTGAAGCCCGTGACACCAAGCTCGGTGCCGAGGAGATCACACGAGAGATCCCGAACGTTTCTGATGACGCTCTTAAGGAACTCGACGAGAACGGTGTAATCCGTATCGGTGCTGAGGTCCGTGCGGGCGACATCCTCGTTGGTAAGGTCACTCCGAAGGGTGAGACTGAGCTGACACCTGAAGAGCGTCTCTACAGAGCGATCTTCGGTGAAAAGATCCGTGAGGTACGTGATACTTCCGTACGTGTACCGCATGGTGAGTCCGGTATCGTTGTTGATGTTAAGACCTTCACGAAGGAAGACGAGAATGTCCTTAAGGGCAGTGTGAATAAGCTGGTTCGTGTCTATATCGCCCAGAAGAGAAAGCTCTCCGTTGGTGATAAGATGGCCGGCCGTCACGGTAACAAGGGTGTTGTTTCCAGAATCCTGCCGGAAGAGGATATGCCTTTCCTGCCGGATGGTACACCGCTTGACATCGTACTCAATCCTCTCGGCGTTCCGTCCCGTATGAACATCGGTCAGCTCCTCGAGGTACACCTCGGACGTGCTGCCCGTGCCCTCAACTGGAAGGTAGCAACCCCGGTATTCGACGGTGCTAACGAGAGCGACATCATCAAGGCATTCCAGCTTGCCGGTATCGATGAAGACGGTAAGACAGTGCTTTACGACGGACGTACAGGTGAACCGTTTGAGAACCGTATCACAGTTGGTGTTATGTACTACCTCAAGCTCCATCACCTCGTTGACGATAAGATCCATGCCCGTTCGATCGGACCATACTCCCTCGTTACGCAGCAGCCTCTCGGCGGTAAAGCCCAGTTCGGTGGTCAGCGTTTCGGTGAGATGGAAGTTTGGGCCCTCGAGGCATACGGCGCAGCACATACCCTGCAGGAGATCCTCACAGTTAAGTCGGACGATATCACCGGCCGTACAAAGACATATGAGGCGATCGTTAAGGGTCAGAGCGTACCTGAGGCCGGTATTCCGGAATCCTTTAAGGTACTCGTCCGTGAGCTTCAGTCCCTGGCTCTGGATGTTCGCATCTACTCCGGCGACGAAGAGTACAAGCTCAAGGATGCTGCTGATGAAGAAGAGAATCTGCCGGCTCCGGATCCGGAACTTCTCATGAAGTTCGATTCCCTGGCAGAGAGTGAGATGGGTGCCGCAGGTTTCTCTGAGGTCGGTGAAGACGGCGAGCTGATCGACGATTCTCCGGAAGATGAAGAACCGAGCATGGACGATCTTGCTTCCATGGAAAATGAAGAAATGTGAGTAGGGAAGGAGATTGCAAATATATGTTTGAAATGAATCATTTCGAATCGATCGGTATTCGCCTGGCATCTCCGGAGACCATCAAGAGCTGGTCCCACGGTGAGGTCAAGAAGCCGGAAACGATCAATTATCGTACGCTCAAGCCGGAGCGTGACGGTCTTTTCTGCGAGCGCATCTTCGGACCTTCTAAGGACTGGGAGTGCCACTGCGGTAAGTACAAGAAGATCCGTTATAAGGGCATCATCTGCGACCGCTGCGGTGTTGAAGTTACACGTTCCAAGGTGCGTCGTGAGCGTCTGGGCCACATCGAGCTCGCTGCTCCGGTATCCCACATCTGGTACTTCAGAGGTACACCTTCCCGCATGAGCCTGCTCCTGGATGTTTCCCCGAAGCAGCTCGAGAGAGTCCTCTATTTCGGTGCATACATCGTAGTTGATCCGGGCACGACTGGTCTTGCCAAGTGCGCGATCATCGACGAGACAGAATATCAGGAGAACGTTGAGAAGTACGGCAAGTCCGCTTTCAAGGCCATGATGGGTGCTGAGGCGGTCAAGATCCTGCTTCAGGAACTGGATATCGAAGAACTGACAGCTCAGCTCCACGAGGATTACCAGTCCGCAACAGGCCAGAAGAAGGCCCGTATCATCAAGAGACTTGAGGTTCTCGAGAGCTTCAAGAAGTCCGGAAACAAGCCGGAGTGGATGATCCTGGATGTACTCCCGGTACTTCCGCCGGAACTCCGTCCGATGGTTCAGCTCGACGGCGGACGTTTCGCGACATCCGACCTCAACGACCTCTATCGTCGTGTAATTAACAGAAATAACCGTCTCAGCAAGCTCCTCCAGCTGGGTGCTCCTGAGATCATCGTAAGAAACGAGAAGAGAATGCTTCAGGAAGCAGTCGATGCTCTCATCGACAATGGCCGTCGCGGACGTCCGGTAACAGGTGCTTCCTCCAGAGCTCTCAAGTCCCTGTCCGACATGCTCAAAGGTAAGCAGGGCCGTTTCCGTCAGAACCTCCTCGGTAAGCGTGTTGACTATTCCGGCCGTTCCGTTATCGTTGTAGGACCTGAACTGAAGATGCACCAGTGCGGTCTCCCGAAGGAGATGGCTCTCGAGCTCTTCAAGCCTTTCGTAATGAAGCGTCTTGTCCTCGAAGGACATGCACAGCACATCAAGACAGCTAAGAGAATGGTAGAGCGTGCTTCCGATATCGTTTGGGATATCCTCGAAGACGTTATCAAGGATCATCCGGTTATGCTCAACCGTGCTCCTACGCTCCACAGACTCGGTATCCAGGCATTCGAGCCGGTACTCGTTGAGGGTCGTGCGATTAAGCTCCATCCGCTCGTTTGTACCGCGTTCAACGCCGACTTCGACGGTGACCAGATGGCTGTACACGTACCGCTTTCTGCAGAGGCACAGGCTGAGGCAAGATTCCTCATGCTGTCCACCAACAACCTCCTGAAGCCTCAGGATGGTAACCCGGTAACCGTTCCGACACAGGATATGATCCTCGGATGCTACTATCTGACGATCACCAAGCCGGGCGAGAAGGGCGAAGGCATGGTATTCTCCTCTATCGATGAGGCGATCATGGCGTATGGCGATCATCACCTCGAGCTTCATGCTCCGATCTCCATCCGAATTACCCGTGACTTCAACGGCGCTCCGATGACAAGAATCGTTAAGTCCACACTGGGACGTTTCATCTTCAATGAGATCATCCCGCAGGACCTCGGTTATGTAGACCGTACGAAGGAAGGCAACGAGCTCGTTCTCGAGTGCGACTTCGTAGTTGGTAAGAAACAGCTTGCTGACGTTATCTCCCGCTCCATCCGTGTTCACGGTATCGGCGCTACAGCGAAGCTCCTCGACAACATCAAGGCTATGGGTTATAAGTACTCCACACGCGGTGGTATTTCCATCGGTATCGAGGACATGATCGTGCCGGATGTTAAGGAGAAGATGGTTCACGAAGCTGAAGAGAAGGTTGAGTACGTCAACAAGATGTACAAGAGAGGTCTTCTCGATGAGGATGGCCGTTATACTTCCGTCGTTAAGATCTGGACTGCTACAACAGACGCGATCACAAAAGCACTTATCGATTCTCTTGGTCAGTACAACCCGATCAAGATGATGGCTGACTCCGGTGCCCGTGGTTCCGCTCAGCAGATCAAGCAGCTCGCAGGTATGCGTGGTAACATGGCGGATACATCCGGTAAGACAATCGAAATTCCGATCAAGTCTAACCTCCGTGAAGGCATGAACGTACTCGAGTTCTTCATCAGTTCTCACGGTGCCCGTAAAGCGCTTTCCGATACAGCTCTTAAGACAGCTGACTCCGGTTACCTGACACGTCGTCTCGTAGACGTTGCCCAGGATGTTATCGTTACCGAGGAAGACTGCGGTACAGACGATTTCACATGGGTCAAGGAAATTGCCAACATGGCAGGTACCAAGAAGGATGTCGTCAAGTCTCTCGCAGATCGTCTCACCGGCCGTTATGCTGCTGAGGATATCTACGATCTGAAGAATAAGAAGAAGCTGCTCGTTGCCAGAAACGAACTGATCACCGCAGATGTTGCGAAGAAGATCGAAGAGTGCGGCTACGAGAAGGTCAAGATCAGATCCGTATTCGACTGCCGTGCCCGTCATGGTGTCTGCAGCAAGTGCTACGGTATCAACCTTGCATCCGGCCAGCCGACCATCGGCGGTGAAGCAGTCGGTATCATGGCTGCACAGTCCATCGGTGAGCCTGGTACACAGCTTACAATGAGAACGTTCCACACCGGTGGTATCGCTTCCGGTGAGGATATCACACAGGGTCTCCCGCGTGTTGAGGAGCTCTTCGAGGCCAGAAAGCCGAAGGGCCAGGCGATCATCTCCGAGATCGACGGTATCGTTAAGATCACCGAGGATCAGAAGCACAAGAAGATCATCGTTGTTACACCGGCAACTCCGGAAGGTGAGGCAATCACTGTTAACCCGAATCCGGACAGCGAGATCGAGATCGAAGAGAAGCACTACGCAATTCCTTACTCCGCAACCCTCAAGGTTAAGGACGGCGAGTTCGTAGAGGCAGGCGACCTCCTGACAGATGGTACGGTAAGCCCGCAGGAGATCATGAAGATCAAGGGCGTTCGTGGCGTACAGAAGTACATCGTCAGCGAAGTTATCAAGGTTTATAAGAGCGGTGGTGTTACCATCAACGATAAGCATATCGAAGTTATTACACGTCAGATGATGCGTAAGGTACGTATCGACGATCCGGGTGATACGGATCTCATGACAGGTTCTACCGTCGACATGTTCGATTTCGAAGATGCTAACGTCAAGGCAGAAGAAGCAGGCAAGGAGCCGGCGAAGGGCAAGAGAGTCCTCCTCGGTATCACCAAGGCTTCCCTCGCTACAGACTCTTTCCTCTCTGCAGCTTCCTTCCAGGAAACAACACGTGTTCTTACAGATGCTGCAGTTAAGGGTAAGATCGACCCGCTGTACGGCCTTAAAGAGAACGTTATCATCGGTAAGCTCATCCCGGCAGGTACCGGTATGCCGCGTTACCGCAATCTCACAGCAGTTCCTGTACTGCCTGAGAATAATGAGCTCCTCGGCAAGGATCCGGTCGTTATTCCGAGCACGATCCCGGCTATGAGCGAGAGCTGATAGAATCTGAAGATTATTAAGAAAAAGGAGTTTGTCTCAATCACGAGGCAAGCTCCTTTTTTGATGAGACCAGCTCCTTCTTATGTTCCGATGACAGGTTCGGAAAAGACAAGAGAAACAGGATTGTAAAATAAGAGAAACGTCACATTCGTTGTCTTGAGATATGGCGGGGAGTAAAATACAAAGTAACTGAAAATGCCTTATTATCGGGCAGTTGTGGGTATTTACGGATGAAAAAGCCCCGAGTATCAGGGCTTTTGAAGCGAAGAAAGGGTAGAAATGCGGCAACGCAATAAGCAGAAAAGCAGAGGGATATCTGTCGTCATCATCGTGATCTGTGCCATGATCACTTTTCCGGTGATGCTGATTCCTGTCGGCCTTCGTGAAAGCACTCCCCCGGGTGTGGTAGTGGGTCGTGCCTATGCGGCTGCGTACCCGGATTCCGATCAGGAAGAGGAACAGCTCTATGAGGACTGGGCGCTTCCGGTAAATATCAGCGATACATCGGATCCTGATTCTGACCCGACATCAGATCCGACAGCAGATCCTACAGCAGACCCGTCACTGGATCCGAACGCCACAGAGGATCCGGATGATATTATCGATCCCAACGAGCCGGATGAACCCGATGAACCGTACATTCCCGCACAGACCGTTGACCCGGAGACAGGACGTGTCCTAATCGAGGTCGGCGAAGGTCAGACCGCGGTAGATGAGTCTTATATCGATGAGGATGAACAGAGAGAGAAGAAATATGCGAACCTTTTGACCGCACAGATCATCCAGACATACGATGACTCCGAATGTCCGATCGAATTGCTCGACACAAGTGCTTTTGTACCGAGAGACGAAGAACTCTTTATCAAGACGAATAAGACTATCCTGAAGCAGGAACCGAACATGGACGCTGTTACGATTGCCTCTGTGGCAAGATCCGCAAAGGTCCAGCGTATTGCGAAGGGCGATACATGGTCTCTGATCAGAACCGCCGAGGGCGCGGAAGGATACGTGCTTTCCGCATCGCTTTCCTACGAGGTCGTATTTAACGAGATCGACCGTACCGTATGGGTCAATGCCAGCGGCCTCAAGCTCCGTTCGGAGCCGAATACGAACTGCGAAGTCATCAAGGAACTGAAGCGCTGGACAAGACTCCACTGCACCGGTATCTCGAATGACCAGTGGTACAGAGTCACTCTTGACGATGGAACGGCAGGATTTGTCTACGTTTCCTACACCACGAAGAAACCACCGCCGACACCGACACCGAAGCCGACTCCGACGCCGAAGGCGAAGACGAAGACCAGCACTGGCGGAAAGACGAAGAAGGGCAACAACAACCCGCCGCCGAAGATCACCGGTGTAAACGGCGAGAGTATCGTAAACATCGCGAAGTCCATGCTGGGCGTAGACTACGTCTGGTGCGGCGAGAGTAAGAACGGCGTAGACTGCTCCGGTCTGGTCGTATATTGTTACAGACAAGTAGGACTTGGAGTTCCACATCAGTCGAACAGCATTAAGACACGTGGCACCGGCATCAGCCGTTCGGAATTAACACTGGGCGACGTAATCGTATATGACCTTAAGGGTGGTGACGGAGTTGCCGATCACGTAGCGATCTACGCAGGAAACGGACAGGTCATCCACGCATCCTCCAGTAAAGACGCTGTCGTCTATGGCCGACTGGATATGGGTACGATCCTGACATACAGAAGATTCATCAGATCCTGACGTACTGAAGTCTGATTGGTGAAACCCGCCAGCTGAATAATTTGAAAACAAGGAACTGTCCGAAAAGGGCAGTTCTTTTTTGTGTGAGCGCAATAATTATATTTTTGTGACATCTCTAATGGTACTATCGGTGCTATACTTAACCTATCAGAAATGATCATAGGAGGAGAAATAGTATGTTAGTTAATTTGATTATTGGTCTGGTAGTCGGTGGTCTGGCAGGTTTCTGCGCAGGTAAGCTTATGAATTCCGCAACAAACAGCATCCTGATCAACATCATTCTCGGTGTTGTCGGCGGTGTAGTTGCAGGTATTATTTTCGGTATCATCGGACTGGGTGCTACCGGAATCGTCGGAACATTTATCCTTTCCGTCATCGGTGCCTGCGCGCTGATCTGGGTGTGGAAGAACGTGCTGAAGAAATAAGATGTTGGGTACAATATCGATATTCTGCAGGGCAAGATCGTTGGAGTGATAGCC
>CAMYWO010000010.1:0-51815 GCA_947302815.1 uncultured Clostridia bacterium | reverse complement strand
GACAACGGCTATCTCCATGTTATCCTCCTTCGAAAAGCTTCCCGGCGGTTGTGCCTGTATAGTGAAATTCGCGGGCAGTAAATCCTGGACTGCCTCACACAACACCGGAAAGCCTGCAACGTCTCTACAACATCTACAACATCCTTGAATGAAATACTAACTTTAGACTAAGATCTCACAGAATAACGCAGAATCGTTTTTGAGGCGTTTTCGAGCCGAATTTTGATATGTTTTCTACCTGAAACATGCTATAATCCAATTAAATTCTGTTGTTGCTGGTATTTTATGGCATAGCAAACAAGCGTCTCGCAAACCGTTGTGCAAAAGTAAACGCGACCCGCTTTTTATAGTTTTGTACGGTTGTGTCGGTTACCATCTGCAATAGAATCTAGTTTACTTATTTCAGCTTAAACAAGCTGGGTTTCAGATGGACTTCATCCGCCGGGATGAGGTCCATTTCCAACAAACTCATCAGTTCGTGCATATCTTCATCGTCATCGGCAATCAATTCATACGGAGCTTTATTTCCGAGTCCAGGACGCTTCGTACTGTTGATGTGATTCATCAGCAAGGTTATGTCTTCATCTGTGTACGGTGTAAGACTTCTACCTCTGGGAATAACATATCGGATGAATTCGTGATTCTTCTCAATATGCGGCTTCTGCCATGAGGCCATAGGATCGCAGTAGTAGATACTGGTTCGTGGAACAAGATCTGCATTGTACTCCAGTTCAAATGGCCGTTTGAATTCAGCCCCGTTATCCGTTAGAATCACGGGAAACAGTCTGTGGAACCTTTCCAGCCCCAACCCATATTCAAGATAATCAAACACGCTCTTTACTGAATCTGCTGTTCCATCCGGCATCAGAAACAACAGCATTACCGAATTCTTCCGAAAGATCATCGTGAGAAGTCTTTTCCCTGAATTTCTCGTCCCTTTTACTGTATCCATCTCAACTGATTCGTACTCGTAGGTAAGACTGTGCTTGGCTTCTCTCTGAAAATCCTCAAAGGTCCTGCCTTCACGATATGCCTGGTTCAGACGTATCTGTCTCTCTTTACTCCGTCTTCTCCGATAACCTACTTTCCGACGTAAGTCGACATTCTTTATCGTCATCTCGCCTGCATCTATATAATTGTAGATACTTCGAAGACAAACCGGCAATTCATTTTCGTGCTCAGCATAGATATGAGAGAGTGGCTGTCCTTTCCTCACATATTTAGTAATCAGTTCATCCATCTCCCGGAACTGCTCATCTCTTATCCGGATCCCCATTCTGCTTTCAGAACGACGCCTGCTTACTGCTGCGTCAGCAAACTTAGCACTGTATATGTACTTCGTCTTATGACACAGTTTCTTGTTCGGGCACGTATTACATACATATGGTGCTTTCTCAAACTTATGGCACGCTGTTGATGCATACCTGCTACAAAGTTCCCTGCAATCGTATGTCTTGCAACTGCAACAACGATAGGTGCATCCGCTGTCGCACAAACCCTTCACGGTGCAATTTCTCACAAACTTGCAATCCTTTCCAAGGAAGTAATGTCCCTTGATCAATGTCCGGTTTGTTTTTACCTCATGAGATACTGTTGTCGGATGTCTGTGGATTCTTCTTGCAATTCTTTTAAATGACTCACCTCTGCAAATTCCGGTCTCTATGGCTATCCTGTCGGACATATCCAGTTGACCTTGGTTATAGTAAAACATCTCATCCGCTCCTTTCAGCAGATGGTAACGTCACTACAAATATATATCGCTTCGGCGCCGAGTACCAGCCCAGCCTCGGCTGGGCTGGTACTCCTTTCTCATTGCAAGAGTAAACTAGACTTTTTCTGCTTTATTCTGTTGTCAAAGTTCAGTGTTAGTTTTTCACTCTAGGACATCTACAACATGAATAATAGACCCTCAGCTGTCCAATTATTTGGACTGAATGAGAGAGGTGCGGATACGACAGCCGAAAGGATGTGTCTGAAAAGGAATAACTGATCAGTAGATGAAAAGATAGATGCCGAGCCACTGTGCCGCGGCACCGAGCAGAACGAAGATATGCCAGATAAAGTGCGAACCCTTGCGTCTCAGGCCGAACGGGATCATGCCGATCGTATAGAGGATCCCGCCGCTAAGTATCAGAATGAAGAGCCACATATCATGTTTTATCATATCGGGAACGAAAAGAAGTCCGCTCCATCCGATCAGGAAATACAGAGTGTAGTGGAGAGGCTTCACGCGTGCCGGTCCGAAGATGCCGATAAACGTGATGCCCATAACGATCAGCGCCCACTGGATACAGAACATGACGATGCCCTTCGTATTTCCCCAGTAAACGAGACACATCGGCGCGAAGGTGCCGCCGATAAGAAGATAGATCGAACTGTAGTCGAAGCGCCGCCAGAGTTTCTTGACGAAAAGCCCGTTTTTCCAGGCGTGATAGAGACAGCTCATCGTGAAAAGAAGGATCAGACAGATTCCGTAAAAGCAGGAGGCCATCACCTTCAGGGAAGTATCCGATTTCAGGAGCATCAGAATAAATGCCACTATCGAAAGAGCCGCGCCGATACCATGAGTGACGGAGTTTCCGATCTCTTCGAGCAATGTCAGCTTCGGAGGTTCATTCTTCCGGTCAATTTCTTCTTTGGTCAGACGTCGTATCTTAAAAATGCCCATTTTCTCCCGTTCCGGTAGTGCCTGAATTTCCGTCGGGCAAAGCACTTCCGCCTGACGGTCTGTTTTTCATTCTATGCTGAGCACAAGTTCTTTTCAAGAGGAATCATCCCATGAAAAACAGGCTGTCCTGAGCTCTCAGGTATTGAGAGAAAAGCGCTGCTATGATAATATTTTTTTATTAAAGGGGTGCGTCTATGAAGATTTGTGCTTTTATCGGAGATATGTATCGCGACTACTCGTCTGAACTCATTCTGGCGATCCAGAAATGTGCGATCGAGCGCGGGCACAGAGTGGACGTTTTCGGAAACTGTTCTGTTCCGAGTGAGAACCCTCTTCATGCGGAAGGTCTGAAAAAGATCCTTTCTCTCCCGAATTATTCTGACTATGACGGCATCATCCTGTGTTCGGATACACTGCATCACGCCGGACTGAATTATGAGCTTCTCGAGAAGCTCACTTCTGCCACGGATCTGCCACCGGTCGTCAGCGTACGCGCGGAGGAATCCGGATTCTACGCAGTCATCCCGGATAATCGTCAGATTATGTATGAGATCTCCAAGTATGTCATCGGGAAAGTCGGATGCGACGACATCGGATTTGTTACCGGCAGAGATGATCTTCGGGATTCCCACGAACGTCTTGCCGGTTTCGAAGATGCGATGGAAGAAGCCGGTTACAAGATCAGAAAGGATATGGTATTCCACGGCAACTACTGGACGAACCAGGGGCCGGAGACAGCGGATTTCTTTATACGCGAAGATGGTACCCTGCCGAAAGCCATCATCTGTTCGAATGACTATATGGCAATCGCACTGGTCGATGAACTGCTTCTGCGCGGATTCTCTGTTCCGAGAGATACTCTGATCACCGGTGTCGATAATCTGGATGCATCAAGTGCACATATTCCGTCCATTACCACTTCTGAGATCCCGGAAACCGTTCTCGGAAGAACCGCGATCGAATATCTGGAAAGGATCAACGCCGGAGAAGATGTCGATATCTATACGACAGTCCCCGGAAAACTGATCTACCGTGAGAGTACCGGTGATGAGATGTCCGCACGTGATATCGATGAGATGAACCGGCGTCTGGACGCAATCCAGAGAAATTACTATGACAAGACACGTGCTTTTGTACTTCTCAGCTCTGATTATGAGGATGTTCTGTCCTATGACGTTTGCGTCAACTATACTCTGGAACAGCTGCACGGATATGGTCTTTTCAGCCGGATCCTTCTCTGCAAATACTGTGAGAATGACAGACAGATGGTTGGTTTCTGCTCAGATGGAAGAATCTCCAGAACGAATATCGATTTCCCGAGCTGCAGGCTCGTCCCGGAAGAATTCGATACTGATGAACCGGGTCTGAATATCTTCCTTCCGGTCTTCTACAAGAGTGAAGTTTACGGGTATATCGCTTTCAGCCTGAAATCGGACGTTAAGTACATCCTCGATGAGAAGATGGAGTTCACCATGGTACTCCTTGGACAGACGCTGAATCGTCTGCGCCTCTATGACAAACTTTTCGAGGTCAATAATATCAAGGATCTGTATATCCGCGATGCGCTGACCGGTCTTCTGAACCGCCGCGGCTTCGAGCAGGGTATCGCAAATTACTTCGTTGACGGACATACTAAAGACTGCAATATCGCGGTCGCCAGTATCGATATGGACGGCCTGAAGGATATTAACGACAATCTTGGTCATGCTGCCGGTGACGAAGCGCTCAAGGGCATTGCCCACTGTCTGGAATCTTCTCTTAAGGAAGGCGAGATCGCAGCCCGTATCGGCGGCGACGAGTTCGAGGCAGTTCTCGTGCTGAACAGCCCTGCACGTATCGGCCAGTTCATCCGTACTTTCCGTAATGCCATCAAGAAGGCAAATACCGAGAACCGCGCAGAATATACGCTGAGCGCCAGCATCGGAACATGTGAGGTCTCTGAGTGGGAACTTCTGATGGAGTGCATGAACAAAGCAGATAAGGTCATGTATATCGAGAAGAAGACAAAGAAGCACCGTACGTGATCTTTCTCTCGCCGGAGGCTTCGTGATGGAGGAGAAAAAACGCTTAATTCTGTGGGATAATGCGAAAGGTATTCTGATCTTTCTAGTCGTCTTCGGCCACTTCTTATACGGAAATACAGGCGGAGCCTCCGCAAGACTCGTACTCACGGCCATCTACGCTTTCCACATGCCGGCTTTTGCTTTCATATCCGGCTTCTTCACGAAGGAAAAGCACGACTTCCGCAAGCTCCTGACCGCGTATGTGATCTTCGACGGAATATTCCTTTTCTATCATCTGCATCAGACCGGGAGCTTCACACTGATTGAGCCCTACTACATCTGCTGGTATCTGATTGCGCTTATTGTCTGGCGCCTGGTCACACCGCGCATTGCAAAATTCAGGATCGCTCTCCCTGTTCTGATTGCCGCCGCGCTTCTTTGCGGCTACGCAGCTGATATCACGAATGCATTTGCGCTGGCACGTATTCTCGCCTTCTGGCCGTTCTTCATGTGCGGGTATCTTCTGAAAGACAACGATTTTGAAAAAGCACGGAAGAAATATACTCTTCCTTACGGTATTCTTTTCGGAGTGCTTTTCCTGATATCGATCATTCAGGCAAACCGCGTTTTCCGGATCGGAAGCCATGACTACACCATGATGCCTTATGCCGAGCCCGAGCGGATCTTTCTTCGTATCGTGCTCTTTTGCTGCGCTGTCCTGGCACTCCTTGCGATCCTCTTTACGCTTCCGGATAAGAAGCTCCCTCTTCTTACGTCCTGGGGAAAAAACTCCATGGCTATATTCCTTCTTCACCGCATCTTCACCCTGGTGATCATGAAGTTTTTCCCGTCCGGAATGAGAAGTCTCTATCTTCTTCCCATAACCTTCGGGATGGCTATTATCCTCTGTCTCCTTCTGGGAAATCAGTGGGTCGCATCTATGCTTGACCGCCTTCTATCCCCGACTGCCAAGAACGAGCATTTCGCCAGAAACCTGACGGTTTCCCTCATCTCCGCCTCCGTCGCGGTGATAATGGTCATCTCTTCCGTAACGCCTTACCTTTCTTCTAATGAGACTGAAAAGGACACCGTCACGGATCCGATCTACCGTGTGATGTCTTCTTCTCAGAAGAAAGAATATGACGATGCATTTAAAATCATTTTCTCCGGCGATCTGATCCTTCTGGAGGACCAGGTAAAGCGTGCATACGATGCGGATACCGGCGTCTATGATTTCCACGATGTTTTCGAATACACGAAGGATGAGATCTCCTCTGCGGATCTGGCGATCGGCGTTCTGGAGGGGCCTCTCGTCGGTGACCCGTCTCTCTATTCCTACGGCAACTATGACGACGGAAAGAAGCTCCGCATCGGTTTTCCGGATACCTGGGCGGAAGCCATTAAGGATGCAGGCTTTGATCTCGTCACTACCTCGAATAATCATCTTCTGGACCGTGGCGAGGAATCCGCCTACCGTACTCTCGATGTACTTGAAGATCTCGGTCTTTCTTCCACGGGTTCATACCGGAATCAGGCGGATAAAGATACACGCCATATCCACATCATCGAGCAGGATGGCCTCCGTATCGCCGTCCTCTCCTATACATTCGGAACGAATTACTATAAGACATCGGAACTGATGTCCGGAGATCTTTCCTACATTACGTCTTTCATCGTCGATCCTTCCGACCCGGACTACGGAAAAGTCAGAGCTTCCGTGAAAGAAGATTTTGCCACGGCAAAAGCACTTTCGCCGGACCTCATCCTCGTCCTCCCACACATGGGCGAGCAGTTCCTCGATGCACCGGACGAATTCCAGAAGACCTGGCACGACAACTTTGTCGAATTCGGTGCGGACATCATCCTCGGCGACCACCCGCACTCCGTGCAGCCATCCTTCCTCGAGGAAGCCGGCGGGAAGACCGTTTTCACCGCTTACTGTCCCGGCAACTATGCGAATGTCTATCGGGAACATAACGGTGACGCATCCGCGCTGATCGAGGTCTATATCGACCGTGAGACCAAGCGTCCCATCGGCGGCGGTATCATTCCGATGTGGACTTCCTGTCCGGCGGACGGAAATTACCGTGCCGTCCCGATCTTCGATATCCTCACGGATCCTTCTCTGGCTTCAGCTTATACGACGACAGATCTGGACCGTGTCACCGAAGTTCATGACCACATCACAGATGTCATGCTCGATACTCCTCTTTCTATCGACATGATCGAGCCTGTCTACTATTTCGATAAAGAGGGTTTCCTCCGGACGCAGAACGCGCCCCTTACGATTACTTCCGAAATGGAGACAAGTGCTTTTCTAAAGGAAATCGGGTCATCGGATTCCGTCTGCTTCCTCGGTGACAGTCTCACTTACGGAACGAAGAACGGCGGAATCCCTTGGTACGAGCCTCTCCTTCCCTACATCAGCGGAACGGTTTCAAATCTTTCCTATGGCGGCTGGACGACAAAGGATCTGATCGGGCATAAGCAGGAGATCCCGAAGGCATCGACTTATGTCATCGCTATCGGAACCAACGATATCCGGTATAACGACGAATCCAAGGGCGCGACGGATGCGAACAGATTCATTCAGAATATCCTGGAACTCCGTAATGCGATCGTCTCTTTGTCTCCGGACGCGCGCATCATCTTCATCGCTCCATGGACATCCACTGGCGGCGACAAAGCAAGCATGCTTCCGCTCGAGGAAGTCATTTCCCGACGCAAGGAATACAGCGAAGTGCTCTCCGGATTCTGCAGGGATCAGGGCGATATGTTCATCGATCCGAATCCGTATATCGAAGAAAAGCTCCTGACCTCTATGCAGTCATATTATCTGCTCGACTGGATCCATCCCAACCGTCAGCACGGCGTGGCGATGTACTGCGAAGCGGTCATCCTCAGCGCAGAATGATCCTTACATGCAAAAGCACCTGCTGACGGTTTAGGGGGGATCGCCAGCAGGTGGTTCTAAAGGAGCTTGTAATGTATATCGGTTAGATCGAGCAGCGCAGGAATGTGCCGTCCATGCAGACGATCACTTCGCCGTCCCTGCTGATCTTCTCAGCGAAATAAGCCATGATCTTGTCCTGATATTTGCAGAAGAATTTCTCCTGACCGGGGAAGCACTCCTTCATGCGGTCAACAAGTTCCTGAGCATCGTCATAGCGGAAAGAACTCGGAAGAGTAACCTCTTCGACTTTGCCGAAATACTTACCGGCCATGGCGCGGAAATCATCGCGTTCACCTTCTTTTTCGGTGATTATTTCCTCGATAAAAGGAGCATCGATGCCGAGGTCTTTCATGGCTGCTTCGAAGAACAGATACCATCTCGGGATACTCCGCCCGTTTATGGAGAAGATACCGTCTTTGGCCAGAACTTTGGATGCTTTTTCCACGAGTGCTTCCGTATCCTTCAGTTCGTCATCGATATAGTGAGCAATGATGGAAGTGTAGTCCTTCTCCTTTTCGATTTTCTCCCATGCGGCATCCTTCTCCAGATCCTCGAAGATCAGATCGATCGAGACGCCTGCCGGCAGATCTTTGCCGTTCTCTTTAACAAACTCTGCGAAGTCTTCCGCCCAGCTTCCGGGGATATCGTATCCGTAGATCTTTGTTCCCTCCGGAATGTCCTTCCAGTTATTTCTCCAGATCTTGGAATAGCCGCATCCGAGGTCCAGGACCTTCTCGTCTTTTTTGAAGTTCATGGACTTAAATACGGTCACATACCAGTCCTGACCGGGTACAGTGTGCTGAAGCGCGAGCCAGTGTCCTCTGTCGGCTTCCTGATCGAGTGTCACGCTCTGTACGATACCGGCAACATCGTCCCAGTCCAGATCACCTTCCTGTGCCAGAGTTCTGCTGATCGCATCGATCGTCATATCGATCCTGTAGCGCTTCTCTTCCATGGATTTCTTCTGGAGCTCGAGAGCTTCCTTAATATCTTTTGCATCACCGGCAAGGATATTATCGCGGATCTCTTCGAGGGAGAAACCGATCTGTTTGAGAGCAACGATCTTCTCCAGTACCTGCAGTGCCGCCTTGTCATAAAGACGGTAATTTCCTTCAGAATAATCAGTGGGTTTTAAGAGTCCTTTTTCGTCATAAAGGCGGACCGCTTTCTGAGACACACCTGCCTTCTTTGCAATCTCGCCCGATGTCATTTTCTTGTCCATTTTTCGGACCTCCTTCATCTTTGATGATCCCACTTTAAGGGGTGCCCTAAGGGAAGAGTCAAGGGGGTTTTTGAAAAAAGTTTCCGGACTTTTCGAGCCTTATATTCCTTACTTAAGATCGTTGATATAATCGCATGCGCGGATCGCCGCATAAGCTCCGTCGGAGCAGGCCGTCGTGACCTGACGGAGTGTCTTCTGGCAGCAGTCGCCTGCGACAAAGAGACCCGGGGTCTTCGTGTTTACGATATTCTCGGGAACGAAATATCCTCTGCTGTCGAGTTCCGCGTATCCGGCAAAAGCACTGTTGTCCGGGATGAGTCCTACAGCGAGGAACACACCATCGCACTTCGCGACTTTCTGCTCTCCTGCTTCCTCATATACGACACCGGTAAGCGAACCATCTTCTGCTGTCTCATAAGCGAGGACCTTCGTGCTGACATGCGCTTCGACCTTCTCACTCGGAAGTACCTGATCCTGCAGCTTCTTATCCGCAGTAAAAATCGGCATATCCTGAAGGATGATGAGCTTGCTGACGATACCGACGAGCATCGCGGACTCAACGAATGCGGAGTTACCTCCGCCGACCATAACGACTGTCTTGTCTCTGTAGAATTCACCATCGCAGACTGCGCAGAAGCTGATGGAAGATCCGATCAGATTCTCCTCACCGGGAAGTCCCAGTGTTCTGTGTGTGGTACCTGTTGCCAGGATAACTGTTTTTCCTTCGTACTTGCTTCCGTCTTCGGTCGATACGATGAATCCTTCGGAGGTCTTCTCAACTCCGGTCACGTTCTCCATCGCAACCTCGGCGCCCTGGCCCATGGCCTGCTCGAGGAGCTTGTCGCCGAACTCATCGCCGCTGATGGACTCAAAGCCCGGGATGTTCTCGACCTTCGGGGAATTGACGATCTGTCCGCCGAATACCGACTTCTCGATCACCAGTACTGTCTTAAGATTTCTTCTTCCGTAAATAGCGGCGGTGAGACCCGCAGGTCCCCCGCCGACTATGATGATATCGTACATTCTCTTATACTCCTGCAGAAACGTTGTCTGTAGCGTGTGCCTTGAGCCACTCGGATGCCGCGTTATCTCCGACGTATCTTGTTCCGTCCGGATCAATGATGGTCGGTGTCTGCTGGATGTTCAGCTCTCTGGCGATGTCCATGTTCTGTGAGCAGTTTACAACTTCGAACTCTACCTTGGAGAGCTTGAACTTCTGCTCAGCACCCTTGCACTTCGGGCAGTGATCCTTGACGTACATTGTCGGGATACCGGATGCAGCCTTCGGCTTCTCTTCTGCGACTACGAGCACATCCTCAGACACACCCTGATCGCCGCATGCGCAGCTGTCAACTGTGACCATCGGGCCGGCGTGGCAGAGTCTGCTGTGAGTAATATCGTATTCTCTTCTGTCCTGATACTCCTGGGCCTTACCATCGTTCCAGTTCTGGATCGGACGGTAGTAACCGGTGATACGGCTGTAAACCTCTGTCTTCTCACCGCAGTCCGGGCAGACAAATACTTCACCTGTGATGTAACCGTGGTTCTTACATACGGAATATGTCGGGGACATCGTGTAGTACGGGAGTCTGTAGTTCTCTGCGATCTTACGTACCAGAGTTGCAGCGGACTTCCAGTCCGGAAGCTTCTCACCCAGGAATGCATGGAATACAGTACCGGATGTGTAGAGTGTCTGCAGGTTGTCCTGAACATCGAGTGCGGAGAAGATATCTTCTGTATATCCTACCGGCAGATGAGAGGAGTTGGTGTAGTAAGGTGTGCCGTTCTCGTTCGCTGTGATGATATCCGGGAACTGCTCCTTATCGTGCTTCGCGAATCTGTAAGTAGTAGACTCAGCCGGTGTTGCCTCGAGGTTATAAAGGTCGCCGTACTTCTCCTGATAGTCGGAGAGCTTCTCTCTCATGTGGTTGAGCACCTTCGCTGCGAACTCCTGTGTCTCCTTATGGGTAAGATCTCTGTGGAGCCAATTCGCATTCAGGCCGACTTCGTTCATACCGATCAGGCCGATCGTGGAGAAGTGGTTGTCGAATGTGCCGAGGTATCTCTTCGTGTACGGATAAAGACCTGTATCGAGGAGCTTCGTGATAACGGTTCTCTTTGTCTTAAGAGATCTCGCAGAGATGTCCATGAGACGGTCGAGTCTGGAGAAGAAGTCTGCTTCGTCTGTTGCCAGGTATGCGATACGCGGCAGGTTGATGGTTACAACACCGACAGAACCTGTGGACTCACCGGATCCGAAGAATCCGCCGGACTTCTTACGAAGTTCACGAAGGTCGAGTCTCAGACGGCAGCACATGGAACGTACATCGCTCGGCTCCATATCGGAGTTGATGTAGTTGGAGAAGTAAGGTGTACCGTACTTCGCGGTCATCTCGAACAGGAGCTTGTTGTTCTCTGTCTCATCCCAGTTGAAGTCTCTGGTGATGGAGTATGTCGGGATCGGATACTGGAATCCGCGGCCGTTCGCGTCGCCCTCGATCATGATGTCGATGAAGGCCTTGTTGACCATATCCATTTCCTTCTGGCACTCACCGTAGGTGAAGTCTACCTGCTTGCCGCCTACCCAGCACTTCTCTTCCACCATGTCTCTCGGAACTGTCCAGTCGAGTGTGATGTTGGTGAACGGAGACTGAGTACCCCATCTGGAAGGTGTGTTTACACCGAAGATGAAGGACTGGATGCACTGCTTAACTTCTTTCTGGGTCAGGTTGTCGATCTTAACAAACGGAGCCAGGTATGTATCGAAAGAGGAGAAAGCCTGCGCGCCTGCCCACTCGTTCTGCATGATACCTAAGAAGTTGACCATCTGGTTGCAGAGTGTGGAGAGGTGACCTGCCGGAGCGGATGTGATCTTACCGACGACACCGCCGAGGCCTTCCTGAATAAGTTGCTTGAGGGACCATCCTGCGCAGTAACCTGTCAGCATGGAGAGGTCGTGGATGTGGATCGCTGCACTTCTGTGAGCTTCTGCAATCTCTTCGTCATAGATCTCGGAGAGCCAGTAGTTCGCTGTGATCGCACCGGAGTTACTGAGGATAAGACCGCCGACGCTGTATGTAACGGTGGAGTTCTCCTTAACACGCCAGTCGTTGATCTTCAGGTAGTTATCTACGATATCTCTGTAGTTGAGCATCGTATTTCTTACATTACGGATCTTCTCACGCTGTTTTCTGTAAAGGATGTAGGCCTTGGCAACGTCAGCATATCCTGCTTCGGAAAGGATCTTCTCGACGCTGTCCTGAATATCTTCTACGGAGATCACATCATTCTTGATCTTCGCTTCAAAATCACTTGTTACACGCAGTGCCAGCATGTCGATCACACTGGGGTGATACTGCTTGTTACATGCTACGAATGCTTTCTCAATAGCTGCACTGATTTTAGATACATTAAAGTCTACTACTACTCCGTCTCTCTTCGATACCCGATACATTAGACCGCCCTCCAAAAAATATATTTCGGGATGGTCGGCAGACCATCCTCACTACCCCTAAACGGCTGATATATAAATGCTATCACTACGGGGCAAAAAGTCAATATCTTGTGAGTGAGAAATTACCCAAACACAAGATATTGTATGTTACGTTTTCATTACGTATTTGATTTTTTCTTCAGATCCCTCTCAGATCCGCTTCTTTCACACTCAATTTTACGATTTCCAGGAAAGATCTCATCTGTTCGTCCGAACACGCTTTCAGCCCCTTAAACGGAACCGTATCTCTGTCCACAAAACCCTGCAGATAATACCGGTCGGCACCGCGTATCCACTCCCCGATATCCTTCATGGACTGTTCGTCGTGGAACTGGGCGACCACCGTCGTGCGGAACTCATAGGGGACCTTCCCCGAGAGGAGGAACTCCACGCTTCTCTTTACTTTAGACACATCGAATGACGGGATCCCGATCGTCTCGCCGTATCTGTCCGGGCTGTTCTTGATGTCCATCGCCACATAGTCCACAAGACCTGCCTCGACGATCTCCTTCAGACGGTCCGGGTGGTTCCCGTTCGTATCCAGCTTGATCTTAAAGCCCATCTCCCGGATCTTCTTCATGACGTCCGGCAGTTCTTTTCGAAGGAGAGGCTCGCCGCCCGTAAAGACCACGCCGTCGAGAAGTCCGTGGCGCTTCCCGAGGAATTCGTAGAGCGCTTCTTCATCTAAATCAGCCGGGGCATCCGGATCCAGAAGTTCCGCATTATGGCAGAAAGGGCATCTCATATCGCAACCGCCGAGGAAGACCGTACAGGCTACCTGTCCGGGAAAATCCAGGAGCGTCATCTTCATCAAACCATGTATTTTCATATCATTACCTGCAAAAAATGTGTATTTACAACAATTCTATCACACAAATCCGGTCGGATTTCCGTGAATTTAGCAAAGAAATCCTTGAAATATCGTGCTAGCCGCGTATAATAAAGAATACAAGTGGTTACAAAAAAATTTAGGAAACAAGGGTGATTTTATGGCTGGTTTATTGGATGCATTGACAGGTAAACAGGACAAGATGGGGCGTCCGGCAGTGGAACTTTCCGGTGCAGGCGGAAATCTCGGCAACATGGTCAACATGGAGCGTCCTGCGAATCCCATGGGACGTAATGTGAATCGTGCGGACATGAAGAGCGGTTCTGCTGCGGATTACGCCAGAGAGCGCGCCGCTGCTGCCAAGGCACAGATCGAATACAGAAAAGCCATGGAAGAAGCCAGAAAGAGCAAGGAAGTTTCCCGCAAGGCACCTGCTGAGGAAGAGATCAAGGCAGCTGCCCCTGTTGCTCCCGCAAAGACATATCCGGAACAGACAAACCGCGTACGCACAGCGATGGCACAGCAGCCCGGCCGTCCGGGTTCCGTGAACCGCACTGATGCGACTCCGGGAGTAAGACCTCCGAGACCGTCCGAACCGGTGATCACCCGTAATTACGATCCGCCGGTACGTCTTGCTGACGCGAATCAGATTTCTGACGCTGCCGCTGCAAGAAGAGCGGTTAACCGCAATAAGACTGCCGCTACTATCGCCGCTGAGAAAGCCGAACTCGAACTGAACCAGGCGAAGAGCCGCGAGGCAAAAGCCGTTCAGGAAGCTGCCGATGCACAGGCTAGTGCTGAGGAAGCCAAGGCTGCAGTTACTAAGTCGAACGAGGTCCTCGAGGCCGCTTTGAAGGCTGAGACCGAGGCTGCTACCGCTGCCGAGACTGCCGAGAACGAATACATCGCCGCTATGGAAGCTGCCAAGGATGCACAGGCTGCTGCGAACGAAGCAGAGCAGGTCGCCAGAGCTGCCATGAAGAAGGCAAACGAGGCCGTAAGATTTGCTTCCCAGAAGAAGACCGAGCAGGATGCGAAGTTTACAGCAAGAAGAGCCCGTGAAGAAGCGAAGAAAGCTGCCGAGGAGTCCGCTGAGGAAGCTAAAACCGCTGCTCTCCACGCTGACGAACTCGTAAAGAACACCGAGAAGAAGGTCGAAGAGGCGAAGGAAGCTACCAAGAAGGCCGAGGAACTCTTCGAGCAGGCCAGTAAGAAGAAGAAGGAAGAAGACGACCGCATCGCTGCCGAGAAGGCTGAAGAGACAGCTAAGATCGCTGCTGCGAAGGCGAAAGAGAAGGCTGAAGCTGCTGCCAAGAGAGCTGCAGAAGCTATGGCTGCTGCGAAGAAGGCAGAAGAAGAAGCGAAGGCCGCTGCTGCACTTGCTGAGGAAGAAGCAAGAAAGTTCGAAGAACTTGCTCAGGGCAATGCGAAGTTCGCTGCCGCTGCTGCTGAAGCTGAGAAAGAAGCTGAAGTTAAGGATGAGGCTAAAGATGAGCCGGAGACCGCTGAGGTCGTCGAGGCTGCTGCCGAGGCAGAAGAAGCCGAGGTTGCAGATCTCCTCGAGAAGGCTGAGTAATCCTTACCTTTTAAGAACAAGTAACTTAAGACCGATGTCCATAAGAAGGGCATCGGTCTTTTTTATCACTGTTATTTCAGGAATGTAAGCATCACGGAGAGCACCGGGATCGAGAAAATACAGAGAAGCGTGCTCAGAAGGATGCAGTTGGCGCTCAGCTTCTGCTCTTTCCCGTGGATCTCCGCCATATTCAGGATAACGGAGGCACAGGGCGCCGCACCGAGGATAAAGAGGCTGGCCTTAAAGGCATACGGCACCGGCAGGAAGAACGCTGCAGCAAAGGAAACCAGCGGGAATACCAGGAGTTTGCCGATACAGACGAAATACACGAACGGCTCCGAAAGCAGTTCCCGGAAGCGGATCGTCGAAAGGCGGATACCCAGGATCAGCATGCATACCGGGGTCGTCATCTTACCTACAAGATCGATCGCGTTCAGGCAGGTCGCCGGGATATAGTCGGCTGCGCTCACGAGGTAAAGCGGGATCGCCACGAGAAGCGAGATCACCGCAGGGTTTACGATCGCGGACTTCAGGGAGATATACTTCTTGTCCTGGGTAAGGCAGTATACCGCCGCCGTGAAGACCAGGATATTCATCGTGATCACGTGGATCGAGGAGTAGCAGGCCACCTCCAGATGATCCGGGAGCAGTGCTTTTATAAGAGGCATACCGAAGAAACCGACGTTACCGAGTCCTGTACCGATCGTCAGCATCCTGTACTTATTGATCGAAAACTTCTTTCTGAAGAGCAGATATAAAGTCAGAATAACGGTCACTTCGACCGCCAGAGATGCGATGAAGTAGTAGCCCATGTTGATGAAGTCTTCTCTTACGTAGTCCATGGAGAGGAACGATGAGACGACCATACAGGGCGAGCACACGTAGATCAGGACAGCGGACATCGTGGAAAGATGCTCCGCGACCGCCTTATTTGTCTTGCCCAGAAGATAGCCCGGAAACATGTACATCAGTGCAACAAATACACTCAGAAATGCGACTTTAAAAGCAACCATGCCCTGTTATCCGATCTTCTCTATTACGTCCGGGAGCTCGCGGATACTGTCAATGACATAATCCGCGCCTGCTTCCAGAAGCTCTTCTCTCTTCGCGTTGCCGTAGGTGACTCCGCATACAAAAGCACCGGCATTCTTACCCATCAGCACATCCATCGGCATGTCGCCGACGACCAGCGCCTCCTCCGGCTGAAAAGACAGATCTTTCAGCGTCTTAATGACCGCATCCGGATTCGGCTTCAGCGGAAGAGCATCGTCGCCCGTAAGTATATAGGAAAACTCGGAGGTCATACCCCATCCGTCGAGGAATTCATACAGGGACTTCTTGTTTCTCGCCGTCGCGATCGTGCGGACGTAGCCCTTCTCTTTTAAGGAATCAAGAACCTGTCTTGTTCCCGGGAACAGCTCCGGCGGCATCTTCTGAACGAGTTCGTCAAAGGTGGATCTGTACTTCGGCACGAGAACATCCAGCACATCGTCCGTGATATCCGGGTAGAGTTTCTTAAAGCCTTCACGCGCCGAATAGCCGATCGTAGATGCGCAGGTCTCCTCGTCTTTTACTTCAAGACCGGCGAATCGCATCGTCTCCTGCTTCGCAAGAACGATCGTCTTTCTCGTGTCCGCAAGAGTTCCGTCAAAATCGAAAATAACTACCCTGATGCTCACCTGATGTGCTCCTTTTCGATCAATGTCCGCTATATTATATCAGCAATCCTGACCCGGGACGAACCTGCGAAGACCTGTGAAAATCCCGTTTTCATCGAACTCAAAGGCCACGATCCATGGCATTATGTCTATAATTTCGTAGAATTCTTCAAATCCGAAGGACTTGTCGTAGTAGTTCACGATCGTGCTCAGCGCGGTGCCGTGACTTCCGACGACTACATTCTGCCCCTCGTATTCGCGGACGATATCTTCCAGAACGGCGACGTTTCTTGCCTGCACATCAAGGAGGCTCTCACCTTCCGGGAACTTGTAGTTCATATCCGTCCACTGTGCTTTTACATAGCCTAAAAAGTCCTCGATCCAGCCTCGGCCGGTCTCCCGTTCACGAAGATCATCGAATGTGCGGATCACAAGACCTCTTTCATCAGCTACCGGCTTGACCGTATCGATTGCCCTTTTATACGGGCTCGACAGCACGGCGCCGATCTCCTTATCCTTGAAGAACCGCGTAACAAGTTCTCTGTCCTTCAGACCCTGCTCCGTTAATTCACGGGAAAAATCATCGTGGTTCCTGCTGTTGGACTTACAGTGTCTTACGAAATAAACCGTTGTCATCGCATCATATCTTTCTGTACTTCAAGTAGCAGATCATCTGAAAAGGGCTTCTTCCAGGTACGAACACTACGTTGACAGAAATGGCGCATCCCTGTCATAGTCGGAGATCTCCGCGACCTCGACGGGGAGCGTCAATCCTATTTTCTCATCCTTATAGTTGAGCTGAAGCGAACTTCCGTCCTTTCCGCTCTGATCGATGGAATACGTGTAGATCGTGTCGTCTGTAAGAGATATAAAAGCATGGCCGAATCCCGCAGGGATCAGAACGGCCAGATGATTCTCCTCCGAGATCTCGAGTGATTCCCAGGAAAGATAGGTCTTCGAATCTTTCCGCAGATCGATCACATAGTCCATCCCACGTCCGCGGATCACGGAAACGAGCTTCAACATCGGAGAACTCTCCTCACGGTAATGGATACCGAAGAACGTTCCCGCTTTCGGCATGGAATAGACGCGCGTCTCCCTGATGCCGAGCTCTTCCGTATCGGCATCGGAAATGCGCGTCATGGAGCCCCGGTTATCCACACGCGAACTGAGCTTATATGCCTTTACTCCGGGAAAGATCTCTCTTACAAATTCCATATGATCACTCCACAAACTTCTCGATCCGGATCTGCTCACCAACAGTCTTTCCGAGAAGCGTGATCGCTTTCTTCGGGCAGTTGTTGATGCAGCGGTAGCACAGCGTGCTGTTATCGGTTACAAAATCCCGAAGAAAGATCGGTACGGTGCTGTACTGTACAGGGTAGGATATCACGAGCGTGTCGTTTCCCTTGATCGCTTCAATGACGCCTTCTTCCTCGATGGAGATGACTTTCGCGTTTGCATCGGCTTCTTTGCAGAACACCTCCAGTGAATGCCTGGAATTTCCGGTTCCGCTGAAATAAACACCTAACATTTTGAGCTCCTTCTCCGTTTCCTTTTCCCCAGTACATAGTACAGAAAAAGGGAGAATTTCTCAAATCACTGTATTCATCCGATCACTTTCCCGCTTTCAGCGTATACGTCGCGTCCCAGTTCTTCAGAACTTCCACCGATGTAAATCCGGCCGCCATAAGTGCTTCCTTTTCGTGCCCGACGGTCAGCGGCGTGTCGAAGTGATAGAACTCGTCTTCCGAGAGTCCCTCTGCCTTTTTGATCTCGATGAGTTTCTGCCGGAGAAATCTCTCTTCGTCGTCGGATTTAGAAAAATAGTCCGTCAGGATGAAGTATCCGCCGTCTTTCAGCGAAGCATGAAGCTTCGTATAAAGAGGGATCTTCTCCTCCTTCGTAAAGTGATGCAGCGACTCGACCGATACCGCCGCGTCAAAAGCACTTTCCCCGAACGGTTCATCGAAGTAGGATCCGCAGATCAGGTTCAGGTCCTTTTCCGGGAACTTCTCTTTCAGTGTATCGAGCATCGCCTGCGTCAGGTCGATCCCCGTCACAGCGGCAGACGGATTTACAGCGAAGTAAGCCTCCAGCTCAAGTCCCGTCCCGCAGCCGAGATCCAGAACACTCGCACCGGCATTTTCGGGCAGGAGTGATGCCGTAAAATCGTAGAACTCATCCGCTCCTTCGATCGTACTCTTCATATGGTCATCGTATCCGTTCACACGGGCTACGAAGAAATCATCCATTTTCTCTAACATATATTTTTCCTCTCGTTTCTTCTGTTTGCCGCTTTCATTGAACCGCGGAAAACAGGAGATCACAAGAACCTGCAAGTATAACCCGGGATCACGATCATTCTATCATACCCCGTCCCCGCAAAAGTTGTATAATATAGTATCCTACCGATGTGGTGATTCTCGTAAAGTGCAGGTAGATACAATGATCAAAAATGTAGTGCTCGACATGGGAAATGTACTTCTGGATTTCAATCCGGATTTCGTGCTGGATCATTTCTGTTCTTCGGAAGAAGAGAAAGAAGTGATCCGAAAAGAACTGTTCGAAGGTCCGGAGTGGGCGCTGGGCGACCGCGGTGACATCAAGGACAAAGACAGATTCGAACTGGTCAAGGGCCGCGTTCCCGAGAAGTACCATGAGGCATTACGGAACTGCTGTAATCACTGGGATATCTGCATGTACCCGCTGGAGGGCGCGAAAGAATTCTGCGAGTATGTAAAAGAACACGGATTCGGGATCTATGTCCTTTCCAATGCCAGCGACCTGTTCTATGAGTATTTCCCCCGACTTCTGCCACTCGATTTCTTCAGCGGCGTATTCGTTTCCTCCGACTATCTCATGCTCAAACCGGATGTGAAGATCTATGAGACATTCCTTGAAAAATACGGCCTTACGGGCGATGAATGTCTGTTCGTAGATGACCGGCAAGAGAACACAGAAGGCGCACGGAAAGCCGGCATGAATACCTTCTGCTTCAAGGGCGATTATCAGAAAGTAATCGAGAGACTCACGGAAAACTAAAACAGATCCAGCATGCTGTCGAGATAGATCTCTTCTCTCACCTTAAGCTGGTACTCGGGCTTCGTCATGTAATAAAGAAGGAACTCCAGGACCACTGCACTTCCGAGGCTTCTTCCTTCGATCTTAAAGTGCGAAAAACCTGCCGGAAGATACACGTTCTGAATGTCTTCGATCCCGATGAATGAGGGGTTCTTCATGGCATCCGAAAAACGGTATCCTTTTAATGCATCCGGCGATACACATACGTGATCTTCGCATGCTTCGCCGAGGCTTTTCCTGCTGACATTTTCATAGCAGTTCTTCCGGTCGAAGCAGTCGAACCAGCAGCATTCGTTGCAGAGAAATTCGACCTTTTTCTTCTGTTCTGAGGATAGTGCTTTTAGAGCAGAAAGGTCCTTATTCAATCGGAAATCCGGCACCACATAACGGAAGTCTTTGCGATCCAGTTCTTGAACAAACCGGTCAAACTCCGTGATCACTTTCGTCGTCGAAGAGACGAAGTAAAACGATGGATAATTCGCGCGGATATAATCCAGAAGCAGATCCGAATGCACGATGACGCCGTTTTCCGCCGTGCCGTTCTTCTCGAAGAGAGCACAGAGATCGTTGCATTTCTTATCGGAAAGATGCTCTTCCGTGAGCAGTGAATTACTGAACGTCAGGCGCGAAGAGATGCTGTATTCCTTCATGAGAGAAGCCACATCCGATGGGTCCGCATCGCCATATCCGACCCGGCCGCCGCCCCAGATACAGTCGCCCGGCGCACCGTAGATCGAACCGATCTCACACCAGTCATAGAAGTACTCCCTGTGATTCCGGAAAAGGGGCAGGAATACCTTATAGAGTTCGTAGAACTCGAACAGTCCGGGAAGATGATAGTATGCTGTATTTCCGGCCATGCAACTCATCCTTTCTGCTTGTCGGCGGTGTAGTATCTGTACGAAGCCACCGATGTGACGACCGTCACGACCGCGATGAGTCCGAGCATCACGAGGATGTTCCACTCTCCCGGAACGACAAGCGCGAGAAGGATCATCAGAAGGCCGCAGATCACACAGACGAACCCGCCGAAGCGCTGGGTCTTCTGCCACACAGAATCATTCGACATGCTCCACGAAGTACGGATACCGAAAAGGGAATTCTTTCTCGCCTTCGGCATAATGTTTCCGAGAACGACCAGAAGCACGCCCATCCCGACATTGATCAGTTTATTTGCGTCGCTAAAAGAACCGCTGCCGGTGCTCTCTGAGTCGTATCTGCCCGCCTGGATCATAAAGTAGAATCCGATAAGAGTAATCAGCGCGATCACGCCGATACCGACATAAAGAAGGATCTTCTCATTCGACTTTTCGGCCTTTCTGCGCTCGAGTTTTCCCATGATGAAGAAGAACAGACCAAGCCCTGCTCCGATTGCAGGGAACACGAGGTATTCAAACTTGCTTCCGATACGGTCCACCTCTCCCGAGATACTCATATGAACAGGGATCTGATCCGGCGAAAGGATCAGGAAGACCACCGTGCCGGCCAGAAGGATCAGAATCGTAAAAAACATGATCGTATAAAGCTTTCTCATAGTTAATCACCTCGCAGGTCTTTCAGCCATAGAAGCGCCTCATCCAGAACAGATGCATTCAGTTCGTAGAAAATATACTTGCCTTCCCGCTGGTCTCTGATCAGGTCCGCTTCCTTAAGGACAGCCAGATGCTTGGATACCGCAGGCAGGCTCATGTTGAAGTGCTCTGCAGTAAAAGCGAACACGGCGTCCTTCATGGAATCGTTATAGATCTCGATCCTCCCCATCTTCTCCCCCGGCAGATGCCCTGTTTTCAGCACCATTTCCATGAGAATCATTATACCATTTCCCGGCTTTCGAATTCAGAAACGAAAGCATGCAGGCGATTCCGAATGTGATGAGAATGATGCCCGCAAAGATAAGGACAGCGACTCCCCATCCCCAGCGCAGGAATAAGTAGAAATCATTGTTGTTAGGATATCTTCCGCCTTTTCCGTTGATCAGGATATTCAGGATATATCCGAAACCATAGGCCACCGTCAGCATGGTGCATGCGATCTTCCACTTCATCTTCTTCGGCGCATCCGAGATCAGGATATAGTCGATCATGCAGATGAGCGGAACGATCAGGTGGAAGAAGAGATTCGCGCGCTTATACATGCGCCAGTATCCGTATACCGGCCCAAGGAAAAGTGCCACCACGACAAAGGTCAGACCTGTGGCTGTCGCAGACATAAACTTCAAGACTTTCGTCGGTTTCCCCTGATAGAAAAGCGCGATCAGTGCTACGATTCCCGCGAATAGATTCGACTGCACGGTGAAGTAGCGGAGGCACATGATCCCCCGCATCTGAAACTCCATCCATGCGCTCCGGTATGTCATGGTCATGTACATGCCAATCGACACCAGAATCACAAGCACGATATTCGTCACGATTTGACGTATTTTCGCTATGCGGTTATCTCTACTCATACAGGTATCCTGTCATGCATTGAAGCAGAACGAGTTAAAGTCTGCTGAACCTTTTCCCTCATAGGTAAAGTATAACGCATGCTTTCCGGATCCGATAGAAATCGGCGCCGAGAAAGAAGTCCAGCCTTCCGATGGTTCCACCTTGATACGCGCAACAACTTCACCGCCGAGACCGTCTCTTACGACGAACTCACCATCCGCAGTTCCGCGCACTTCCACGGAGATATTCTTTGCCGTCTTAAAGTCGAAATAGCGGTATCCTGCTGTCGCTCCATCCACCATGTTATTGATGTACTGGTTCGGGTTATCTTCTCTGTCTTCACCCTCCTGGGTAAAGGCCGGGTGATTCTCATCCTGCTGCTCGGCAAGGCTCTCGGTCGTACCATTCTTACTGAAAAGATGGCATGCGATACGGGCTTCGTAACTTCCCTCATCCTTCAGTGGTCCTCCATTAAGACCGCAGGAAGTGATCTCCGCCTGATGGAAGGCTTCGCCGTCGAAATAGATCTCCTCGGCGCATGCCTGGCGGGAAAAGAAATGACGGTTGGTCTGGCGGTGATAGAACACATACCATTTTCCGTTTACAAAGGCCACACTTCCGTGCGTGTTTCCGCGATAGTTTCTCGCCTCGGTGTTTCCGTTTACTCCGATATCCGCATTCGATACCAGAACCCCACCGAAGTGATAGTCACCGAGCGGTGTATCCGCGACTGCCCAGCAGAGCTCATGCATCCAGCAGGACGAATATATGAAGTAATACTTGCCGTTGATCTTACGGACCGAACTCGCCTCGAAGAAAGGATGCGCCTCGTACTCCGTGCCGTCAGCATCATTGATGATCGGCAGGTTATGATAGGGTCCGTCTTTGACGGTGATCATGTCCTGCTCGAGTTCCATCTTCAGGCTGTCCTTATCGACCGGTGTCTGCTTGTAGCGCGGGCTGTTTCCGGAAAAGAGATAGATACGCTTATCGTCATCGATGAAGATGCCCGGATCGAACTGACGGATCTCGTCAGGACGGGAGCCCAGGATATCTCCGTTCGGATAACGGACAAAGTCCAGAAACTCATACGGGCCGACCGGATTATCCGCGACTGCTACACCGATCTCTTTCAGAAAATCGAGGCAGTAGTAGAGATAGTATTTCCCGTCGTTTCCGCGACAGACGTCCGGTGCCCAGAGCGCATGCGAACCATCCGCATTTCTCGGATCCTGTGTCTTCTTATAGATCACACCTTCGTATCTCCAGTCGGAAAGATCTGTTTCCGGACATGACCAGCAGACGTAGTCATTTGCGCAGTACACTTCACCGTTAAATCGGTCGTGACTGCCGTAGATATAAAGCCGTCCGTCAAAGACTCTCGGCTCTCCGTCCGGAATATATTCGTAGCTGGGAAGATAGGGATTAAATACCTGTTTTTTCATACGCCGGTCTCTCATTCGAAAAAACTCTTCAACGCTTCGACCATTTCATTAAGATGCTTCGTGAAGCAGTGGTCATCGCCGTGGATCGGGATAAGCTCCGCATTCTCATAGAGGGCAAGTGCTTTTTCCGCAAATTCGAAAGGAACGGTCTCATCAGCATCGCCGTGGATGAGGAATACCTTGCCCTTATATCTTTCGATCTCATCTTCGACATGGATAGTCTGCGCCACACGGACATAGTCACCGGAGAGCACCACGCCCCAGTTTTCCAAAGTCTCCGGAATATGCTCCGGATCGAAGTTCATGCCGAGAAGATTTCCTTCTCTGGCTCCGTCCGGGATCATCCAGGCAGGCGACATCGGAATGATCGCCTTAAAGTCATCCGGGAACATGCCGCCGATCAGCATCGTCAGAAGACCGCCCTGGGAGTGTCCGCAGAAATAAAGATCAGTCACAAAGTCGAGTGTTTTTGCATAGTTTACGGCAGCGATCGCATTCGTCACCCACTTATAAAGCGTGTGATTCTTAAACTCTCCATCGCTTCCGCCGTGGCCGTACATCTCCACACGAAGGACCGAGATGCCGCACTCATTAATCGCCTTCTGCGCCGCAACGATATGGTCTTCTTCCATATGTCCGGTAAAGCCGTGCACCAGAATACAGAGCGGGCTCTTCCCTGTCTCATTTACCCGGTCCAGCTTCGCGTGGAGCTTGATCCCGTCACAGTCGATATAGAATTCTTTCATGGGTCGTTCCTCCCGGTCATCCTTGAGATATGCTATCTCTATTTTATTTTTCAAGACCGGGAGAAGCAAATATCCTGCTGTCGGAAAGTATTACTTTTCTTCGAACTTTTCCATGACCTCCGGAAGATTCCTGTCTCGCAATGCGGTTGACACCATTTCTTTTCGGGAGTATTATCAACTAAACTTCAAAGGAGGCTGTATTCATGCGTTTTACAATGATGCCCATGATGGATATGTACATGATGATGTGTGACATAAAGTCATATGGCATTGAACGCGCGCAAGAATAACAGTCATTTAAAACTTAAAGCGAAACATTCAAGGCCATTTATCCAGTGATAGATGGCCTTTTTGTTTCAGGTAAAAAGGAGGACACCATGGTTATCAGAAGATTTAAGGAAGAACAGGCAAAAGAAGTATCGGATCTCATCAGAACGACGATCCGGATCTCAAATACGAAGGACTATCCTCTGGAACTCATGGAGCAGCTGATCGAGTCGGAAACACCGGAGCATGTGATCGAACGGGCAAGCTGGACACACTTCTATGTGGCGCAGGACGAAGGCCGTATCGTCGGCTGCGGCGCCATCGGTCCCTACTGGGGAAAGGAAGATGAGAGCAGTCTCTTTACGATTTTCGTGCTTCCCGAGTATCAGGGGAAAGGAGTCGGAAGATCGATCATCGAAACGCTCGAGACCGACATCTTTTTCCTTCGTGCCAGAAGAATCGAGATCCCTGCGTCGATCACCGGGGTACCCTTCTACCTCAAACAGGGATACCACTATAAGGACGGGATATCCACACCGGATGAAGAACACCTGATCCGACTGGAAAAGCACCGGTCCTGAGATTATACCAGCGGGTTCTCGGATCCATCTTCTCAAGGTGCTATACTGAAAATAGATAAGTACGTATGAATACAGGGAGGTATTCAAAATGGTACGTTGCGAAGCAGACGCTCCATGCAGAGCTTGAGGAACTGTATGGAGGATAATTAGTCCTCAGGCTTTGCTCTTTCAATGAATACTGATTGAAATTGGAGCAAAGAAAATGAATAAGAAAAACGATTTACGGGATTTCTATATACTCTGGTCCACCCAGAGTCTGTCACAGCTGGGAAGTGCCATAACAGCGGTTGCCCTGACGCTGTGGCTCTACGATGAAACGGGATCCTCGCTCGGTACTGCCGCACTTCGGATATGTACCTACGCACCCTATGTGCTGATGAGCATCTTCGCAGGTGCACTCTCAGATAAATTCGATAAGAAAAAGACCATGCTGGTCTGCGATCTTCTGGCCGCGCTCACCACGGTCTGTGTTTTCATACTCTATAAGACGGACACGCTCTGTATCTGGCATCTGTATGCAGTCAATGCCGTCTCGGGGCTCATGAACACCGTGCAGCAGCCGGCCTCGGAAGTCGCGGACACGATGCTGGTGCCGAAGAAGTACTATCAGAAAACAAGCAGCCTTCAGTCACTTACCAGATCGCTGATCTCGATTGGAAATCCGCTCATCGCCGCTGCCATTTATGGACTTGCCGGACTCGACGCGGCGATCGCCGTGGATCTTGTGACGTTTGCGATCGCATTCATCGCACTCGCATACTTCATCCGTATCCCGGAGATTCCGGATAAGGAAGATACGGAAGGAAGTGTGCTGAAGCTTGCCAAGGAAGGTCTTTCTTTCCTGAAAAGAACACCTATGATCCTTTACGTGATCCTCTTCATGGCAGGCGTTAACTTTGTAGCTTCTGCTTTTGACGCAGCGATCATCGGACTGATCCTGCCGAATCCGAGAGGCGGAAAATACGTGCTGAGTATTGTCACTGCCTTCTCGGGAGTTGCGATGGTCGTCGGAAGCCTGCTTGCGGCGAACATGAAAAAACCGAAAGACAGAGTACGAGTGATCTATCTGTCGATGCTCTTTTCTCTTTCCACAGAGAACTTCCTTCTTGCGTTCTCGAGAAACCCGGTCGTCTGGTGTTTCGCGCAGTTCATCGGCTGGGTATTCGTACCGGTCATGGCGGCCAACCAGAACGTGATCATGAAGAACACGATTCCGCCGAAACTTCAGGGTCGTGTATATGCCTGCAGAAACACCCTTCAGTTCTTCACCATTCCGCTCGGTCTTCTCTTCGGCGGATTTATGGTCGATGAAGTATGCGAGCCACTCATGGAAAACAGCAGTCGCACGATGCAGGTGCTTTTCGGAACGGGAAAAGGATCCGGCGCTGCGCTCGTGATGTTCATCTTAGGCGTCATGGGAACGGTCATGTGCCTCGTTTTCGGACACAAACTGAAACAGTATCACTACGCTGATGAAGAATCAGCGAAATGATACTGCTTATGTCAAGAGATAAATGTTCTGGGAAGCCTTCTGATCAGGCTTTCCAGACGCTCTTGGCGATCTCGCAAACGCCTTCGTGATAGGAATCCATTCCCGTAAAGAAGATTTCAAATCCGCACTTCTCAAGGACTCTTCCGGAGGCTTTATTTTCCAGAAGGCGGATGCCGTATACTTCAGTGACGCCGGCACGCTTCGCCATGACCGGAAGGAACGCAGTTACTGCTTCTGTCGCATAGCCCTTCCCGGTAAATGCTTTTGCCACATGATATCCGATCTCCCACTTGCCGTCGTCGATCGGGACGAACTGGACATAACCGATGTTCTTTCCTTCGTCTTTCGTGATCAGTGCATAGACCTGCGGGCCTTCCATGTTGCCATACTGGGACATCAGAAATCCGATCGTTTCCTGCGCATCTTCGAGTGTCTCGAAGACTTCGTCCGGGACGAACTTTCTGACATCTTCATCCAGTGAATTCTTGTGGACATCCATCGCCATGTCCATCGTCATTTCCGTGACTTTTAATCTATCTGTTTCTATTAAAATACTCATGTTGTTTCCTTTCATTTCTGTCGTCGTTTCGCTGTCTGTTTTTCTTCTTACAGCTTGATGAACTCCGGTTCGTCAAAGACGAATCCGTTATCGAGAAGCAAGTCGAGGAGAGTCCTGTAATACTCCGGCACCAGTTCTTCCGTTTCATCATGGGCATGAAGAATGAGCAGGTGGCTGCCGTCCTCATCGGTGAGGAGAGATTTTCCCAGTTCCGGATTCACCTCTCTCGTTCTTGCCAGAATATCGTCAAACGTAACGCCTGAATCCGGGCGGATCTGCCATTCGGCAAAATCAAAAGTCCAGAAGGTGTCAACGTCTTTATCGAGTCCCATCTCTTTCCAGATCGCATACGGGATCTGGGTATCTTTGACTTTATCGAAGCCGTTCTTTCTGAAATACTCCTGCAGCGCGTCCTTATTCTCCCCGCCTTTATCGCCATACGGGAATCGGAACGGACGGTAGTTTCTTTCCACGCCGGCATCCTGATAGAGCTTATCGAGGATCTTTTCATTCTTCTCGATCTCTTCGATCGCTTCTTCCATCGAAAGCTTCGAAAAGAACGGATGCGAGTAGCTGTGGTTGCCGACGATGATGCCGTTCTTTAGGGCATAGAGCGCATTGTCGTAATACTCCTCCACTCTCTGTCCCCAGGCGAACATGATCGTCGGGATCTTCTTCTCGACCAGATAATCCACGATTGCGGGTGTATTCTTCGAAGCGATATCGTCTATCGTCATGACTGCATGTTTCATCGTTTATACTTCCTTTCCCATTGCTCTTATCGCTCTGTCCGCAGTATAGAATACCAAGAAGCATCACAGATGCCGGTATTGTTCTTATCCGATGCGCGGAGCGTGCCCTCGAACTTCATACCGCAGTGTGTCATAACCATGCCGGAGTGCGGGTTTCTCGGGTCGTGATAGCTTCGGATCGAGTTTGCTTCTACGGTGTCAAAGAAGAAATCCATAACCGTCTGGAGCGCCTCCGACATGATGCCCCGATGCCACCATTTTCTCCCGAGGCAGTACCCGGCGGTGATCGATTCCGTATCGTTATTTACGAGGCCGTGGATCGTCCCGATAGGCTCATCGCCAAGTTCTTTAAGTGTAATGGCCCAGTGATAGTAATCGTCCTTCTCGTAGAGCGGAATCCAGGTGGAGAGCACATATTTACTTACGTCAACACTCTGATGTGTCGGCCAGGTCAGAAACTTCGTGACCTCCGGATCCGACGCCCAGTTTGAAAACATCGCTTCCGCATCTGATTCCTCGAGTCTTCGAAGAATCAGTCTATCCGATTCCAGTTTCTTCGTCCCGCAGTGTTTCATGTCAAATACTCCTTTTTTTCATCCTCATCTTCCCGGTTGATTCATCCGTCAATGTGCGTTTTCCGTTCCACGCTTCAGGGAAGCTCGATGGAACCGCCGTCTTCGCAGATCTTCTCGATCTCACCGTTTCGGATCATGTAGGCTTCTCCGTATAGCGTCTGTTTACCATCCTCGATCACAACATACGAACCGTCGTTGATCGCCAGGATCTCATGGGTAAAGCTGTCCGGGAATGTGACATCTTCGATCATGCGGAGCCCGTCGATCATCTCGTCCCGAAGCCTGGAAAAATGCGGGAAAATATTGAGGTTGGTGATCCCCAGTCCGGAAAGCCATCGCTTGTAATTCGGATCAATAGCTTCACCCGGAAGCTCCGGTCCGGCATAGACGGTATCCGCACAGTTCATGGAACCCGCACTCCAGGCAAGAAGAAGTCCGCTGAAGTTTCCGAGTTTCTCCCGAAGCGCGATCGACTCGAAAAACTCATTCTGCGAGGGTACATGACCGCCGGTGAGGATAATGACGTCCGACTGGCTGACCTTCTGTGCAAGCGTCGGATTTCTGTCGTCACACATCTCGACAGATGTCACCGGAAGACCGCTCATCGGAAGCGCCTCGCGGAAACAGGAAAGGACCGAATCATTCTTCTCATGATCGTACGGATTGGCGCAGATCATAAGTACACTGGCGCCGGTTCCGAGTCCGGCATATTCTTTCTCCGGCCAGAATGCCCGGATCGTATCGAGGCAGTTGTTCGCATTGGACAGCGGCCCGGGGATCCTCGCATCGCCCACTTTTTCAGCTCCGCCCATCCAGCTTGTCAGAATTGCTTTCATAATGTCTCCTCCTTCTCACATCTTCTTTAATTGTTTATACCTCATCCAGGCTGTAGATATATTCAAACTTTGGTATCCGCGACATAGTTGCATCCCTCATGCTCCTTTATGACTCTCCATGCCTCAATCAGTCGGTCAACATTCCACGCCGCGTTCGCAGGGCTTGTGGACGGCAGACAGATCGCCTCTCGATCGATCTTTTTCTGCGTATATCTCTGATACATCTGATACGCTTTCTTCCCGTTCACGCAGATCGCTTTTATGTCTGCTTTTTTCAAGATGATGTCCAGGTCGTTGACCGTTACATCACGGATACTGGCATCGGAAGATCCTTCGATCTCACATGATCCGATCACATCCCAGACAGCGATGTGATTTCTTAGAAGGAATGCTTTTTTCTCCTCGATCGTTACCGGTGTTTCTTCACCGAAAACCCCTGATGTGACTTTCCAGAAACGGTTCTGCGGATGCCCGTAGAAGAACCCGGATTCTCTCGATTTCACGGAGGGGAAACTTCCGAGGATCAGCACTTCTGAATGCTTGTCAAATACCGGTGGGATGGGGTGAACGATCATGGGTCTTCTCCTTCGGAACAGTCCGCTTCTTACTCGTAGTATTCCCGCGGGATCTCTTCTTTTCGGATACACAGATCGTGGTCTGTTTTCTCCCAGAGTTTCTTCACGGTATCCGTCATCTTTCTCGCATCACAGATGTACACAAGTGCTTTTCCGAGATGGCAATAGGTCACAGCGCCGTCGTGTTCAAAAGCTTCCTTATAGTTCGGATAGTACTCCGACACGCAGGTATCTGCAGCTACCGTATAGTGCGTACGGAAGGGCGGCGACTGGATGATGTTTCCGTCGTAGTCCTTGATGTTGATGACGAACGGGTTCGGGTTCAACCGGTCCGGGATACCGAGCCGCTCATCAACGGAATGAAGATATGTATTTCTCTCATGACCGACACCGATCAGAAGGATCTTTCCGTTCTCTTCGTAGAGCCGGCTCAGGCAGGAATTAAGAGGTGCAGGTGAACCGCACTTTTCTTCGCCTTTAACAAATTCCGCTGCGCCTTTTCCAAAAGCAACCACCGAGTGTGTCGGGTGAAGTGATCGGATACCGTCCTTACGCGCTACCGCTACTTCGGAGAGCTTTCCGATGCAGGGAACAGAAGTCTTCACATCGTAATTCGGATTGTCTCTTCCCACTTCGTCCCAGGTGTGCGCCGGGATGATCAGAAGCCCTTCGCTAAGATATTCACACACCGCATCGATGAGTCCATCCGCACCGTTTTCAATCGGGCCGATCGAACGGAGCGATGCATGGATCACTACTTTATCGTCATGTCGGATTCCGTTTTCCTCAAGAAAACGGATAATGTCATTTTTTGTCAGCATTTTTACCTCTTTGTCACAAAGAAACTGTTACACCATCTTTCCGTCGGCGACGGAGACTGCGATCTGCCATTCATCCTCATAGACGATGGTCCCGACGAAGTTGGTATATACCACATCATACGGACGGTTTTACACTGTGCAGATTTTCTCATTTCGCATCATCGTTATTCTGATTATAATATAAGAAAACCGCGGAGGATATATACTTGAAAGCTACAGTCGCCATGGATTCCTTTAAAGGTTCCCTCACCTCTTTAGAAGCAGGAAATGCCGTAAGCGACGGCATCTTAAGTGCGTCTTCCGAACACGAAGTGACTGTCCTTCCTCTGGCCGACGGCGGGGAAGGAACCCTGGAAGCACTTGTCGAAGGACTGAACGGAGTCTACCGCTCCGAAGATGTCACCGGCCCGGATGGAAAGAAAGTAACTGCCCGATACGGCATCGTCCACGGAGACACAGCGATCATCGAGATGGCGCAGGCTTCCGGACTTACACTCGTAAAAGAAAACGATATCCTCACCGCAACGACATACGGCACCGGCGAACTGATCAAAGCTGCTCTTGATGAGGGTATTAGGAAGTTCATCATCGGCATCGGCGGAAGCGCTACCAATGACGGCGGAACAGGTATGCTCGAAGCCCTTGGTGTCAAGTTCATCGACGGAGCCCGAGGTGCCATCGGATTAAAAACATTGACTGCTATCGATATTTCTAATCTCGACAGCAGGATCAAAGAATCATCCTTCAAGGTTGCCTGTGATGTCACCAACCCTCTCCTCGGCCCCAACGGCTGCAGTTTTATCTACGGTCCCCAGAAAGGCGCTTCAGAGGAGCAGATTAAAGAGATGGATATCTGGATGAGAACCTATGCAGAACTCACGAAAAAGATCCTCCCGGAAGCAGATCCGGACTTCCCCGGGAGCGGCGCTGCGGGCGGCATAGGATTTGCACTGAAATACTATCTTGGAGCAGAACTCGTTTCCGGTTCGAAGCTCGTTCTTGAAGTAACGCATCTCGAAGACTATATCCGGAACATGGACATCCTGATCACGGGAGAAGGCCGGATCGACGGACAGAGCCTTTATGGAAAAGGCCCGGTCGAGGCGGCAAGACTTGCGAAGAAATATGAAAAAACAGCGATCGCATTTGCCGGATCGGAAGGACCCGATGCGATGCTGCTTCTCGAAGTTTTTGATTCGTATCACATACTTCCCGACGTAGAAAACTGCATGCGAAAAGATGTCGCGTACGAGAACTTAAAAGAAACCGTTCGCGAGTATTTCCTGCAATCTGATCCTGCGAAAAAGTAATGAACCTTTATTCCCCGTCGAATACTCTGGTCACTTCGATTTCACCGACGATGTGATCGTTAAACTCATCGAGTTCCTTAGAAGGGACCCACAGCTCTTCGTGCATAGATTTTCCAACCACATGCGTCTCATATTTTGAGACAAAGCTATCCTCCACCTCGAAGCGCGTTACATATCCCTTGTGATCGGAATTATATACCGCATTCCATTTCGAGGCGATCTCGATCGCATATTCCTCATTGAGGACCGGATAGAAAATCGGCTGGTCAGGCAGTCTGGGCGGAAATCTCTTATTCCCGCTCTTCTCAATAAGCTTTAATTCTTCTGTTCCAACAGGTCTAAATAAAATCATATTCCGCTCATAAGTGACCCGGCGAGTACCACTGCGATACCGATCGCAATGACGAGAAAACCTTTCTTTCTCATCTGAGATACTGCCTTCGGGTTATCACGCTCTTCCTTCTTTGTGGACAGCTTCGGACAGATGACCTGGAAAAGTCCAAGCGCAATGATAATAATTCCGAAAATAACGTAATACACGATCCCAACCCTCCAAATAATATGTTTGCCATCCCCTGGAAACCATATTATCTGTTCAGGAAAGAATGCACAATACTTTTTCTAAGTGCTTTTACTCCAAGCCGGTAAACAGGAAGTTTCCCGCTCTGGTCGTCTGATACGGAGTAAGTGCAAATCCTTTTCCGAAAAGCGCACATTCGATCATGGTCTTAGTAAGTCCGGGAACCGATTCATCCGAGAGCGCATCCTCGATCTTCATCCAGACGACTTCACTGTTCTCGTCTCCGTCAGATCTCGCGTCTCCCCCGACATATTCGGCAGCGAAGATCGCATACCAGTCCTTCGCACTGAACCGGATCCCCAGAAGTTTTCCGGCTTTCACGGTTACACCGGTCTCTTCCATATATTCACGCACCAGCGTCTCCTCCGGAGTCTCGCCGAACTTTACATATCCGCCGGGAATGATCAGCATTCCCTTTCCATTCCCGTACGTATGCCGCGCTAGGAGCACTTTCCCGTCGGAAATACACACACCGGCCACCGACTGCGTCCAATTCGTATTATTCATTTCTTCCTGTGTCATATCATTCTTCCTTCAAATTCAAAGCCAGTATCTCTCTGGTCGGCCAGAAGGCGCAAAGATGAAGCCTGGTGACTTTACTTACCATCGGCTGGAAACATTTAACGAATGTCGGGATCGCAGCCTGTACGACCTCCGGCTGATCGATCAGGATCGTCGTATGCGGAGTAAACCCATACTGCTGCGGCACACCCATCTGACAGGCTTCCTGAAGCTTGTCCAGTTCCGGATTTCTTTCCGGCGCCGCGAAAAGCACCTGCCCTCCGGCAAACATTCCCATATGACTCAGGTGTACTTCCACCTGCGAAAATTCTTCCGCCACTTTCTTGATGTTCTCGACGACCTCATCCTCCATTTCCAAAGGATATGTCGCCAGGCTGATATGGTAGGGAAGATCCGGCGTCTGTGTTCCGGTGAATCCTTCTTTCCGAAGTTCTTCGTACCACGCGGACATATTCTTCTGGACGCCTTCATCCAGATCCGCCATCAGACATATAAAGCTCTCAGCCATGTTTCTTCCCTGCTTTCCTAGAATAGTGCTTTTGAAAAAGCACCTTTATTGAGAAGTATAGATTCTCTCCCCGGCTCTGTCATTGTCCCGATAGGCTAGACAAGATTCATCCCGGAAGTCCTCCATTGACGATGACATAGATGATGAAGGAGATGATGTCGATCGCGATAAAAATGCCCAGCGCGATCAGCACGTATTTGAGGAGTTTTTTCGATTTTTCCTTATTCTTCTCAGTCAGAATCTTCTGGTCGAGCACATCGCCGACCGTCATATGCGTATCTTCCGTCTTCTTCTCTTCTGCCTTCTCTTCTGTCTTCGCCTCTTCTTTTTCGGGCTCAACCCCTTTAAGAAGATAGTCCGTGGTCACTCCGAAAACCTCACTCAAAGTAATGATCTTCTCCGGATCCGGGGACGCCTGTTCACTCTCCCACTTGGAGACCGCCTGACGGGAAACACCCACCGCCTCGGCGAGCTGCTCCTGGGACATGCCTTTGGATTTTCGAAGGGTCAGAATTCTTTCTGCAATACTCATGCTGTTACCTCTTTTGCCGTATGATCGCGCTTCATGGAAAGAAGGATCATGGAAACCACGGTCAGATATCCGATCAGCGCAACCAGTGATGATTCGATCCCGAACTGTCCTCCGGTGAGAAGCATGGAATCCGAGCGAAGCACATATGTCACGATCGATCCTTCGGCGGGAGCGCTGCTGATCGTAAGACCGCCACCAACTACTATTATATTCCAGATGGCATGGACGATGCCACTATTCCAGACCGAGCCTGATTTCACGGCGATCAGGGAGAACATGATGCCCGAAAGCGTTCCGGCTAAGGCGACCAGGAGCATGGAGCTGAGCGTAGGCGATTCGATCTCCGTAATATGGATCAGCCCGAAAAGCACTGAAGGGAAGATCACCGCAACCGCCGTGTTCCATTTCTTTTTCAGAAGATGCAGCATCACGCCGCGGAAAATGATCTCTTCCACAAAAGGAGCGGCAATCCCGGTGAAGAAAAGACCTGCGGTGACCGTCGAGAAGATCCCGGCGCCCGTCATGTCAGAAGAGATAAACTCTCCTTTTGCGAAAAGAAGATATGCAGCGGTGACCGCCAGAGGCAGGATCACGGCCAGGACCAGATAACGTGCCTTGATCGAGATCTTCGGCATCCCCATCTCTTCCGGACTGCTCTTAAAGAGCTTTTTGACCAGAATTCTGACCAGAAACCAGGTGATCGCAAGGTAAAGGATGCCCATAACAATGTTACAAATGCCCACGGGAACGCCGATTACGACCAGTCCGCTGGCAAGGAGCCCGGACACCTCCACGGAAAGGATCATAAGGAGAAAAGCGGCGAAAACTCCGCCAATTGTTTTCTTAACACTCATATTCTCGCACCTCCGCATCTTCTCTTACATGGGTAAACCGATCGTAAGCAGCACAACGATAAAGGAAATAAAGTCGACCGCCAGGAGAGCAAGAAATCCAATTAAGGAATACTTACAGAGTCTCTTCATTCTCTTTCCGTTCTTCTCAGTCAGGATCTTCTCGTCGATCAGATCCGCCATGGTCTTGTGGTTGTTGTAATTCATTTTTCCTTCGTAGTTCATATTGGCACCTCCAAGGTTTTTTGATGGTCCCAATGTACCAGCCGGCACGGTTGCGACTCTACCACCTTAGGCTTGAACTTTCGCAACCAGAGGTTGCAACCACTGAAAACACGGCATTCCCGGTTTCAATGACATCTGTCATTCAAATTCATGACGCATCGCACTTCCCCATTCTCCCCTTCTTTGAGATAATAAAATCACTGGCAAACAAGAACACGGAGGAACGAAAAATGAAGGTATTGGTATTAAACGGAAGTCCCAAAAAGCAGAGCGACACATTCAGACTCACAGATGCTTTTCTCAAAGGATTAAACAGAAACGGCGAGCATGAGGTAAATATCGTCAACGTGATCGAAAAGAACATCGCGCCGTGCAGAGGCTGCTTCGGATGCTGGCAGCAGAAGAAAGGCCACTGCGTTTTCGAGGACGATTTGAATCCGATTCTCGACATGTACTGCGACGCCGATCTGATCATCTGGAGCTTCCCGCTGTACTGCTATGGCATGCCTTCCCATCTAAAAGCACTGCTCGACCGCACCATCCCGCTTGTAAAGATGGATATGGAAATGATGGATAACGGCACTGTCCGCCACAAGGCTCTGGTCGATTTCTCGAAGATCCACACCCTCGTGATCTGCGGCTGCGGGTTCCCGAACTGGGAAGGAAACTTCGACGCCATGAAGCTCATGTGCAAGAACTGCTTCGGCAACCTGAACATGGTCTGCGTTCCCGAGACCCCGATGCTGAATATCCCCGCAGCAGCTGTCGTCGCCGACCCTCTTCTGGCTCGTTTCGAAAAAGCCGGCGAAGAGTACTGCTCTTCCATGACCCTCGCCCCCGAGACCATCGCCGAACTCGAGCGCCCCATGATCTCCGCAGAAGACTACATCAGAAACGTCAACGGCGGCTGAAAACTGCTTTTGTATGAGTAGTGTTATTGAACCTGAATCTACGAACAAGAAAACGATTAGAAAAATAATAAAGATCGTTGCAACCATACTCAGTATTGTTTTGATTGCAGCCGGATTGTATAAAGTTCTGGTTACCGGCTCAAACGACTGGGGGCTGATCATAGTGGGAGCCTTCTTTTTGATCGCGGTTGGTCCGGATGCATATGATAGTATAAAACGATAAAGAAATGGTATTATGAGCATGTAACGGGGCAACCCCATGGAATGTTAGTTTTTAGTTGATTTGGTGTACTGGAGATCATTATGTCATCATCCGAAGACAGACAGAAAAAGAAGATTTCTATAGCAAGGATCATATTATGGACTGTTGTTGTTCTGTTTTTCCTGATCCCCTATGATCATGGAGTTGTCAAAGATGGCGGATCGAGAGATTATAGTCCATTCTTTCCTTGGTACAATATTCGTAAGGTGCATCGTTTAAAGAGTCCGATTGACGAACAAACGCCGGCACATGAGTATATTGAAGGATACGAGATATCACTTTTCTCCTTTGTTGTTTACAGCAATGCTCATTAGGGCATGTTAGCGGACTTTGCGATTAATAACAGTTTTACGATGATGACAAAGAAAAGAGAGTAAATGGATAACAGCAGAATAGAAAATTTCATCAGAAAGCAAAAGGTTGCATTTATTTGCTCGGTTGACGAAGCAGGATTCCCTAACGTGAAAGCCATGCTTAAACCAAGAAAAATAGATGGATTGCATCAGTTCTTTTTTTCGACTAACACGTCTTCCATGCGGGTAAAACAGTATAGGAATAATCCCAATGCCTGCATTTACTTCTACCATAAGGGCTTAATCAAGTACACAGGCGTTATGTTGAAAGGAAAAATGGAAGTTCTGACAGACCAGAAGACGAAGGATATGATCTGGCAGAAAGGCGACACGCTCTTCTATAAGGGCGGCGTTACTGACCCGGACTACTGTGTTTTGCGTTTTACTGCGGAAAGCGGAAGATACTATTGTGATTTGAAAACAGAGATCTTTTCTATCGAATAAAGCGACTGTCAGGATGGTATAATGAACGTGTAGTAACCAGTAGGCAGTTTTATTTGGGGTTTGGCGGGGTTAACACTATGCTTGAGTCGCTATTTGAGGCAATCGGAACAACAGATGTCAGTGCGTATTCTTCTGTGCTTTTCAACATCTATGAAGACAAGGATTCTTATTCGATCGAAGCCAGTTTTGACGATGATGCCTTTTTGATTGGACGCGAGGATCCGTTTGTAATCTCTTCTTCCGGTCCGACTTGGGAAAAGGTGCAGAAGAAAGTCGGCAAGGAACTGGAGAAATACGTAAAGAAGAACAAAGAGATCTATAAGGAATTCAATTCGATTGCTTATGGATTTGTCGATGGAGATCTGATCTATATCCGGGAGCCCGTAAAAAAGAAAGAAACGAAGTGTTTTACTGCTGATGATTTCTCGGACTTTTCACCATCAAAACTGAAAGCGTGGCTCTCGGTTTACCTGACTTCCGAAGCAAATGAGAAAAGTTGGAAAGAGTGGTTTACGGTTAAGTTCGAAGATTTATCGGAAGAACAGCTTAATCACTGGAGAAAGTTCCTGGCAGACAATTTCGACTACGAGAAATATCGTAAAAACATGTAAACGCGGTGCTTGAATTAATTGCAGTAATCGCGACAGGAAAAGCTACGATTATTAAGGGTTAGAAGCTGATAGCTTTTCAGGAGTTTTCGTATGGACCAAACTACATGTTACACATACTTTAGTATTCGCGGAGATTTTGACCCCGCAGAGATAACAAAAATACTCGGGATAGAACCAGAACGCACATGGCGCAAAGGAGAGACAACTCCATACGGGGGCACGTATAATAATACAAGTTGGACTGGCTGCTTTTGTAGAGAATATGATATCGACCTCAGTGTTCAGATGGAAAAGACCATCCAGCCGTTATTATCCAAATATGAAGAGCTAAATCTGATCAGAACAAAATACAATGCTTATCTGGCTCTTGAGGTGGTCCCTAAAATAGTATATGGATCTGACAAACCAATCTTGGGACCATCTATGGCAATAATACAGTTCTGTTGCGAGACCCAAACTCATCTTGATATTGATTGGTATTTATTCCCACCGAGTGATGGTTTCTCCACAGAAGATGAATAATAAAGATTGGAGTTTTATTGCAACTTTGTTGTATGTTGGTCGAATCTATGAATAACGTATTTACATGTTACTTATAGAAGGAACAACCAGAAAACATAAGTTGTTGGACTCACTTTTATATCCAAAGTGTTGGAGAGTATTTTTCTGACAAAGGATATGTCAGCAAAAAAGAGGACACTTTCGATCCCGAGAGCAATCTGATAGAGATCGGTTCCTGGGATAAACCGTATGAGGAGAAAGATCTGAAATGAGCATTTTTGATGACGTAAATAAATGGGAAAAAGAGGAAGGTGCAAGCATCTTCTCTTCGATCCTCCATGTGAGTGATCCGGTTATCCTTGATTACGGATGCGGTGCAGGGAACTATTCTTTTGCAGCGGCATATGCTTTCGATCAGAAATGCAAAGTGTATGCAGTGGATATCAACAAGCAGTGTTTGGATTACATAAGCGGGAAAGCAAAGGACGAGAAGATCGATTGCATTATTCCTGTTGTGGGCAGAGATGACTACCGTCAGGATTTTGATAATGGCTTTTTTGATCTCATTATCTATGCGGATATGTTTCACGGAGAAGAGAAAACATATAACGGGCTTCACCGTTTTGTGATGATAGAAGAAGCAAAAAGAACGCTGAAGGAAGGCGGCATTCTTGCAGTTCTTCCTTTCCATCTGTCGAATTTCCGGGACAAGGATAAAAAGAAATGCAAGTACACATACAAGAAGCTGATAGACGAAATCAGCGGATACGGTTTTAAATACATCGAAAAGGATCTACAGGGGATCCATTTTGAGAAAGTATATAGCCCGTATTATCAGCAAAAGGGCGGGGTCACATTCGACGGTCTTGAACGCGGCAAGTTACTTGTGTTTGAGAAAAACGAGTAAGGATTGTGCTTGTAAGATATACTGCAATTAGTTGGGTGATATTATGAGTGATCGAAAGCGCATTAAGATCTGTATATGTATTTCAGTTCTCCTGCTGGCTGCAATTGTGGCTACACATATCTGTCTCGGGCATTATCTGAAAACTGCTCATCTTATTGATATGAGATTTGCACATTATAGTGGCATTGTGCTGCCTGAACCCATGCCGATTGAAGAAGCAAAGGCAAGATATCCGGAAGCTTTTGAACCCGCTTATTATAATTATGGGGAGAGCCCATTAAGCGAGGGAGATGCCCTAAAAGTCTTGATTACAGCTGATATTGTGTTGGCAGGCACAGGCATTTTTATTATCCTGCTCTACTTAAGTATCACGGCACCGAATCCCAGCCGAACTAGAGTATTGTTGGGCATGTTTATTGTTTACATAGCAGTTGCCGTGAGCCTGTTCTTCTTCATGTATCTACACTTTGCCAATCTGACATATACTGAGACGGGAGAAGGACCTGAAATACTGTATGCGTCAATTGGTGATCCATTAACAGGGTAGCGGCGGCTTGAAAAAAGTGCGATTCAGCGCGGTTTAAAGGATAAACAGATATGCCGTATTTATCCTGTTATATAATCATTCTAGAATCAATAGGGAGAATCTTTACCATGAAAATAGAGCATATCGCTTTGTATGTTAATGATCTGGAACGGGCGCGGGATTTCTTTGTCCGTTTTCTCCGAGGCTCATCCAACAATGGATATCACAACGAAAAAACGGGGTTCCGTTCATACTTCATTTCTTTTGAAGATGGAGCGAGACTGGAGTTGATGAATAAGCCGAACCTCTCTGATTCGACGAAAGAATTGAACCGTACAGGATATGCACATATTGCTTTTTCCCTTGGAAGCCGCGAAACTGTAAATCAGTTGACGGAAGAATTGCGATCGTCCGGATTTGAAGTGATCAGCGGCCCGAGAACTACCGGCGACGGGTATTATGAAAGCTGTATCATAGCGATAGAAGGAAACCAGATCGAATTGACGGTGTAATCACAGTATGATTTGCCTTCTTTTGATTCAGAAATAAAGGAGATCTGCTATGAACATTCCATTAGTAATCAGTACGTTGAAAGAAGTATCCGGCTGGATCAATAACTCATCGGAACAACTGAATAAAATCATAGATGAATTAGAAAACTCCGAACTTTCGGAGTTTCGTTTGAATCAATTAAGATATGAGCTTTCGACAAAGATGTTATTTCATCCGAAATGTTTAGGTGATTATTATGTTCCTGATTTTGTCGGAGATGGAACACCTTTCGCGTGGGGAAACTATCTGTGCCATGTGGCAGAAATATGTCAGAACAACTTACGCTGATGCATTGGTGGAACAGAATTCTACGGGATAAAAACACTTACTTCAAAAGCCCGCCGTGGAACACACACTCATACACTTTGACAGTGCCCTGATAGATCTCTTCGTATCCCTGAAACCAGGTAAAATCACCGGTCACCTTGCATCTGTATGTATACTCGCCGGACTGGTACAGTTCCGGTCCGCGATAAGGCATCTTTTCATCTGCCGCGCGCAGTGCTTCCTTCAGAAAGTTCCCGCTGAATCCATCCGCTAAAACACGACCCATATAGTTCATCGCATACACAGCAACACCGTCTTTCCAGACCGCTTCTTCACCGGCAAACTCTTCGCCGCCGACATAGGTGTCGTGGTACATGTACCTGCCATTTTCATATCTGAAATCGTGGGATGTGGGTCTTGTCGCATCCACCTCATTCATAAAAGCCGCATACGTATTCACATTTGCTTCCAGACGGAAGGCGATCAGTTCATCGAGATCCGTATCCGGCTGAGCCTTGATATTGACCGCGCAGTCCTGGTCTTTCACCAGATAATCCACGCTTACATTCATAAGCTCACTGATGGAAATGAGGTTGGAAATATCCGGGTAGATCTGCCCCGATTCCCACTTCGCCACGGCCTGACGAGAGACACCAAGTTTCTCCGCAAGCGCCTCCTGTGTGAATCCTTTATTCTTTCTCAGTATCTGCAGTTTTTCAGAAAATATCATGAAGATCACCTCCTGAAACTAATGTACAAAACAGACGCTGTCTCATCCATCAATCCTCAGTTGCCATTTTGCTACTTTCATTATACAAAACAAAATCCCATCAGCTTCTCTTCCAGGTCATTTTATACTTCAGCACCTTCTTGGGACATGTATCGATACAGGCACCGCACTGGATACATTCCGTACACTTTGAAGTCTTCTCTTCAGAAACCATCTTCTTCACATCCAAGCCCATCGGACAGGATTTGTTACATTTTCCACATGCAATACACGCATCTTTATCCGCTTCAATATGAAGTTGCGGAAGATGCAAAAGTCTTCCCAGTGAGCTTCCGATTACCATGAACGGAGCCATCCAGCAGATATAGTGGCAGGTAGCTCTGCGTCCATGAATAAGAGCAGGTAACACAAGAAGCATCAGGACGCCATAGTACATGATGTAGTTGTATATTCCGGTTATCGAAATTCCATGATCTGTCATGTAAAAAAGATTGATCGTCAGATCATTCTTTCCCATGATAAATGTCGCAATGATGGCGATGATCCAGACTATCCAGATGACATACTTTATTCTGTTTCTCCACCCTTGTTTCGCGGGATTCGGATTGCCCGCAAAAAGACATTCCTGAAGTCCTCCGGCCGGACAGAGATATCCACACCAGACCCGCCCGAAAAACATGGAAAGAACGAGCATAAGCATAAACACAATAAAGCTTCCGTTCATGATATGCTCGGAGGCGCCCTGGATAATCAGGTATGGAGAGAAATACCATATTATGACCGGGAACAACAGAAAAGAGATCAGCAAAACTGTTTTTCTAACTCTCTGTCTCATCTATTTCCATCACCCTTTTTCCCAGCATTTTCTTTGCTTTGGCGCACCATTTCAGATACGCCTCATATGTTTCAATCCCGAAGGAAACCGTAAGCGAATAATAAACATGATCCTCTGTATCCGGTGCTTTTTCCAGTGTTTCACTATATGTCTTCAGAAGCTTTAGATCCTTCTTGATCTGCTCCTCGAATACCTCGATGTTACGAAGTGAAACTTCCCGGCTGTCCGCTCCGCTGAAAAATAGTTTCAGAAGTGTCTCGTATTTCAGTTCATTACTCACCTGTTCTTCTCTGAGCCAGTTTTTAAGCGTAGCCTTGCCGCTCTTTGTAATATGGTAAGTGATCTTATCGCGCCCGCCCGAAGAAATTTCACGCTTCGTAATCAGACCCTGATTCTCCATATCCTTCAAAGCCGGATATATATTTCCGAAACTGCCCTTCCAGAAAAAACTGATGGCGCCATCTATGCGTTTTTTAATATCGTAGCCTGTTAGATCCTCATGATTGAGAAGGCCCAGAATTACCATATCGATCTTTCTTTCACGTGCCATGTCTGTCTCCTCATATATATCTATTTGATATATCTGTTTGATACATCATAGCACGCAGTGGGATCTAAATCAAGCCAATTCTTAGTTCATTTTTGAAAAACACAGTTGTACCTGACTGCGGATCCATCCGGGTACTCAATCACAACTTTTTCCGCTTCAAAACCACTGTTCCGGTAGAATCCGATCGCATCGTCATCTGTCTGCGCCGTGATTCTCTTAAGGTGTTCTATTTCCATCACCTGATAAACCATATCTTTTCCGATGCCCTTTTTCCGCTGGTCCATTTTCACCGCGATACCCAGGATCTCTGCTTCGAAACCATCTTCTTTCAGCACCAGAATACCGGCCTTATCGCCTTCAGTTTCGCACACGAAGATCTTCACAGACGGATCCGAAAAATACTCCTCCATCTGCGCAACGAAATCCTCATATTTCGGCTGATACATACAGGGCGCATAGATCGAAAACGCCTCCTTCAAAGTCAGCCAATCTCTTTCAGGAAAAAGCAATGTGCTCATATCGCACCTCCATCTATATCATAGTGCAATACTTGCACAGTTTTGGCAATGAATAAACTGTCTCAGAACTATGTGCGTAAAACACTCTTGTCCGATATTTGACACATATAATATATTCTATATCCAAATGACTAACGGAGGTCTTCCGTTAGTCATTTTCCATATTGCTGATCCTTGTATGACTAATAAAGCTGTTCCCAAAGCACTATCCCTCGCTAAATTGGTCATTTTGTTTGACATGTTTTGAAAAAAGGGCAACAAAATGACCAATATAGTGCTTTTCGGACAAAATCAAGGTTCTCATTGGTCATTTATCTTTCCAACTAATGAGGAATGACCAATGATCCAGATATATTTGTCATTTCTGTGTGAAAAGGCAAAAAAATGACGGGAGTTGTTCCCGCCTTCCCGGATCGTAAACCCCGCATCCTGATACATCTTCACGGCCGCACCGTTCCACTCGGCCACATGAAGAACGATCTCATTTCGCCTTCTTTTTCTTCGGCTCCGAAAGCTCTCCGTACATCGCTTCAAAGAGTTCTTTCAGGAACTCCCGGTTCTCGACATCATCCACCTGGATCATCTCTTTGGCACCCTCATACGGGATCTCCATATCCGCGTCAGGCATCAGTGCTTTTGCCGAAGCAGTAGGTTTTACAAGGAAACGGTCATCGTAGATCCCGCCGATCACTTTACCGTGGAAGTAGATAATGTATTCACCCATCATCGCGCGGTAGCTCACATCCGTCAGTTCCGACAGCTGCTCCATGATAAACTCCAGATACTCTTTACTCGATGCCATATACTATCTCCTCACGCTTACATATTCTTCAGCGTTTCTTTCTCCATCTCGATGATGTAGATCATCCGGTCGATGGCACAGATGCTGGAGTATGGTGCTTTTGCCGCGATAAGTTTCTTCTTGTTTTCCTTGGTTCCCGCTTCATATTCATCCAGGAGCGCCTGCCGTTTTTTCTTCTCTTCCGCGAGCTCTTTTTTGCTCAGAACATCCGCGAAAATCACTGCCAGACAGAACCATACGGAGTCATAATCGACCCTCTCGAAGAGCTCACAGATGGACTTCTTCAGTTCTTTTCTTCCCTTATCCGTGATACAGTAAACAGCCTTATTCTCGGCCTCTCCCGTATCCTCGATGTAACCCTTCTTCTGAAGGCGGATACATGTCTCATACAGTGTGGTCGCACCGATGGGAAGCCAGTATTTCATATTCATTTGGTCGATGACTTTCAGAATGTCATACGCATTCTTCTCGCCTCTGGTCAGAATCCCCATGATCACGATCGATGTTTTCGACAGCATTTGTTTTTCTCCTAACTTTCCGGTAAAGGAACCATCCTGCGATCAGGAGCCAGATGATCAGTGCAAACACGAAAGCTTCCACGTTCTTGATCCCTTCTCCTGCTTCTGAAGATATTATAACATCCCACAGCGCGCCGACTCCCCAGAAGAACGGAAAGATAACCAGCATATTCCGGGTGATATAGAACACGGAGCAGTACATCAGTCCCACCAGGAACAGATGCAGGAACTCCGGCTGGAATCCCGCGTGATGAAACGAGTAAAAAGCACTGGTCAGAAGGATCGCCGGGAGAATGCCGAATGCTTTTTCGAAGCTCATTCTCAAGAACCCGTAGATAAACAGCATCTCGAAAAGGCCCGCACTGACGAGCCTGACAACATGGTTATTTTCTCTTAAATCTCATGGCTACATACTGTTCCGAGAAGCCGAGACTTTTCCAGAAGGCGACTCCTGCCTCATTCCACGGCAATACGTCCAGGTCGATGCTGTCCGTTTCCAGATATTCAAGTAATGCTTCAAAAGCACTTTTCCCATAGTGTTTGCGTCTCTGTTCACGGGTGATATAGAACTGTCTCAGATAGAGAGGATCAGATGTGCGGTCGACCAGAGCATATCCTACGATCACGTCCTCTGCCATGAAGAAATATGCATCATAATCACCCTCGAGAAAACCTTTCATCCGCTCCTCAAGTTGCGAAAGATTCATCGGGTTACTGCTTCTTTCATCCTCGATCAGACACTTATTCATGTGTGCCAGAACCGAAACATTTTCAATTGTGCATTTCTCTATTTTCATGGTCTCACCGTATTCATTCTTTCCCTGAATCTATTATCTCAAACAATCCGTCCGACGACGATAGATTGTATGTAGCCCATCCGTTCTCATCTCTTTCGTTCTTCCAGTTAAGCCACGCCGATTTGATTCCCGCGTCATGTGCTCCGGCCACATCTGTCTCGTAGGTGTCTCCGTTAAAGACAATGTTCTCCCTGACCTCGTCCGGATTTTCATCGAGCGCCGTTTTAATCGCAAGTTCGAAGAGGTCTCTGTCAGGTTTTCTCCTTCCGAAATCCGCACTGGACCACAGGTTCCGGAAGTGCTTCCCGATCCCGAACCTGTGAAGGATCTCCATCAGTGCTACCGCTCGAAAACCACTGTTCGACAGAACATACATCGGTATATTCATCTGACTGCATGTCTCAAGGAATTTCCCGACAGTCGGATCTAATTCAAGTTCAGAGAAGAGCATCAGGAAATCGGCTTCTTCCTCCGCGTCCATCGTCACAATGTCTCCGCCGTATTTCTCCGCGTACATTGGAAGCTCCTCTTCTACGAAAGGATATTCTTCCCCGGTCTTATGCCTCTCAAGAAGCACCTGGAAAAGCTCTTCACCGTATTTCTTTATGTCCTCGAACGAGCACTTGTCCTGATAGTATTTCTCCCAAAACACATAAAGACCACGGTCAAAATCCATGCTGTTCGTGTTCAGAAGTGTCTCAAAATAATCGAATATCAGAATCATGATCTACACCACTTTTACTTCTCTACCCAGTAGACAGCGTATTCCGTCTCCGGGACAAATCCATGCCCGACCGCCATCTTCGATGACATCGGATTCTGCGCATCCCAGTGCACCGTCATACCCTTGCTGTGACTTCTTCGGAGCATCTCAAAAACACAGTGATCGGCCAGTCCCTTCCCCCTGTGCTCCGGCTCCGTAAACACATCCAGTTCCACGTGATCTCCGAGCGTCAGAAAACTCGAAGATGCCGATACGACCTGTCCGTCAAACAGCACGACCGCCCCTGCCGCTCTTTCGGAAAAGTCCTGATAATCCTTATACCCACGTCCGTGGTCGAAAGGGTGCTGCTCGAATATCTCTTCGGTAAAATCACCGATGCTGTACCCTTCCGGAAGTGGCTTCATCGTCTTATTAGACTCAGCACAAAGAGGCTTCATGAGTTCTCTTCGGAGAATGAATTTCACCGGCATCTTCCGGATATATTCTGCCCACTCGGAACTCATACAAACGAGCCTCGAATTATAGATCAGATCCGGGTTCTCAGAGATAAACTTCTCATCCGGCTTTCCGCACAAATACGTAAACACCGTCTTATAGATGCAGCCGCCGGGATACGAAAATACCGACCCGATCTTCCCTTCTTTACACGCAGTAAGGATAAGCGGTTCCACCGAGAGAACACCGCTTCCTTCTTTATTCCAAACCTCATAAATATCCTGTGTTTCCATATCTCTATCATACCATGTAACGCGGAAGAAAAAGATGATTTAGATCAACGGTATACTTCGATTCCCATTTCTTTCCAGACGCCGCGTACGCCCTGATACCGCTCGCCCTGTTTCATAACAAACGGCCGGATCCCGAACCGGAATACGACGAAATGGATCATGTTCTGCAAGGGATATTTCTTCTTCCCCAGAAGTGCTTTTCGCATCTTATCCGATGCTTTTTTGACCCGTTTTCTCTCATTTTCGGCATCGCGAAATAGAGTTTTCACCGCCATCTTCGCGCACACACGTCCGCCGGAAAAGAGCACCAGGCGGTCAAGTACTTTTCGCGCATCCTTATTGCCGTAATTCTCTCCTGTCGCCACCGTGATACAGGGCTTCCCGTGAAGCGACTGCTCGATCACGAAGTGCCCCCGGTCGATGAGATCCTTCATGAGGCCGGAAACATTGCTGGCGTAGGTCGGGGAACCGAGGACCAGCCCGTCTGCTTTACGGCTCCTTTCTGCGAGGGCCTCCGCATCATCCCGGATCGGGCAATGACCGGTCCGGTAACAGGTACTGCAACCCTTACAATGGGCCATCTCGATCCGACTTAGATCGACATACTCCACCTCTATTTCCTGCTTCTTCAGCTCCGTTTCTATACCGTGCAGCAGCTCAGCCGTCGTACCCGCCGTCCGCGGACTTCCGTTGATTACGATCACTCCCATATTCTCATCTCCGCATGTGACACACATGTGTCATTTTTGGTAATATAGTACGGAGAAAGGATTCCGAAGTAAACAGCAAACCCGAAAGAGACACAATCTTCGGAAAGTGTGTCATTATGAACGAGACGAAACACCCCTCAGCCATAAGATCCAAACAGGAGTTCACCGGTGCTTTACTACGACTGATGGAATCGCACCCTTACGCGGAGATCACCGTCAAACAAATCATCCTGGAGACCGATCTGGTCAGAAAAACCTTCTACCGGAATTTCTCCTCCAAAGATGACGTGCTGGACAGTATTCTTGACGAAGTGATCGACGAGTATACTCAAGCACTTCTCGAGAAGCCCGACGATCCGCTGTCTGTGATCTTCGATTTCTGCGACAGAAACCGTGATCTTCTCCGGATCCTGAACCAGAATAAGATGTTGTATCTTCTGCTCCTGCGCCTCAACGAGAAGCTTCCCGAGATCAGCAAGCAGGACGGTCAAGAAAACAATCCCTTTGTGAAACTTATGGATGGCCTTGAGCCGGATTATCTGATCGCCTTTAATGTCGGCGCTATCTGGAATGTGATCTTTAAGTGGGTCGAGCGCGGAATGACCGAGCCTCTCGACGACGTGAAGAAAACGATCAGCCAGTATCTGAAACGGCTCTCCTAAAAACAACTCTCTTAAAAAAGTGTTTACAGAATGCACATTAATCCCATCCGCGCTTCATGTATTATTGAAACGTGGAGAAAGGTATTATCATCATGAGCGGACGGAAAACATTTGCATTATTCGGAAGCAGTCTTACCAGCAGATTCAAGCGCGGCCTGTGCAGAGTCTTCAGCGTTGCCGCGGAAGAATACGACGTAGATCTTGTCATCTTTAACACCTACGGAAAGCTCGGTACCACCAACGGATTCACCGAAGATTACGAGTCCGAGATCCTCGACTATTTTGATCTGGATCAGTTCGACGGTATCGTTTTCGATGCGGAAGGATACAACGTCGACGGCATGTCCGAGACGATCGAAAGGAAGCTCCGCGCCCTGAAGTGTCCGGTGATCTCCATCAGCAGTTTCATCGAAGGATTCTATAACATCCGGTTCGACGACTCCGGCGGACTCCGTAAGATGGTCGAGCATTTTATCGATCATCATCACTTTACGAAGATCGGCTACTTTTCCGGTATCCCGGGTCATCCGGATGCCGTTTCACGATTAAGTGAATTCCACTCCATTATGAAAGAACGCGGCCTGCCGGAAGACGGAGTCGGAATCTTCGAAGGCGACTTCTGGTTCGGCAAAGGCATGGATGCAGCACACTACTTCCTGTCCCTTCCCGAACGTCCCGAAGCGATCGTCTGCGCCAACGACTATATGGCTCTCTCCCTGATCAATTCTTTCCGCCAGCTCGGAATCAAAGTCCCTCAGGACATCGCTGTCTCCGGTTATGATGGAACGATCGAGGGCCAGGAATATCTGCCGATCCTTACCTCGGTCACCCGCGAGCGTCTCGATATTGCCCGAAAAGCACTGAAGCTCCTGATCGACGTCTCCGATGGTATGGAGGTTAACGACTTCGACCTTGACGTCACACCAAAGCAGATCTACGCACAGTCCTGCGGCTGCGTGCCCATGGATCATCAGCACATTACCGATATGGTCGCCCGGTTCCACGATGACCAGAGAATGATCAGCGTAAATATCTACGAATCCGAATCTGCCATGGTCAAGCTCAACAAAGTCGACAGTGTGCGGAAAATGGAAGCAGTATTTGCAGAAGACGCCGTCAACTTCGGCGACTACTCTTCTTTCTTCCTGATGGTCCATACCGATCCCGAAGGAAGACCTGTGTATAACAGTAGTTTCTCTTCTCCTTCCGGTCACTTCGTTCCGGTCATCTGGGTCGATAAGAATCAGGAATACACGACCTGTCCGCATGAATTCGACCGCACATTCTTCATCCCGAAAGCAGATTCTGACAGGTGCCATGTACATTACGTAATGAGTGTGCATTTCGCGGAAAAACTCTTCGGATATTCCGTCGTCGAGATGACCGGCAAAGACATCTTCAACGAGTTCTATAATGTCTGGCAGCACAATCTCGGCGTGACACTGAATACGCTTCAGAAGACCGACCACATCAACAAGCTGATCGGCGAACTCGAAGGAATGAGCATCACGGACGTTTTGACCGGTCTTTACAACCGTCGCGGCTTTGACGATAAATCCAGAAAGATCATCTCCGAATTCCACGATACCATCACCGTCTGCACCATAGTTATCGACATGGATGAGCTAAAAAAGATCAATGACCGGTTCGGTCACCACGAAGGAGACCGTGCGATCCGGGCACTGGCGGAGATTATCCGGCGATGCTGCGACTCCGGCGAGATAGCCGGCCGGACCGGCGGCGACGAATTCTATATCTTCGCCGCGGATTATTCTGAATCGCGATTAAACCGGTTCATCGATCGCATGAAAGAAATGCAGGCGGAATTCAACAGAAACAACACCTGCGATTACAAGCTGGACTTCAGCTTCGGCGCGTATCTTACGGACACCAACTCCTTCGGCCAAATCGAGGAGTTCCTCAAGATCAGCGACAAGCGCATGTACGAAGATAAGATGAGCAAGCCGGGAAGGAACAGCGAGATGTGATCGCTTGAGAAATGAACCGAAAGGGGCTGCCTCATATGTGAGACAACCCCTTTTTTGATGGTTTTTTCTACTGTTTCTTAGAAACGGCTCTTACTTCTTCTTGATCGGGATCCACAGTTCGCAGAATACATCCGGACGTGTGCCGTCGAAGTAGAGCTCGTAGTCCGTCTGCTCCGAGGCCTCGTAGCCCATCTGCGGCAGGAACTCCTTATAGAACTTCACCCAGGTCTTCGCGATGCAGTCGCCGTCCTCACCCACGCAGTCAAAGACAACATATGTGCCGGGTTCGACGTCCCAGATGCGGAAGCCTTTCTTTTCGAGATCCGCCTGATCGAAGTCTTTCGTGTCCTCATCGATAATGATGCCGATGCCGTACTCAAAGGTATCCTTACCTTCCGTTGTCGGGCTGCAAAGACCGTAGAGGTCGCGCTTTCCGTCTTCTCTGAGCATCCAGATCGGAGAAAGCATCTGATTGCTGTTGACCTCGCCCCAGAAGTCCGCCACCTCGTGGTTGGCTTCGTCGTTGATGATCCCATTACTGAACTCTCTTACCAGTGCGATAAACTTCTTTTCTTTTGTTTGAACGATACGGTAATCCATACTCTTACCACCTTTCACAGATAATGTAATCGTAAGCGGATTAAAAAGCACCAGTTTTCCGGCTTCTTCTCTGGCTGTCTTCGGTGCGATACCGTGAAACCTTGTGAAGGCTTTGGTAAAGCTTTCCGGTGTCTCGTAGCCGTACTTCATCGCCAGATCCGTGATCTTCGCATCGGTCTCCACCAGTTCTTTTCCCGCCAAAGAAAGACGGCGGTTACGGATGTATGCATTTGCGGTCATGCCCGTCACGAAACTGAAAGCCCTGTGAAACTCGTAGCTCGACGTGTGCACCTGCCTTGCTACGTCTTCATAGTTGATCTCCTCGAGAAGATGCTCTTCCATATACGTGATGGCTTTCTGTAATGCTTCGATCCATTCCATGCATTCGTCCTCCTGTGCAGAAACCTAAGCGTCTTTCCTCCTGCTTACACGTCCATTATGACCGACATCCGAAAAGACAACATTTCCTCGTTTGCGAAGATTTGTCAGGTGGTTCTATTTTATCATGCTGTAATACATATCCGATAGATTGCGCCCTCTTTAATCTGCGTTTTACCATGATAATCACAGCCATTTTCGTACAGGGTTTTACGAAAAAAGAGGATTTCCCATGTTTGCCAATTCCTCTTCTCGAAAAGCACTGTTTCACATAAAGAAAAAGGGAGGTCTTTCCTCCCTTTCTTCGACTCATTTTGTCGCGATGACTCACAGCTCTTCCGGAATAATCACTCTACCGGGAAGCATGCTTCGGTGACGAACTCATTCGGATCCTGCGTCTGTACCGGTCCGACGTGGTAGATGTTAAACATCGGGCCATTCATCTTATATCCGTTCTCTTTGATCCAGGAAACCACTGTCGCATAGGCTTCCCCCATCTGGTCATAACTGCCCTTGACGATGCAGCTTGCGACCTTGACCGCCGGAAGCGTCTTGAACTTGACATTCTCGGTATCCTCATAGGTACCCTTGACCGTCATAGAAACCTCGATCTCCACGTTCTCATCTTTGTACTCGTCATCGAAGAATTCTGCGATCGCCAGGCACGGCTCAGCCGGGATCAGGGGAGTCTTGACCTCCGCCATCTTTGCCCAGAGCATGCCTTCATCCTCATAGTGCGGAACCACCATGTGTACTGTCGCCGCATATCTCTCCGGAATCGTTTTTACTGTTACATTGAAACTCATATTCTGCTCCTTCCTCAGCCTCTTTCGGGCTGTCTCCAGAAGCATC
>CAMYWO010000009.1:0-60429 GCA_947302815.1 uncultured Clostridia bacterium | reverse complement strand
TGAGACATACATCAGAGAGATCCTGAACAGCAGTCAGGCGACACAGCCGATGAAGACGGTTGCCACAAACCTGATGACTTACTGTAATTCCGCAATCAAGTATTACAAGGGTCTGAGTGAATCCGGAAGCGGCAGTTCGGAGCTCGAATACGAAGGGATCCGTACTTATAAGAACAGTAAGTACGCGACGGATCTGCCGAGGTCGGTCATCGTCGTACCTGCATCCGCTACTGAAGAGGAGACGTATGCCGCCCAGCTTCTCCAGTATTACATCAATCAGGAGGACGGCTATCAGCCTTCGATCATTTCAGATTCGACCGCGAAGGGAAGTGCTTTTGAAATCGCGGTAGGTAATACGAACCGCTCGAGCGCGGGTCCGAGTTCAGCAAAGGACGGTTCCTACAGGATCAAGTCCTTTAACAACGGAATCTCGATCATCGGAAACGGTGATCGCGGAACGATCGACGGAGTCATGAAATTCCTTGCGGTATGCGGAGGATACTACTGGCTCTCCTTCGAAGACGGATACAGGACGAATCAGAATCACTTTAAATACGCCACCAATATCAACATCGACCACGAGCGCGTTTTTACCTTTACAGATACAGATGTTTACTTCGGAATCATCCAGAAGGGCACGAACCGTCTCTACTCGCTGGCGAGCGCAATGAACGGATTCTATGTAAACTGCAAGATCCCGAATTATCCGGGTGCGCAGTCGTGGTACTTAAGCAAGGCAGCACCTACGGCGTACGGCAATCTTCAGCCCGGCCAGGCGCATACGATCCTGGCGGAATTTGTCACGAAGGATGAATTTAACAGCCATCCTGAATGGTTCTCTCTGTATATCGAGAAAAAGGATGGAAAGATCATCGTCAACGAAAGAAGACCATATCAGGTCTGCCTGTCGAATTCTGAAGTGTACAAGAAGATCAGGGATCATGTCTTCGAGATCCTGGAAAGCGATGCGTACGATCCGAATGCTCCGATGCAGATCATTAATCTCGGACAGGCGGATAATTCCCACTACTGCATGTGCAACGACTGCTATAGATACCGTATGCAGTACGAAGTAGAAGGAAAGAAAGAGGGACTCTGCGACGCGGCGATGTACCTTAATCTGTGCAATAAGATTTCCCGCGAGGTCAAGGCGACCGGCAAGTATCCGAATGTTTACATCGATATGCTGGCCTATACCCATAACTTAAAGCCGCCGGTAGGCATGGAGATGGATGATCATGTTATCGTCCGCTATGCCGCGATCAGCCGCTGCTATGCGCATGACTGTGACGAGTCGGAGTGCGACCAGAACAAAGAGGATATCGAGTATCTGAAGGGATGGGCGAACCTCTGCAATACTTACGGCGCACAGCTGTGGATCTGGGATTATGTCGTAAACTTCACATGCACTGCAGGTCCTTACATGAACCTCAGTTCTCTGGCTCACGATATCAAGTATTACCGAAATCTCGGCGTCAAGGGCATCTATCTGCAGAACAACGATTCGCCCGGAAGCATCGACACCGAGTTCGTAGATCTCAGAAACTATCTGATCGGTGTCCTGCTGGAGAATCCGGATGCGGATGTGGAAAAAGAAATGCAGTTCTTCGTCACGGAATTCTACGGAAAGAGCGGCCCGTATATCCTGGAGGCGATGAAGATCATGGAGACGCAGGCGAAGAGGCATTCGCCGGGTCCGAATGCGACGCCGAACGGGAACTACCACAGAGATAGGTGTACAGCATATAACAGTGCGACTTCGCAGGTGTTTGCGAACGTCTATCCGGCGAAGATGGATGCGCATAACGAGATGCCTCAGGAAGATCTCGAAAGGTGCGAGGAACTCTGGAATCAGGCGCTGGCAGCAGCGGCGGATGATACGGCGGAAAACTTAAGACGCACCGGCCGCACGCATCTTTGCTGGAGATGGACCAAGTCCTGCATGAAGGTCTATGAGTTTGAAGATCCGAGCACATATCTGGCGATGAACCAGCAGCTGTATACCGACCTGTATACGACTTACGGCATGTTATTCTATGCCTTGACCTACAGAGACAAGCCAGGCACGGCATATCTCTGGCACACGCCGGACCGCTGGACCAGCGAGTACACCTGGGGAGATCTTGAAGGGTATGAACACCTGAAAAATAAGTGAGCAGGAAAAAGGACGGGAGGATCAAACTTCCGTCCTTTCCTTAAGATTGAAGTTTCAGTGCTTTTTCGGTATAGTGGAAAAAGCACTGGAAGGAGTATTCAATGATCGGTTTTTACAGGATCGCAGATAGGGTCATACGCGTGGAATCCATCTATGAGGATGTCCATGAGTATTGCCGTGAGTACGCCTGTGAGGAGCAGACACCGGATTTCGAGGTGACCATCGCTCCCGAGGATCTGGTCTACGAGAGAAAGAAATCCGATGCGGAAGCGGCGATCAGCCCGAGGGCTTTTCGAGGAGGCTCCGACGGGATGCTCGAGACGCTGGCCGTGTACCGCAAGATGGCCGAGAAATTCCCGGTCCTTTTTGATACCTTCCTTTTCCATGGATCTGCCATCGCAGCCGACGGAAAAGCCTACCTTTTCACGGCGAAGAGCGGGACGGGAAAGTCTACGCACGCCGCACTCTGGAGACAGTATCTCGGTGATCGTGCCGTGATGGTCAATGACGACAAGCCCCTGATCCGTGTTACGGATGACGAAGTCCTGATCTACGGGACGCCCTGGTGCGGCAAGCACCGTCTGGGCGAAAATATCTGCGTACCGCTTCGGGGCTTAAGCATTCTCGAGCGGGGGGAGATCAACGAGATCCATCCGATCAGTAGGAAGGAAGCACTTCCGATGATGCTTCAGCAGTCCTACCGTCCCGCGGAGATAAAAGCACTGGAAAAGACCGTGGACCTGATTTCAAAGCTTTCCGCGAAAGTGCCGATTTACCGGCTAAAGTGCAATATGGACATCGAAGCGGCAGAGGTCGCTTTCCGCGCCATGAGTGAAAAGGCAGGAGAGTGAAGAGATGACGACTTCGATTGCCGATTACCTAAAGGAAAACGGGAAACTTACCTACTCGAATGTCGGCGTGAGCATGATGCCGCTTCTCCGCCAGGGGAAGGATCTTTTCACCATCGAGAAAAATAACGGGCAGAGATATAAGAAAGGCGACGTAGTGCTTTTCGCAAGGGGCAAGGACAAGTATGTCCTGCACCGCATCATCAAGGTGCTGCCGGACGAATATGTGATCCTCGGTGATAACTGCGTGACACCTGAGCGCGGCATCAAGGACAGCGATATCCACGGGAAGATGATCAGTTTTGTCCGAAACGGCAAGGAGCACAGCATTACGGAGAAACGCTACCGATTCTATACTGCATTCGTTCTCTTTACCAATCCTGTACGTGTGCGCTATAGAAAACTCAAAGCGAAGGTCCGTCAGGGAATAAAGAAACTCCTGAGAAGGAAGTAGACCCCATTAAACAACGCTAATTCGCGCATACAAAACTCACATGCGGCGATTCTTTTCTGATATAATAAGAACATCTTATACTTTTTTGATCTTTATGATCTGATCACCTGTCTTCTTATTGGGGAAGAAGGACGGAGGTTGTTCTATGAGAAAAAAGATGTCAGCGCTGATTCTTGTTCTGGTGTTTATCCTTGCGGCTTTGTCGGGCTGCATGGAGCTCGAGCGCGGCATCCGTGTCAAGGCGAACGGCGATGTGGAGTGCTATACCAGCGTCTACATGAGCGAGTCGGACATGAAGTATATCTACAATACTCCCGAGAAGTTTTACGAAGCGCTGCAGGACAGCATCGACGAGGATTATCCGACCGATTCTTTCGAGAAGATCCAGAAGGAAGACGGTTCCACGACATGGTACGGCGCGATGGCGACGTATAAGATCGACAAGAGCGATGTGGAAGATGATATCGGCAAGGTATTCAGTAATTACGACATAGAGTATAAAACTTCGGGTTTCCTTTTTAAAAAGGTCTCAGTGACCATCGAGTCGGACGGCAAGAGCCTTATCACTATGTTCTCCGATCTGATCAAGGATCCGGAAAAAGAACTGTCCAGCTACTTCAACCAGACGAAAGTAAATGAATTTGCGATCTCGGTACCGTATCCGATCGTGTCGACCAATGGCGCGAAGAAGAGTGACGCGAAGAATACAGTCGTGTGGAATATGAAGAATCTGGATTCCAATGGCGGCGGAGAGCTTACCATGGAGGTCAGTTATCTGAATCTTCCGGTGTTCATCATCCTCCTGGCCGTTATTCTCATCATCATTATTGTCATCATCGTTCTTCTCGTGAGAAGAAGCCGTAAGAAGAAAAAAGCAGCACTGCTGGCGCAGGGAGCTCAGGTTCCTCTGCAGCAGCAACAGGTGCAGCCCGCTGCACCGCAGACGCCGGCACAGGCAGTTCTGCAGGCGCAGGCTCCGCAGACAGCTGCTCCACAGGTTAAGCAGGTGCAGCAGCCGGCCGCCCCGCAGAGACCGGTTGAACCGCAAATGCCGGCACCGCCTGTCATGCCGCAGGTGCCCGCACAGGCAATGGGAGATGTTCCGCAGGTAACGGGACTTCCGATGGTCGGACAGCTGCCGAAATCGGAGAGTGTTGACAGTGACAAACCCTAAGGTGGGAAACAAATAATCAGATATCTATAGTGCAGGAGGTTGAGCTATGGAACGGACAAGAACAAGGAAGATACTGACAGCAATCATTCTGGTATGCAGTATTCTGCTTTGCCTGACAGGATGTATCCGGTATGAGGTAAAGACCCGGATCAACGCCGACGGAACGGCAGACTTCAGAATGGTCTATGCCATCGCGGATGTTGCAGGTGATTCGAATACGACAGACAGCACGCAGAAGAAATTCGCGAATGCCGGATGGGATGTGGAAAAGTACGAGGAGACCGACGGAAATACCAAGTATACGGGTTTCACCGCATCCATCAAGGGTATTGCGCTGGAAGATATCGAAAAAGAAATGAAGAAAGTCGATATGGACGGCTTTAAAGTCGAGGAGGAATCGGACGGCGTATATACTCTGAGATGGGACGCGTCTTCAAATACCGATGATGCAAAGAGGCAGGGTGTTTCTGCTGATTATCTGACACAATATGGCGGATACATGAGATTCATTCTTGAGCTTCCCGGTAAGGTCATCGAAACGAACGGCAGAGATTCTACTGACGGAAAGACCATCGAGTGGAATCTCATGGATGTCAGTTCCCCGTGCTATGCGAAGTTTAACCTCAAGGGAGGAACAGCATTTCCTACTGAAACAAAGATCACGGTAAACAAAAATAAGACAGCCGATATCGAACTCTCCTTCGAAAAGATGGAAGACGACGATCAGCGTGAAGCGCTGGAAGATCTGGGCTGGGATCTCGGCGGTAAATCCAGAGTTACTGCTGCCAAAGACGGTGTCAAACTCGAGGATCTGCAGGAAGAATTAAATGATCTCGAGATGGGCTTTGAAAAGCTTTCTTTCGAATACGATGAGAGTGATAAAGTATATACACTCGAGTGGGATGCTCCGCAGAATAAATCGGATTTCGTTCTCGAACTTCCCAATGAGGCGGAAGACAGCAATTCTGAATCTGAAGGCACAACACTGGAATGGAGCCTCGATCAGATAGAGGAGCCGATCAGCGCAGAGTTTAAGGTCAAGGGCGGAGGCGGAATCCCGATGTTCCTTCTCATCGCCATTATCGCAGGTGGTGTGATCCTTATCGGAATCATCATTCTCGTAATCGTTCTGATCAGCAAAAAGAAGAAGGGCCCGAAGGCTCCGGATCCGGTTCCGGGTATTCAGAACAATCAGTTTACCCAGCCTCAGCAGTTCGCTCCGCAGAGTATGCCGGGACAGCCTTCCATGCCGCAGATGCCTCAGACGTACGCGCCTCAGGCTCCGCAGAATACGACAGCGGGCAGCGGTCTTCCGAACCCGGGATTCCCTCAGGCAGGATCTGTTCCGCCGCCGCAGCAGTACAATCCGCAGAATCAGGATAACAACAATCCATATTTGTAAAAGTACGAAACTTTCGGACAGAATGATGAATGTCTGTGATTTCGATTGATGTTATAATTCTGTCGTATTAATAGACAGGAGTTTAAGCTGTGGATAGAAAAAGAATCGAAGGTAAGAACTTTGACGAAGAGCGTGCACTTTATAACGAGATGCATGCGGATGTTGTACGGTGCAATTTTGCGGGCCCGGCTGACGGCGAGTCAGTGCTCAAGGAAGCGCGTGACATTACAGTCAGTGAGTGTACGTTTTCCCTTCGATATCCGCTCTGGCATGTGGTCGGTTTTCAGGCGGACAGTGTCACGATGGACGATAAGACCCGAGCTCCGATCTGGTATGCGAAGCATGGTTCTCTCAGCCACTGCGAGATCTACGGAGTAAAGGCTGTCCGCGAGTGCGAAGATATATCGGTAAAAGAATGTACGATCGATTCGGTGGAATTCGGGTGGAAGTCCTCAGGGCTTTCTCTTGAAGACACCACGATCACATCGGAGTATATCTTCTTCGACAGCAGTAACGTCAAACTCGATCATGTCACCATGAAGGGTAAGTATTCCTTCCAGTATGTGGACGGGCTTACGATCGAGAACTCCGATCTCGATACGAAGGATGCCTTCTGGCACAGTAAGAATGTCACCGTGAAAAACTCCACCATCAAGGGCGAGTACCTCGGATGGTTCTCGGAGAATGTCACCCTGATCAACTGCCGCATCATCGGCACGCAGCCGCTCTGCTACTGCAAGGGTTTAAAACTGATCAACTGCACGATGGAAGAGTGCGATCTTTCCTTCGAGTATTCCGACGTGGAAGCAGAGATCATCGGCAGCATTGATTCCGTGAAGAACCCGAGATCCGGAACGATCACCTGTGACAGTGTAGGGGAGATCATCATGGGCGATGCGGTAATGCCCTGCGAGGGGCGGGTGCTTTTGAGAAAGTGATCTAAATCAAATGCGTGACCAAAAGTCACGCATTTTTCTCGTTTCTCGATATAATTGTTCTCGGCAAGGCAAGGGGATTAAGGAGCGGGGATAATGATTTCAAGAAAAGGGCGAATCAGCATCCGGCTGATCGCACTTGTAGCATAGTAGTATAACCACCTTGCCAAGTAGTTCCCGGCATGGTAGTATCAGAAAAGAAGCAGGAAAGATGCTTCTTTTAAATCCAAAGAAAGAGCGCGGGTTCCGCGTCTGGGTAGACCAATGAGAAAGTGATGATCGAATGAGAAAACACCGGTTATGGAAAAGACCTGGGAAAGGTCTCCCCCTGTGCGCTTTCATGGAATCATCGCGTCATTATTCCCTTCGCTTTCTTTGCTAAAGTAAGGTAGATCGTGTGAGTCTGTTTCTGCGTGCGCGGGAACAGACTTTTTCTTTCAGGCAGAAAGAGGACAACTATGGCACAAATCAAAGTAAACGATCTCACTTTTTCTTACGAGAACAGCTTCGATCCGATCTTCGAGCATGTTTCTTTTACGATCGATACTTCCTGGAAACTGGGATTTATCGGCAGAAACGGCAAAGGAAAGACGACATTCCTGAATCTGCTTCTCGGCAGGTACGAATACAGCGGCAGCATCACCTGCGATGTGCCGTGCGACTATTTCCCATATACAATTGCGCCGGAAGATCTCGATAAGACGGCGGATGAACTGATGGATCAGTGGAAACCTGGCGTCGAGAGCTGGCGCGTGATGTGCGAACTGTCCGAACTCTCGGTCGATCCCGAGTTGCTGTACCGGCCGATCCGCACACTGAGTTTCGGCGAGAAGACAAAGGTCATGCTCGCAGTGCTTTTCGCCGGGGAAAACGATTTTCTTCTGATCGACGAGCCGACGAATCACCTGGATAAAGAGGCGCGCGAGACAGTAAAGACATATCTGGCGGGCAAGAAGGGTTTCATTCTGGTCTCGCACGACCGGGATCTTCTGGACGCATGTGTCGATCACGTACTGGTCCTGAACCGTTCGACGATCGAGGTGCAGACGGGAAACTTCAGTTCCTGGTGGGAAAATAAAGAGCGTGCGGATGCTTTTGCAAAAGCGGAGAACGAGAAGCATCTCAAGGAGATCGGAAGACTGAAGAACACGATGCAGCAGAGCCAGAGCTGGGCAACGAAGAATGAGAATACGAAGATCGGCTATGACCCGATCAAGGAACACGACAGATCGAAAAATACACGGTCATATATCGGCGCGAAGACGAAGAAGATGGAATCGCGGGTGAAGGTCTTTGAGCAGCGGATGGAGAGAAATATCCAGGAGAAAGAAGGTCTTCTGAATGATATCGAACAGGTAAGGGATCTTCGCCTTTCGCCGATGACGCACTTTAAGGACAGACTTGTGGAGACGAGGGATCTTTCGCTCCGTTATGCGGATTCCGAAAAGCCTGTGTTTTCAGGTCTGACCTTCGAGATAAGAAACGGAGAGCGGGTGTTCCTGCAGGGCAGAAACGGCTGCGGAAAAACGAGTCTGATCAAGGCGATCATGAAGTCCGCGGGTCTCGGTGAGGCGGAGAATATTGTGTCGGATGGCACACTTCTTACCGCCCCGCACCTGAAGATCTCGTACATCAATCAGGATACATCACATCTTCACGGAGACCTCCGCATGCACGCTTTCGAGAACGGCGTGGATTACAGCCTTTTCCTGGCTGTGCTCCGTCATCTCGCGCTCGAGCAGGCGCAGTTTGAGAAGAACATCGAGGACTTTTCCGAGGGACAGAAAAAGAAAGTCCTGATCGCGACAAGCCTCCTGACACCGGCCCATCTTTATATCTGGGACGAACCGCTCAACTACGTCGATGTATTCTCGCGGATGCAGCTCGAAAAGCTTATTTCAGAGTATCAGCCGACCATGCTGATCGTCGAACATGATGTCCGCTTCCGCGATAAGATGGCTACAAAAATCACGGATTTGTAATCGTGTGGTATAATGTACCTCGTAATAAAGAGGGGAAGGGTCAAACTCATACATGAAGATCATCGATATTCTGAATAAGAAGAGCATGTCGCTGTCTTTCGAGGTGTTCCCGCCGAAGAAGGAGACTTCCTTCGAGAGCGTGAAGGAGACGACCGAGAAGATCGCCGAGAGTAAGCCTGCGTTCATGAGTGTAACTTATGGAGCGGGTGGCGGAACGAGCCGTTTTACACTCGATATTGCCAAGACGATCGAGGAGAAGCATGGCGTACCGACCATGGCGCACCTGACATGCGTATCCAGTTCGAAGGACATGATCCACGATAAGATCGAAGAGATCCATAATATGGGACTTCAGAATATTATGGCGCTTCGCGGTGACCTGACTCCGGAACTCGAGAATACCGACAGAAGCAAGTGGGATTACCGTCACGCGGTCGAACTGATCCGTGAGATCAAGGAGAGCGGCTATGATTTCTGTATCGGCGGCGCCTGCTATCCGGAGATTCATCCCGAGAGTGCTAACCAGCACGAAGATATCAAGCATTTGAAGGAGAAGGTCGATGCCGGCGCAGATTTCCTTGTCAGCCAGATGGTATTCGACAACAACCTTTTCTATAACTTCCTCTACAAGATAAGAGAAGCCGGCATCACGGTTCCGGTCGTTCCGGGCATCATGCCGATCACGAACGCGATCCAGGTAGAGAAAGCCATTAAACTGAGCGGCTCCTTTATGCCGCAGCGTTTCAAAGCGATCGTGGACTATTTCGGAACGGATCCGGAGTCCATGAAACAGGCCGGTATCGCGTATGCGACGGACCAGATCATCGACCTTTATGCAAACGGCGTGACGAATGTCCACGTTTACTCCATGAATAAGCCCGATGTGGCGGAAGCCATCATGCACAACCTGTCGAACATCCTCTGGAAGGATTACGGCGTGAAGTAAAAGAAGGGGCGGTACATGGAACACGTAGACCGGATCATCGAAGCGCTTCGGACGAATACGAGGACCATTCCTCAATTCTTAGAGTACGATGACGCTCCGCTCAACGAGATGGAGTGGCTCCGTTACGCCTGTGTTCCGATCCGCGACCAGCAGGTAGTAAAGGAAGATCCGAAGTTTACCGCTTCCATGGCAAAAGCACTCGCTCTCGGCAGGGAAGAGTGCAACTTCCGTCTGGGTTTCCTTGTAACTCCGATCACCTGGGGCAAGGACGGATTCCCGGTACTGCCTTTTGAACAGAAATCCGTGAAACTGAGAAATAACCTCGAGGGCTGCAAGGCAGCAGTGCTTTTCGCGGCGACGGTCGGATCCAGCATGGACCGCATGATCAGAAGATTCGAGAAGTCGGACCCGCAGATGGGGCTTTTTCTTCAGGGCCTGGGTGCCGAGCGTGTGGAGTCCCTGTGCGATCTTTTTAACGCTGAAGTGGATGCGGCGGCGCAGTCGCTCGGACATATGACGAGACGCCGTTTCTCGCCGGGATATGGTGACCTTCCGATCGAAGTGCAGAAGGAATTCCTGCCGCTTCTCGACGCCGAAAGACGACTGGGCATCACTCTTTCCGATTCGTATCTGATGTCGCCGAGCAAGAGCGTTACCGCGATCATCGGTATCGAGTAATATCGGTTTTTCTGCATAACGGAAATCTCATCCGCTGTCACTTAGTGACTATTCGCTTATCATGTTTTATCAATAACTTTTTTACAATTAGAACTGGCAAAGGGGACTGACAAACTTCTGTTAAGGAGTAGCAGTATATGAAAAAAACAGTTCAGAATGCTCTTCTGATGAGCCTGGTTCTGTCTCTTTCCCTGCCTGTTTCGGCATGTGGAAAAAAGAAAGATGACAGCATCTCAGGTACGGGTGCTTCATCGGAAGGGACATGCGACAGTTCTTCGACCGATAGCAAAGCATCTTCCGGCCGTACTGTCAAAGAAACAGATCCTTATTTTTCTCTGGAAGAAACAGATATCAAACTTCCCGTTGCAGACGGGCAGAAACTTGTTTCCCAGACGATCGATCATATACAGATGTTTCCGGAATCGATCCTGGTCGAATATCATAATGAGTACGATGTTGATCCGGAGATCATGAACAAATGGATCGACTATCAGATGGGACAATCCAAGCTCTCCGATGATGAACTTCAGAAACTCACCGATATAGTAGAAGCATCGAGCGAAACAAGGCTTGCAGTTTTGACCTTCGATGGAACATGCCGGTGCTGCTATGTCCCGGGGATCAACAACAGCCTGATTGGAGCTTTTGAAAATGACGACGGAAAAGTCATGGTGATCATCAACAGCTACGGTATGGAGGAAAACGGACAGTTCCTCGCGGAAGTCTCTGATTCCGGAGATCTCAAGAATAAGAAAGGTATCACCGTAGATAATCTATATACGAAGTGTACTGCTCTTCCGGCCGGTAACGGCAACATCTTCATCGCTGTTGATGGACAGATATTTCTTCTGGATAAAGACGGAAGTCAGATCTCTTCGGAGGCGGATCCGGAATACGTAGGAAGGATCCTTTCCTCCGGCGGAAAATTCTATGTACTCGGAAGAGATTCTTCCGGAAACGATCTATACCGGGAAGCATACTATCTTTCTGAAATCGATCCGTCCTCCGGAAAAGTTTCTACCGACAGGAAGAATATTTCCTACCAGATCCAGCCGGATGATCTGATCCAGGGACAGGACAGGATCTATCTGAATACGGGAAACGGGCTTTCGGAACTGGATACATCCGGAGATGGGCAGCTGAAGGAAACTCTTTCCTGGAGCGAGACGGATTGCATGTATACACGCATCCGCAAGTCCGGTGTGCGTGCGGTCTCGGATGATGAATATTTCTTTCTCCGAAATGTCACAGCGGATTCGGATTCAGCCGATTTTAAGCTGATGCATCTGAAGCGTGAACAGAAGAATCCGCATGCGGGAAAAGACATTATCGTTCTGGCCGGTTTTACTACGGATGACGATTCCTTTGTCGAGAAACTGGTCGAGTATAACCGTGATCCGTCGAAAAAAGCCAGGATCGAGGTGAGAGATTATTCTTCGGAGACAGATCTGACGGATATGGAGATGTCCCGAAAGAATACGGCGGATATTGCCGATAAGATCCACCTTGATATGCTCAACGGGGACGGCCCGGATATCCTCATGAATTTCAGCCAGTACATGCAGTTCGATCAGGACGATGTTCTTCTGGATCTGAATACATTCGTGGATGGAACGGACGGTCTCGATCGGACCAAGCTCTTCGATAATGTGCTGCGTGCTTTTGAAACGGACGGAAAACTCTATCAGATCCCGGTCACGTTTTACATGATGGGATATGTCGGTAATCAGGATTTGATCGGCGAGCGTGACCACTGGACGATCGAGGAGATGAACTCTGTGGCCGAATCTATCCCGGGGAACACGCAGTTTATCTCACCGTCCTCCTGGAACGGATTGCAGACACTTCTTCTGGGAAACTATATCAGTGACTTCATCGACTATGACAAGGGCGAAGTGCATTTCGATACGAAAGAGTATCGCGACATACTCGATTTCGTGCAAAAATATGGTTCATCGAAGACCGATGGTGAACTGGCAGCAGAGAAACTGAAAGGTCTGAATATGAGTGACCGGGATATGCTCGATGCCGGTATGATCTCCATTATGGATACGACGATCATGGGAACAACTTACTTTGCATATATCGATAGTTCGTGCCGGGGAAAACTCTCCTATGCCGGATATCCGTCCTCCGGCGAGGGCGGCATGGCGGCTACTGCGGCGATGTCCATGGCGATTGCGAAGGCTTCCCCCCATCCGGAGGAAGCCTGGGAGTTTATCCGATTTCTCTTTGAAAAGGACGTGCAGGTTGCATCTGTCGGCAGCTGGCAGGGATTCCCGGTCAATAAAGAAGCGTGCGAGGTGATCATGCAGAACCAGCAGACCTACTATCAGCTGATGAAAGCATCGCTCGATCAGAAAACGCTGGACAAGCTGATGATCTCGGTGTTCGACGATAAAACGAAAGAACATCTTCTTTCCGTGATCGGGAATATCCATAACTGTTATCGGACGGATCCGTCCGTATTCATGATCATTCAGGAAGAATCACCGGCATACTTTACCGGTTCCAGAGGCGCGGACGATGTCATCCGGATGATCGAGAACCGTGCGAAGCAGGTCGTTGCCGAGCGTGGATAACGGAAGCTACTCCGTTTTTTAAACAAGCCGATTCCAAAAGCCGAATATATCACAGCGAAGGGCGGTTCCATATGAGGGACCGCTCTTTGTTTGATAACTGATTTATGGTAAAATCACCGCATGTAGATATACTTGAGCCGCCTTTGGAAAAGACGGCGGGATCGGAGCTTTTGGATGAATATTCGCGAATACATGAAAGACCATTTTCTTTTCCTTGACGGAGGTATGGGCACGCTCCTTCAGGAAGCCGGCCTTCAGCCGGGAGAGCTTCCGGAAAGATGGAATGTATCCCGCCCGGAGGAGATCATCCGGATCCAGAAATCCTACTACGATGCAGGTTCCAATGTTGTTTTAAGTAATACCTTCGGTGCCAACGGCTTGAAGTTCGATGACGATGAACTCGAGCAGCTGGTTACGGCCGCCGTTAAGAATGCCCGTGAAGCGGCACGTCAGAGTACGGGAACCCAGGAGAAGTTCGTCGCTCTTGACATCGGCCCCTTAGGTAAACTCCTGAAGCCTTACGGTGATTATGAATTTGAAGATGCGGTCGCGATGTACAGTAAAACCGTCCGCTATGGTGTGGCGGCAGGTGTCGATCTCGTCTTCATCGAGACCATGAATGACAGCTACGATACGAAGGCTGCACTTCTTGCGGTAAAGGAGAATACGGATCTTCCGGTATTCGTTTCCAATGCGTACGGATCCGACGGAAAACTTATGACCGGTGCCTCTCCGGCTGCGATGGTCGCGATGCTTGAGGGTATGCACGCAGATGCGATCGGTGCGAACTGCTCCCTTGGTCCGGATCAGCTTGTCGGGGTTATGGAAGAGTACCTCGAGTACGCATCTGTTCCCGTGCTTCTTAAGCCGAACGCCGGTCTTCCGAGATCCGAGAACGGTAAGACTGTTTACGATGTATTCCCGCCGGAGTTTGCCGAGTCGGTCGGAAAACTCCTCGAAAAGGGTGTCCGTATCGCCGGAGGATGCTGCGGTACGACGCCGGATTATATCCGTGCCGTGGTGGAGAAATCGAAGTCCATTACACCGGTTCCGGTTACGGAAAAAGCACTGTCCCTTGTATCTTCGTATACACAGGCCGTCAAGTTCGGCGGAAGCCCGATCCTGATCGGCGAGCGTATCAATCCTACAGGTAAGAAGCGTTTCCAGCAGGCGCTTCGTGAAAACGATATCGACTATATCCTCGGCGAAGCCTTAAAACAGCAGGACGCGGGAGTACAGCTCCTCGACGTCAACGTCGGTCTTCCGGAGATCGATGAGCCGGCTTTCCTGCTTCGTGCAGTAAGAGAACTTCAGGCTGTTACGGATCTTCCGCTGCAGCTCGATACCACGGACCCGGTGGCGATGGAAGCCGGTCTTCGTGCGTATAACGGTAAGGCGATGGTCAACTCCGTCAACGGTAAGGAAGAAGTCATGAGTGTGATCTTCCCGCTCGTTGCGAAGTATGGCGGATTTGTCGTTGCGCTGACTCTTGATGAGAATGGTATTCCGGATACAGCTGACGAGCGTGTCGCGATCGCCGAGAAGATCATTAAGAGAGCCGCGGACTACGGTATCGATAAGAAGGATCTTATCTTCGACCCGCTCGCGATGACGATCTCCGCAGACACGACCGCGGCGCTCGCCACGATGCAGTCGGTACACCGTATCCGTCATGAACTGAAAGTAAATACCTCCCTGGGTATCTCGAATGTTTCCTTCGGACTTCCGAACAGAAACATCATCACATCGACATTCTTCGCGCTGTGCCTGCAGGACGGGCTTTCGGCGGCGATCATGAATCCGTATTCGCAGGAGATGATGAATGTCTACTATGCATTCCGCGCCCTTCACAACATGGACGAGAACTGCATGGACTATATCACATACGCACAGAATCTTCCGGCTCCGACAGCTGCTCCCGCTGCGGGTGCTCCGGCTTCCGCTACGAAGGATACACAGGAATCTTCCGGAGAAGGTCCGGCATCCGAACTTCAGAAAGCGATCGTCAGAGGTCTTAAGGAGAAGACGGGAACGCTTACCAAGGCGATGCTCGCTGAGAAGAAACCTCTCGAGATCATCCAGTCGGAAGTTATCCCGGCACTCAATATCGTGGGCGCGGATTTTGAAAAGAAGAAGGTGTATCTCCCGCAGCTCCTTATGGCTGCAGAAGCCGCGAAGAGTGCTTTTGAAGAAGTAAAAGTAGCGATGGCATCCGATGGCGGAGACGGCGGATCGTCCCGCTGCCCGTTTGTTATCGCGACCGTACACGGCGATATCCACGACATCGGAAAGAATATCGTTAAACTCATTTTGGAGAACTACGGATTTGCCGTAAGTGATCTCGGAAAAGACGTGCCGGAGCAGACAGTTGTTGATGAGGTCATCAGGCTTCACGCTCCGATCGTTGGACTTTCGGCACTTATGACCACCACCGTTCCCGCGATGGAAGCGACCATCAAGCTCTTGAGAGAGCAGGCTCCGTGGGCGAAGGTCTGCGTCGGCGGTGCGGTGCTGACACAGGAATATGCGGACGCCATCGGCGCGGACAGGTACTGCCGGGATGCGATGGAGACCGTTAGATACGCAGAAGAGATCGATGAGGCATTAAAGAAGTAAACTTGCCTTGGGGGATGAGGAAAGATGCATTACAGTGTTCTGGTCGTAGATGATGAGCTCGAACTGTCCGAGTATACGGCGAAGTATTTCAATATGTCCGGAGTGACGGCGACCTATGTTACTGACAAGCAGACGGCGCTCGATTTCTTCAAAGAGAATACCTGCTCCCTCGTGCTTCTTGATATCAACCTCGGCGAGGATTCCGGCTTCGAACTGTGTCAGGAGATCCGTAAAGATATGAACGTACCGATCTTTTTCATCAGCGCCCGGCAGGCGGAGGATGATATGCTCCTGGCGCTTTCCATCGGCGGCGACGACTACATCTGTAAGCCATATTCTCTCGGTGTTCTGCTAGCCAAGGTCAAGGCAGCGCTGAAGCGTTATGAAGAAGCTTCCGGCACATCCTCAGATGACGGAAAGAACAGCGGTACCGCAAATAAAGAGCAGGACGGCCATCTGGTAAAACTCGGCAAAGCAACCATAGATCTTTCAAAAGCAATCGTCATCAAAGACGGGGAGAAGATCCCGCTGAAAGCCATGGAATTCCGGCTTCTGGTCTATATGCTCAACAACAGGAACCGTATCATCAAGAAGGAAGAATTCTTCGAGAAGATCTGGGAAACGGAGTTTGTCGGCGACGTGACGCTCAATGTCCATATCCGGCATCTGCGTGAAAAGATCGAAGAAGATCCGGGCAATCCGGCCTTCATTAAGACTGTATGGGGGACCGGTTTTATTCTGGAGGATACACCGTGAAGAAACGTTCCTTCCTGATCTATGCTGTTTTCTTTCTTCTGCTGATTGTCCTGGCAAGCCTATATCTCGGCAATCTCGGGTCGCGTGAAGTTACTTCCTATCCGACACAGATCAACCGTCTCACGATTGCACTCGGAAATAACTGGGATGAGGTATCGGGAAGAAAAAAAGCCCTGGTCAAATCTGACCAGCCTTTCGATTATGCGATCATCGACAATGAAGGAAATCTTCTTCAGTACACCCGCGAAGGCATTTCCACCTCTGTCTCTTCCGCAACGACTCACTATGACGTGATCCGCGACGTGGTCACTGAAGATGGAACAATCCTCGGCAAGATCATCGTTCACAACACTTATCACGAACAGCAGGTGAGAAGAAACCGTATCATGGCGGGGATCGTCGGAGGCGTGCTCCTTCTGATGCTCGGTGTGACCGCACTGTATTTCTTCTATCTGAAGAAGCGTGTTGTCGATCCGTTTAACGAGATGAAGGGCTTTGCTTCGAAGGTAGCATCCGGCAATCTCGATGTTCCGATGAAGATGGATAAAGGAAATGTTTTCGGTGCTTTTACCGAGGCATTCGACATCATGCGCGATGAACTCCGCGCCAGTAAGATGAGAGAGGCTGAAGCCGTGAAGGATCGAAAAGAACTCGTCGCGCAGCTTTCGCATGACATCAAGACTCCTGTCACCTCTATCAAGGCGATGACGGATGTTATGCAACTGACCGCGAAGTCCGAAGAAGAGAAGACGACGCTTCGGAGCATCAATGCCAAGGCTGACCAGATCGACAGCCTGGTGTCGAATCTCTTCCATGCCACGCTCGAAGAACTCGAGCATCTTGAGGTCAACGAAGAAGAGGCAACATCTCAGGAGATCGCCGGTTTTATCTCCGATGCGGACTATCTGAAAAAGTAAAAGAAGTGAAGATCGTGGATGCAGTCGTCCGCGCCGACCGCCTTCGCTTAAATCAGGTCATCGGCAATATCTTTGCTAATTCCTATAAATATGCGAACACGGAAATGACCGTCGAAAGCAGCATCGAGAAGAGCGTCGACGGCAAGAGCTTCCTCGTTATCGGGATCGGAGATCAGGGCGGCGGTGTCCCGGAAGAAGAAATCGAGACGATCTTCGGTAAATTCCGCCGCGGAAAGAATGCCGAAGGAAAAGACGGCGCCGGTTTAGGCCTTTACATCTCCCGCTACCTCATGGAGAAAATGAGCGGAGAGATCACCGCTGCCAATAAGAACGGCGGCCTCTGCGTCATACTGCGCCTCCTGCTTCTGTGATCGGAGACGGATCCCCGGAACATTGACAGGGAATAGGACATTTCGTACACTTGATTTAGCTGTTCCTGCAGATAATAGTGGATCGGATTTGTGGACCAAAGGCACATACAGCGTGGGAGAGAAGCGGAATGGATTCGGAACATTTTGATAAGATTATTCTCGGGGCGGGTCTTTACGGTTTATACTCCGCTCTTTTCTGTTGTGAACGGGGTCAAAATGTTCTGGTGCTGGAGCATGATCCCGCGCCTTTCCGACGTGCAACATATGTGAATCAGGCCAGAGTTCATCAGGGCTACCATTATCCGAGATCCATTTCCACAGCGATGAAGACCGCCGGCTATTTTGAGCGTTTCAACCGGGATTATGATTTCTGCATCAACCGTGAATTTGATCAGATCTATGCGACTTCAAGCAAGTATTCCTGGTCGGACGGAAAGCAGTTTAAAGATTTCTGCAAAGCCGCGGGTATTCCATGCGAAGAACTTCATGCGGAGAATTATTTCAAAGAAGGTATGTGTGACGGAGTATTCCGTACCCGTGAATATACATATGATGCGATGAAGCTCCGGGACTATTTCCTGGAGAAACTGAAGGAGCATGAGAAGTCCGTGCGGATCGTTTATGATGCGCGGATCTCGAAGATAGAGAGAACAGATGATTCCTATCTGATCAGAACAGAGAATAACGACTGTTACCGGAGCGGGTATGTGTTAAATGCGACCTACGCAGGCACGAATCAGATCCTGGAGATGGCGGGGCTGGAGAAGTTCGGAATCAAATACGAATTGTGCGAGATCATCCTTTGCGATGTGAATGACCGGCTGAAGAACATCGGATTTACAGTGATGGACGGTCCGTTCTTTTCCATCATGCCGTTTGGCAAAACCGGATGTCATTCACTCACTTCCGTGACGTTTACTCCGCATACGACCTGCTATGAGGCGCTTCCCGAATTCGCATGTCAGGAAAAAAGTGGCGGCTTCTGCTCGAAAGAACGGCTCGGAAACTGCAATGAGTGCCCGGCCAGACCGGAGACGGCTTTCCCATATATGTGTAATCTGGCGAGAAAGTATATGCTTGATGAGTACGAGTTTACATACAAGCAGTCGCTCTTCTCGATGAAGCCGATACTGATGAGTTCGGAGATAGATGATTCGCGTCCTACGGTAATAAGAAAGTACACGGATTCGCCGACTTTTGTCGGTGTGCTGTCAGGCAAGATTAATACGGTCTATGATCTTGATGAGGTGTTGATAGATGGATAATAAAGAAAAGAGTTTTGTTTCCGCAGTAATCTACGTTCATAATGCGCAGCAGAGACTGGAGACATTCCTTCGCGCGGTGATCGGAGTAATGGAGGATAATTTCGAGCATTCGGAGATCATTTGCGTGAATGACTTCTCGGATGACGACAGCCTCTCCGTCATAAAAACAGTCAGTAATGATGCGAAGACGACCAGTATCACCGTGATCAACATGAGTTACTATCACGGACTCGAGCTCGCCATGAACGCCGGTGTCGATATGGCGATCGGAGATTATGTATTTGAATTCGATAATACAGTCATCGATTTTGAACCGGACACGATCATGAAGGTATATAAGCGGGCGCTCGAAGGATATGATATCGTAAACGCATCTCCGGATAGAAAAGAGAAGCTTTCATCCAGACTCTTCTACAAGACCTTCGACAGGTTTGCGGATATTCCGTATGAGATGTCGACGGAGAGTTTCCGTGTGATCAGCCGGCGTGTGATCAACCGGACCAGCTCGATGAATAAGAGTATTTTCTATCGAAAAGCACTGTACGCGAACTGCGGCCTGAAAACAGATACCATCCGGTATTCCGTTTCGGCTAAGACGAAAGTCCCGACGGACAAGAAGGAAAAGAGTTACCGGTCCGGTCTTGCACTTGACTCGCTGCTTCTGTTCACCAAAGTCGGATACCGTTTTTCCATGGTCATGACATTCCTCATGATGTTTATGTCACTGGCAGTAGTTGCCTACGCGGTGATCACATATATCATGGCCAACCCGGTCGCAGGCTGGACGACGACGATCCTTTTCCTGTCGGTATGTTTCTTCGGCCTGTTCGGGATCCTGACGATTATCATCAAGTATTTACAGCTGATACTCCAGCTGGTATTCAGAAGAAAACAATACAATTTCGAGAGCATCGAGAAGCTGACGAAATGACCGGAGGAGAGATCATCGGATGAACGCAATAGTGGGATATACAGGATTTGTAGGCAGCAATCTGACTGCATCAGGCAGCTTTGATGCGAAGTATAATTCCAAAAATGTTCAGGATGCGTACGGAACGAAGCCGGATCTTCTTGTGTATTCCGGTCTCCGTGCAGAGAAGTACCTGGCCAATAATGAGCCGGAGAAAGATCTGGAGACAATCAGAGAAGCGGAGAAAAACATAATCCGGATCGCTCCGAAGAAACTGGTCCTGATTTCGACAATTGATGTTTTTAAAACGCCGTCCGGTGTTGACGAGAATTCCGGGATCGATGTTTCCGGACTTGCTGCATACGGTTATCACAGATATCTTCTGGAGTGCATGGTCCGCGAGAAGTATCCGGATGCACTGATCATCAGGCTGCCGGGCCTTTTCGGAAAGAACATAAAGAAGAACTTCATATATGACTTTATCAACGTCATCCCTTTCATGCTTTCCGGGAAGAAGTTTGCCGAGCTTTCCGAAAGAGAGCCTGAGCTGATGAAATACTATGATAAGCAGGCAAATGGATTCTATAAAGTGAATGTTTCCGATCCGGAAAAGAAAAAACTGAAGGAAATGTTTATTTCACTCGGTTTTTCTGCTTTGAACTTTACGGACAGCCGTAGCCGGTTCCAGTTTTATAATCTGGCGAACCTGTGGGACGATATGAATACTGCACTCGGTGCGGATCTGAAGCTATGGCATCCTGCCACCGAGCCGGTTTCCGCAGGAGAACTGTACACATATCTTACCGGCGGAAAGTTTGAAAATGAAGTCGCTTCGGTTCCTGCAGATTATGATTACCGGACGATACATGATACGCTGTTCGGAGGAAAGAACGGGTATATCCTGGATAAGGATTCCGTATTAAGCGAGATCCGGCGATTCGTGGAAGAGTCTTCCGGAAATGATACGGAATCGGAAGGAGTAAAAAAATGATCCTTTCTATTTCCAATATAGCTTGGCCGGCAGAAAAGGATGAAGCCGTGTTTAAACTCATGAAAAAGCACTGCTTTTCAGGACTGGAGATCGCGCCGACCAGAGTGTTCCCGGACAATCCGTATGAAGACCTTTCCGCAGCCGGAAACTGGAAAGAGGGCTTGCAGGAACGGTATGGTTTTGTGATCCCTTCGATGCAGTCTATCTGGTACGGGCGGAAGGAAAAACTTTTCGGAACAGAAACCGAAAGAGAGATATTGCTTTCGTACACAAAGAAAGCCGTTGATTTTGCCCAGACGATCGGATGCGGCAATCTTGTTTTCGGATGCCCTGTAAACCGCGCCATACCGGAAGATGGGAATGCGGAAACAGCTGTCCGTTTTTTCAGGGAGATCGGTGAGTATGCATATGAGCATCAGACCGTGCTTGCGATCGAAGCCAACCCGCCGATCTATAATACGAATTTCATCAATACTACAGATGAAGCATTTGATCTGGTGAAGGCTGTTGATTCGAAAGGCTGTCTTCTGAATCTTGATCTGGGAACCATGATCGAGAATGAAGAATCTGTAGAGATGCTCAGAGGAAAGACCGGCCTGATCAACCATGTTCATATTAGTGAGCCCGGGCTGAAACCGGTCCGGAAGAGATCTCTCCATAAGCAGCTTGCCGGCCTGCTCAGAGACGAGGGATACAATAAAGCGGTATCCATTGAGATGGGAAGACAGGAAGATATGGAACAGGTTGATGCTGTGATGGGATATGTCCGGAGCCTTTTTGAAGGTGAGTGTTGAGGTGCTGCATGGAGTATGAACGGAGACCGGGTGTTCCGAGTTTTATTTGCGATGAATACTCCGGAAAAACCAGAGATTACGTGGTGCTGATCCCCATCATTAATGAGGGGGACCGGATCCGTGATGAACTGCGCAGAGCACAGGAGAATAACATTCCCGATCATGCGGATATCGTGATCTGTGATGGCGGTTCTTCTGATGGCTGCACGGAAGAAGCAAAGCTTCGCGCCTTAGGTGTAAATACACTTCTGACTAAAAAGGATGAGGGCAAACAAGGAGCCCAGCTCAGAATGGGGATCTTCTGGGCACTGGAAAGAGGATATAAAGGAATCATCACGATCGACGGGAACAATAAGGACAGTATCGAAGATGTTCCGCGGTTTATAGAAAAACTAGAGGAAGGGTATGATTTTGTTCAGGGATCGAGATTCGTAAAAGGCGGCAAAGCCATCAATACGCCGGTCATCCGATGGCTCTCCGTACGGCTGATCCATGCGCCGATCATCTCTCTTACCGCACATAAGAAGTTTACGGATACCACAAATGCGTTCAGAGGATACTCCCGGAATTACCTGAGTGATGAGCGCGTAAAGCCTCTAAGAGACGTGTTCCAGACATATGAACTGCTTGCATATCTATCTGTAAGAGCAAGCCGTCTGGGGATGAAGGCATGTGAGATCCCGGTCACGAGAGCGTATCCGAAAAAGGGAAAAACACCGACTAAGATCAGTTTCTTTAAGGGAAACGGCAATCTGATGAAGATCCTCTTAAGAAATGCACGAGGCAATTATAACCCCTGATCAAAGACCGGCTTTGATTATTTGACGGCCTTGAAAAGAATATAGCCGTTTCCGTTTACGACTGCCTCATAATCGTCATTTGTCACCATGTAAGGGAAGAGTCTGTTCTGCGTCTCGACGATCAGATAGTCAAAATCATATTTGGAAAGGAACTCGGCAAATGTTTCATTGCAGGATGTACTTGTATTACGGAAAATAGACAGGTATTCACCGATCAGGTCATATCCGCCGTTCACGCCTTTGCAGTATCCTTCCGTTCTGGAACAGAAGTAGATCTTGTAATCATTCCACGAGACAAAAGCTCCGTTGCTGAACTCCGTATAGATGCGGACATCCTTGTCTGCATTTTCATCCAGATATTCTACGGCCTTGACCGGTGTGCGAATACTGTCCGAGGGATGGTCTTCCAGCTGCCGGGCAAACGGAATATTGATGGCCGAGGTTGCGATATATACAACATCAAGAAGCACACATAACAGGACGAGGACTTTGCTGGTCTTACGAAGCAGCGTATCCACTTTCGCCAGAGGAATGCAGGCAAGAAGATCGCATAAGATGACGATCAGGCCGATCGAGTACATCTGAATATTCCGCAGATTGGATACCAGCATGACCGAGGTCCCCAGGAATAAGAAGGCGGTACTCGAATGAATGGTGATCTTCCCGTAGGCAAAAGCGAATATCATGAGGAAGATGACCATCACGATCGCGAACTTTGACGAAAGGGCAGGAGATGCCAGTTCCTGGATGCCCAGCGTAGAGATCTCTTTCTGCTTGAAAAGAATGGTGATGCCGTCCATTCCGTAAGGATTTATAAACAGTCCCGCGATCATGCCTGCGATCGGAAGTACGATCTTCCGGAGGTTGATATGATTATCTTCCAGCTTCACATATTTCCTGATCTTCGCCGGAATGGGAACCAGATAAGGAAGCAGGAAGATAAAGTGTGCGATCCACAGGGACGCATGAAAATTGATCTCAAGGATAACGAGCAGAGGGAGAAGATACAGATACCTGCTCTTTTCCGTCTTCAAGTGCTTTTCACAAAGACAGATCTGGATCAGCAGGAGAATAAGAGTGAGCAGGCCCGGGCGGATAGTAAATATCGCGTTAGAGAAAACGCAGACTCCCAGTACGCCTGTCACTGCCAGTCTGGAATTGATGTTGTAATACCGCATTACCCGGACAGCCAGGAACATGAAGATCAGTGAGAGTACAAGCGTCGCAAGGAGGATGCCGGCTTTCCCCAGCCTGCTGTAAATTCCATAGACACAAAGATCATACAGCCACTGCTGAATAACGATCTTGTGACCACTGTCCAGGAAGAAAACATCTTCTTTGATAACGCCTTGTTTGGCAATCGCTTTTCCGGCGGACAGCATGTGATAAATGTCGCCGTCGAAAAAGTGCGCAAGCACATATGTAACGAACAGATAAATCAGAAAAATCCATACCAGCACAAAAAACCAGTTGTCCTTTATGCCGGTCAAGAAGCTGCGTGATTTTGTATCGTCATTTCTACGCACTTTAAGAAGATACTTCCTTTGGAGATATTATCGATATTATAAAATATGGCAATTTCAGTGTCAAAACGGCGGGGCAGAACGTCCCGGCCCGTGAACCGATTCCCGAGTTAAAGAATGATTAAAACTTCCGCAAAGATTTAAAGATTCCACTTGGACTATACTGATGCCGTAATCACGAAAGGGGAGAACGGCAGTGGACAGAAAAACCATCATCAAGACAGACAAATTAAGCAAGAGCTTCTCGGTTTCTGGAAAGCAGTATCACATCATCAAGAACCTTGACCTGGAGATCTACGAAGGCGACTTTACCGTCATCATGGGATCCAGCGGAGCCGGTAAGTCGACGCTTCTGTACGCGCTCTCCGGCATGGATAAACCGTCACTCGGGTCCATCGAATACGCGGGCAAAGAGATCACCGGAATGAACGATGACCAGCTCGCGGTATTCAGAAGAAAGCACTGCGGCTTTGTTTTCCAGCAGGTACACCTGGTAGACAGTATGAGCATCATGGACAACGCAATCTCAACGGGTATGCTGATCGGTCAGAAGCAGAAAGACCTGAAGAAAAAAGCAACTGAGCTTTTTGAACGTGTCGGCATCAGCGAAGAAATGACCGACAAGTTCCCGGCGCAGGTCAGTGGCGGTGAAGCCCAGCGTGCGGCGATGGTCAGAGCTGTCATCAACGATCCGGATGTCGTCTTCGCCGATGAGCCGACAGGAGCTCTTAACTCCGCAGGTGTTGAAGCAGTCCTCAATGTTCTCACAGATATCAATAACGAAGGCCAGTCGGTCGTCATGGTCACCCATGACATTAAGTCTGCGCGCCGCGCGAACCGTATCCTCTACCTCGAGGACGGCGGCATCAAGGGCGAATGCAATCCCGGGAAATACGTAAGCGGCGACAAGAAGAGACATGAGATGATCAGAGGTTTTCTGGAGGAGATGGGATGGTAAAGCTGATTCGTGCAAATATGAGGAAGGACAGAAATGTCCTGACGGCTTTTCTTTTCGTACTGATCCTGACCTCGCTCCTTCTGCATACCGGCCTTTTTGTCGGACAGTACAGCTCGATCTATGACGAGAAAGTCGAAAAGACCAATGAAGCCGATGTTATGTCTTATGTCATCGGATCTGAAGAAGATATTGCAAAAGCACTTTCCGGCCTTCCTGAGCTCTCCGATTATTCGATCCAGGACATGATCATGCCGGGAACCGCGAAACTCCGTATCGAAGGTGAAGAGGAGGATTTTGATCTTGATGGCTCCACGATCACGAGGATCGGTGAATACGGTTCTGCAAAAGAATATTCTTTCCTGGACAGGGATGATTCGGCAGAAGGACCGAAGATCTATTTCAATTCGTATTATGCGAAGATAAACGGAATCAAAGTCGGCGATAAGATCCACATGCATTCACCGGCGACAGGAGATTTGAACTTCACGGTGGCAGGCATTTTTGAAGCCCTGATCGGAGGAAATTCCTATGGCTGGATGGCAGTCATGGTCGATGCGGATTCCTTTACAACGATGTGGGATGCCGCAGAGAAATCTTATCTGTCGACGAACTATATCTCGGACAAAAAACTGGTCAGGATGTACTGTGGCGAAGGCGTTTCCCAGGATGAGGTCCTTCAGGCAAGCAGAGACAGCATGGCAAGTGCGGGACTGGATTTCTATTCCTATGCCCGTGACCTTGCAAAGGAAGGCTATACGGCTGTCTCGGAAATCCTTTCCGGTCTGGTAACGGCTTTCTCGGTAGTTGTTCTGGTGGTCTGCCTGATCATGATCGTCTTCACGATCAACAATAATATCGACAGAGACATCAAGAATATCGGTGCACTTCGCGCCGTCGGACATACGATCGGACAGCTCCGTGCGGCCATGACGCTCGAGTTTGTGATCGTCGGCATGATCGGCGGTGTGATCGGATGTGTCTTTTCTTACATCACCATGCCGATCCTCGACAAACAGGTGTTCCAGACGATCACGGGTGTCCTGTGGGTGCTGCGTTTCTGCCCGGGAACCACGGCTCTTATCCTCGGAGGTATTTCCGTTTGCATGATCGTAGTGGTATTCCTTTCCACGATCAAACTGAAGAAGCTCCACCCGGCAACGGCGCTCCGGTTCGGCCTGAAATCTAACAGCTTTAAGAAAAACCATCTTCCGCTTAAGGATACAAAAGGCGGACTGAATATCCTTCTTGCGCTGAAGAGTATGCTGCAGAGCCGGGGACAGAACATTATCCTCCTTTCTGTCATGAGTGTGGTTGCGTTTATGATCATGTTCTCGGGGATCCTCTTTTACAACAGCAAGGTCAACCCGACTGAGTTTGTTCATCTCATCAACGGAGATGTTCCGGACGGATTTATCAACGTTAACACGGATACCGATGAGACCCACCGCGTCCTCGAACAGCTGACACAGGTCAACGGAGTAAAGCAGGTATACGGTTACAACTTCGCGAACATCAGCATCGAAGGAAACGAGACGTTTGCCTTCTTTACGGACAAACCGGAATACATCGACTGCGGTGTCTACGAGGGAGATTCTTTTAAAGAAGCGAACGAGTGCGTCATCGGTCGAGTCATCGCTGACCGCCTCGGTGTAACGATCGGAGATGAGATCGAAGTGCAGTACGGCAATCACTTTGCGCGCTTCATCATCACCGGTTTCCAGCAATCCGTCATGAACCTTGGCGAGCGGATCTTCATCAGCGAAGAGGGTGCGAAGAGACTCGGAATCGATCCGAACTATGAGATCATCCGCTTCCGTATGGAAGATCCGAGCGTGGAAAACGTTGACCGAGCTCTTTCCGATATAAAAGCACTGCTCGGCGAAGAGTGCACCACCACCGGCAATGTGTATGATGAGGTCCATAGTGGAAAAGGAACAGAGATCTCGGCGGTATCTCTGATCGTCATGATCATGGTCGGCTTGAATGTCGCGATCATCCTCCTGGTCGTCAAGATCCTTCTCAAAACACTCTTCATCAAGAAAGAGAAAGAGTTCGGCATCAAGAAAGCCGTCGGCTTTACCAGCCGCCAGCTGAAACTCCAGCTTTCGCTCTCTCTGCTTCCGGTCACGCTCATTGCTTCCGTTCTCGGTGCTCTCCTCGGATTTGTTCTGGTCAATCCGCTGATGACAGCGATCCTTTCGGGATTCGGAATGCATAAGATCGACTTCATCGTGTTCCCGGTACTTATCCTTCTTACGATCGTACTGATCGGTGTTCTGGTATTTGCCATGACCTATGTTATGTCCGGTTCCATCAAGAAAGTATCAGCCTACGAACTGATTTCCGAATAATCCATTCATAAGCGCGGCGCCGTCTTCCCCGAGAGGCGCCGCGCTGCCCCCTCGTGACTGAAGATATCCGAAAAGTGCTTTTTCATATGTGAACCAGTCTGATATAATAAGCCTATCATGTTTATGCGAGGAGAAGCGTCATGAAGACTTGGAAGGGTTATCAGAAGGGTATCAATCTGGGCGGCTGGCTGTCCCAGTGTGACGATACCGAGGAAACATACAGCACATTCATAAAAGAAGAAGACATCAGGATCATCAAGGACTGGGGCATGGATCATGTCCGCCTTCCGTTTGACTACGAGCTGGTCGAAGATAAAGAAGGAAATCCCACTGAGAGCGGTTACGGCCACATCCAGGATGCGATTGACTGGTGCGGTAAGTACGGACTGAATATGATCCTGGATCTTCATAAGACCATGGGTTATTCTTTTGACGATGCGCACGGCGAATCCGGATTCTTCGACAGCGAGAAGCTACAGAATAGATTCTATACCCTTTGGGAACGTATCGCAGAAAGATTCGGGAAATACTCTGACCGCGTGGCTTTCGAGATGCTGAACGAGGTAACGGATAAGTCCTATTGTGATCTTTGGAATAAGATCTCCTATGAGTGTATCCGCCGTATCAGAAAGTATGCTCCGACGATCAAGATCCTCGTGGGCGGCTACTGGAACAACAGTGTTGATTCCGTTAAGGATCTGGCGATGCCTTACGATGAGAATATCATTTACAATTTCCACTGCTATGAGCCCCTGATCTTTACCCATCAGGGTGCGCCGTGGATCCCGACCATGGATACATCTTTCCGCATCAGTATCGACGAGCCGTATGAGAAAATGGGCGAAGCGAGTGGTAAATATCTCCAGCAGGTAACTACCGGATTTGCAGGTTTCCCGAAGGACGATACTCTTTCGGCGAAGTACTTTGAGAAGATCTTTGCGGAAGCCCTTCAGGTGGCACAGGAAAGAGATGTCGCACTCTACTGCGGTGAATACGGTGTCATCGACCGTGTCGCTCCGGAGGATGCGGTGAAGTGGTATAAGATGATCAACGAAGTCTTTACCAGATATGGCGTCGGCCGCTCGGCATGGAATTATAAGGTGATGGACTTCGGAATCTCCGATGCCCGTATGGATCAGGTGCGCGAAGAACTTCTGAAATACCTGTGATCCCGTAAGAAGAGAAGGACAGTTTGACAAAACTATCCTTCGTGTTACACTATCACTGTTTAATTGTTCGATCGAGGAGGAATGGACATGGCAGGCAGAAAAGGCGGTTCCCGTTATAACGCAGGTGCAAGGATCCTTGCCATCATATTAGCAATCATGATGCTTTCTTCGATCCTGGTAATGATCGCTGTCGCTATCCGCGGCTGATGCGAAGACCTGCAGAAACAGATACGAAAACGCCCGGTACACGATGTGTCCGGGCGTTCTTTTTGTTTTGAAAGTGTTTCCTGTCAGGACGGGATATCCTTGATGTACTTCAGTCCGTCTTCGTGGAATGTATAGGCGTAGTCGCCGATCTTACTGCTGACAAATGCCTGATAGTTATCCATTCGGATGAAGCTGTTCACGCGGTCATACCATTCCGGATTCGGAGAAGATTCAACATAGTAGAGGATCAGGTTCTGTGTGGGACCTTCGATCATGATCTTATCTCCGCTCTTTCTGACCGGGTCAAAGATCCATTCATCGATCTCTTCGGGATTGTTGCCGGGATAAAGCGCTGTCTGCTGTACTGTCCTCATAGAGCCGTCCAGCAGCTGGTCAGCGTATGTAGTTTCGAGAGTGACCATACTTGCTTCGTCTGTAATGCTGTCGAAGATCGTCTGTGAAGTGGTGATCATTTCACTGGCGGGAATACCCGGGGTTCCGGTTTCCTCATCTTCAAGATTGATGTAGAAGAAGCGGACGTTTCTGAGCGGTTCTTCCTGACGGACGCGCTCGACGAAACAGAAGATGATCGGGAATCCGTATTCATCCTGGAAAATCACTGTATCGCCGGACTGGCGGGATGTGTCGAACAGCCAGGCTCTCCAGGATGCCTCATCGATCTCCGAATAACGGACTCTCTTATGCAGAGTGGAATCCGGAACGAGAAGACGCTGCTGGACTTCTCCGGAGAAGAATGTGGCCGCGATGGATTCGAACTTTGACTGGTCGCCTTCCATCTTGGAGATGATCTGCTCTGCATGAAGATTCGCGGTCTTAACATAGCTTTCTTCGCGCTGCTCGAATGTGATTCGAAGTACGCGGTAGGAGATGAGGTCATAGGAGTTTCTCGCATCCTGATATGCCTGCTCGGCCTGTTCGGGAGTGGCCTTCAGTTCCTCGAGCTTCTCATGTCCGGAATAATCCTCGGCGAAGTATACTTTCGGAAGGACCTGAAGGATCAGGCTCTTATTCACATACGGGCCGAATGTTCCCTTGATGTAAGTATCCAGATCAACATGGATCGCATCTGCTTTCGTCTTCAGCCAGTCGATGTAAGCCTGAGCACGGTCTTTGTGATCCTGTGTAATGGAATAGCCGTGTTCAAGTGCATCGTCATAGAGCATGTATGTCGCCTGGATCTCCTTGGCGGTGACATCCAGGAAATACTCGCGGGCTGTTGCGAATCCGTTCTCGCCGGGTTCCTGCAGCATTTTTTCGGTATCTGCCTTGAAGATATCGACACCGTTTTCCAGAAGTACGTAGTGATACATAAAACTGAACTCGGCGTTCGAGACATCGTGATTCCCTACAGTAAGCGGGCTGGTCATGCGCTCGTTGAGATTACCCAGGGAGATGACCGACCATATCAGGATCAGGACCGCTACGACCGCCATTACGATCAGGAACATCTTCGGCTTCCAGTTCATCTTCTTACCGGTGGAAGAAGGCTTGGCATCGGAGGGACGTGTAGATATTTCCGTAAATGCAGGCGCATCCGGATCGTCGTCATTGGCGACGGTATGGATCTCGTGAGCGCCCAGCTCCATGGGAACCGGTTCGATATCGGCAGGCGGTGCTTCGTACGGAATGAGTTCCTCGGGGATCTCCTCATCGTCCATCAGGTCCGGGTCGTTCGGGTCAAACTTCACGTCGTCGGAATCGTCCACGGGAAGAAGCCCGGCAAAATCCGCACCGGTCATCTCTTCAGAAGCTTCTGCGGCTTCCCCTGACGGTGTTTCAGACATGACCGGCATATCCGGATCATCGACCGTTGCGGCCTGTTCCGGAGATACGGATCCTACTTCGTTTTTTATCTCGTCCACCGCTTCGCGATGGTCATTTGAGTTCTGATTGTGTTTCTTCATACTGCCCTCCGAAAAGCACTATAAATACTCACTATCTACTCTAACATAAAAGCGGTGCGAATACTATTTCCGTAAGGTTACAGAACATTGACCCTGCAGTTCGTGCGGGTGGTTGACCTGTGTGGTACAATTATGCTTGCGAACATTTTGTTCTTATATCTTATTAAAACAATTCGGGAGATCAAAGGACGATCATGAGACCATCAAATAAACGCCTCCTGCGCAAGTTCTCGGAACGCCAGTTTCACATATATTCGTTTTTCATCCCGGTCTTTATCATGACCGCGATATTCACCATCTTACAGGTGCATCCTTTTGCATCCGGCAAGAATATGATCCTGACGGTGGACTGCTATCACCAGTACGCACCGTTCCTTTTCGAACTTCGGAATAAGATCCTTCACGGAGAAAGCCTGTTCTTCTCGTGGAATGTCGGATGCGGAACGAATTTCTGGGCGGTCCTTGCGAACTACAGCGCCAGCCCGCTGAACCTTCTGGCCCTCTTTTTCCCGGCGAAATACATCGGTGACTGTGTTGCACTTCTGGCGATCCTTCGCTGCGGACTTACCGGCCTTTTCATGTCGTATCTTCTCAAAGAACTGGATAAGGACAGAAAGGATCTTCTCCTTACATCCTTCTCCTGCTTCTATGCACTTTGCGGTTGGACGATCTCCTATTTCTGGAACATCATGTGGCATGATGCCGTCATGCTCCTTCCTCTGATCGTGCTCGGACTGATCAAGATGTTCCGTGACAAGAAACCGCTTTTGTACTGTCTTTCCCTGGCAGTCTGCCTGATCTCGAATTTCTACTCAGGTTATTTCGTCTGCCTGTTCCTGGTCTTCTATGCCCCGATCCTGTACATTTCGATCACGGAAAGGGTAACGCTGAAGAACTTCTGGTCATCAGTATGGAGATTCGGACTGTACTCGGGTCTTGCCGGAGGTATTTCTGCTTTCCTGACGGTATCCACATACTTTACGCTTCAGAAATCTTCAGCTACCGGCGGAACTTTCCCGAAGGAATTCTCCGTGCAGAATGACCTGTTCGACTTTATCAGCCGTTTCTTCATCGGCTCGAACCCGAACATCCGTGACGGCATGGCCAATGTTTATTCCGGTATTTTCGTACTGCTTCTGATCCCGCTGTTCTTCCTCTGCAGGAAGATCCGTCTCCGTGAGAAGATCGCATATGGCGTGGGTCTGGCAATTATGTATATCAGCCTGAGCAGCCGAATGATGACCTACATCTGGCACGGTTTCCATTTCCCGAACCAGATCCCGTACAGACAGGCGTTCCTGATCTCATTCCTGATCGTTATCATGGGATACAAGGTACTGCGCAACCTCGGTTCTTTTTCCAAGACGGAGCTTATGGCGCCGGCGCTGTGCATGATTGCTTACCTGATCCTCTACGAAAAGGTCGGTGAAGGACAGGAAGGATATCTCCAGATCGGAATCTCTTTTGTATTCCTGATCATCTACACCGGTGTCATGCGCATGATTGCGGAGAAGAAAAAGAGCGCTATGTTCCAGCAGATCCTTCTGTTCTGCGTTCTTACCGCGGAACTGGTTGCTTCGACATTCTCTACGGTCAGCCTGGTCGCTGATCATGAGAGCTTCACCGGATGGGACTTCTACGGTTCCCATTACGATGAGGTCCAGATGCTGGTCAATGAGGCGGAAGCGAAGAACGAATACGGATTTGAGCGTTCGGAGATCTACCCGGCGTATATCTGTAACCAGCCGGCCCTTTATAACATGAAAGGAATTTCGATCTTTACCTCGACTGCCCGCGAGAGTTTCGTCAAGTTTATCCGAAACCTCGGATTCCATAACAACGGCATCAACAGCATGAGAAACTTCGGCATGACCCAGGTCACGGGAACACTTCTCGGTGTCCGCAACATGTTCGATATCTACAAGAATTCCCCTGTACCGCAGGGTTTCCAGGAAGTTGAGAACGATACGGAACTCCGCTGGTTTGTCAATCCGGATTCTCTGTCTCTCGGATACATGGTGGATAAGAATGTTCTTACCTACAAGATGAACCAGACTTCTGTTCCGTTCCTCTCCATCAACGCTTTTGTTAAGAGCATGGGTCTGGAGAATGACGTCTATGAACCGATAACCGCGGATTTCAACTCGCTCGAAGGTGTCGAGGAGGGCGGCGGTGTTCCCAGAACCGGATACAAGTTCTCCTTCGAGGATAAGAAGAAGGCTTCCTTGATACTGACACCGAGCGGTGTCAATGACGGAGACCATCTCTATCTCTATGTTGTCGCGAACAAGGCACCGAAGGTCACGATCAATGAGCAGCGCATGAATCCGCTCGATATGAAAGAGACGAAAATCACGGCAAGAACCAATCAGATCGTCGATCTCGGTTACTATAATAAAGACTATTCCAAGGTCATCACTCTGGACTTTAATGAAGAAGGCCTCAATGGCAATCTCTGGGTCCAGCTCGTCCGTCAGGTCGAACCTGCTTACCGCGAGATGGTCGATGAACTGAGCGATGAGCAGATGAAGGTCACATCCTATGATTCGACCCACGTGGAAGGTGTCATTACCGCCAAGGAAGACGGTGCACTTTTCCTGACGATCCCGTACGATGAGAGCTGGACGGCGACAGTTGACGGCGCAGCTGCCGAGATCGTTCCGATCGACGATGCTTTTATGGCGATCGAACTGACAGCCGGCACGCACACGATCTTTCTGTCCTATCATCCGTCCAAGTTCTCACTTTGCGTGATGATCACAGTAGTTTCCATTCTGGCACTGATCTTCTTAACAATCATCCGGAAGGTGCTGGAGTATCTCCGTATAAAGAAGAACCTCGCTGCAGAGGAGGAGTCTGATATCGAGGATGAGTCCGGCGACGGCAAAAGCACTGAGGCTCCGGAGGATACTGTTTCTCCTGAGACACCGGCTGAGGAAGTGACAGAGGAGAAGACCGAAGTGGTACCTGAGACGGAACCGAAGGAAGAAGTTCCCGCAGAAACTGCGGAAGGTAAAGCAGAAGAAGAGAAAGCATCTGAAGATTCGAGCGTTTCTCCGGAAGGATCGGAGGAATCATGAAGAACCTTCGGAAGGATAATCGAATCACATTAAGCGAAACCAGGACGAAGGTGTACCTGCTCCTGTCTTTTTTTCTGCCGGTGCTGATCCTTCTGGTGATTGCCTGGAAGTTTAAGATCTATCCGTTCAGTTCCGACTGTCTGGTTACTGAACCGCTCCAGAAAACGTATCTTCCGGTAATTACTGAATTCCGAAGGAAGCTTCTGAACGGGGAGTCGCTCTTTTATTCCTGGAATGTCGGCGGCGGAAGTAATTTCTGGGCATGGATCTGTGCGTATGCGGCAAGTCCTTTCACCCTGATCTATCTGCTGTTTTCCGCTGATCATATCGCACAGGCAACGCAGATCGTTTTCGCGCTCAAAGCCGCGACAGCCGGGCTGTGTCTCTTTCTCCTGTTCTGGAAAAAAGAGAACGTGGTATCTCCGGTCAGTGTCGGAGTGTCAACGGCATATGCTCTTTGCGCATATGTTCTTACTTACTCTCAGGAGCCGTGGATCCTGGATACGGTTATCCTGCTTCCGCTTCTGATCCTGTCGCTTCATTATCTGATCAGAGGGAAGATGAAATGGGCTTTCTCGCTGGTATGTGCTCTGACGGGGATCAGCTGCTGCCGTTCCGGCGTGTATATGCTGATCTTTGTCGTCATCATGTTCCCGCTTCTTTACCTCGAAGTCCGTCATGATGAGACGGAAGTCCGTAAGCTCCCCGAGATCATCAAGGATTTCATTATCTATCTTCTTGTCGGCATCGGACTGTCGGCTTTCGTCTGGTATCCGTCGCTTCAGGCTCTCTGGAAGACGGCGCCCGGCAACGAAGTATTTAAGTCATCAAAAGATCTCAAGGTCGACCTGAAGGCCTGGGATTTTCTGGAGAGATTTGCGCTCGCGCCGTCTCTTGTTTTCCCGGGAGACGCTTCGCAGCTGCCATCGGTTTACTGCGGTATCTTCCCTGTGATCCTGACGATCCTTTATGCAGGATCAAGAAAGATCCGCTTTTCAGAGAAGATCTATGCATTCAGTGTGCTCTCTCTTTTCTACGTATCGATGTGTTTCAGCTTTTTCCAGTTTATCGTCAATGGATTGCATTTCCCGATCACGGGCAAGTATCCGCAGGCGATCCTGATCACATTCCTGATCATCTACATGGCGGGAAGACTTCTTTCGCGCGGTACATGGTTCGAAGATAAGCGGCAGCTGTGGTTCAGCGCGATGCTGCTGATTGCTTTTATGGCGATCCGGGCGACGATCTCTTCGTCGTATTCTTATGCGTCCTATACCGTATATATGGCAATCGCCATGATGATCCTTTACTATGCTTCGGCAGCGCAGATCCACACGGCTCCTGAAAAAGAGAAGACAGCCTGGATGATCATTCTTTCCGCGGTGATGGTCGTGGAAGCCGGACTTTCCTTCTATCGTCCGATCAAAGAAATGTACTATCATCAGACATATGCCCGTTCCGCATCAAGAAGCGTGACGGATGGAATCATCGTCGATCCGATCGGTTTCGGTGAGACGAGAAAGAAGGTTTATACTCTGGACAGCTCTGTACTTTACCAGGCTCCGGACGAGGAAAAGGCCAGCCTTCTTCTTGAGAAAAAGGAAGCATCTCCGATCGGTACCCGCATTATTGACGGGGATCCCGACTGGAACAACTACGGACTTCTCTACGATATTCCGTCTCTTTATTCGGAATCGTATCTGACACCTGTCCGCTTCTCAAGAGTTCTCAGAAATCTCGGAATTAACCGATCTTCCGATGACGAGATCATCCTTCCCGGCGAGGGTACGACGGTCACGGATACATTCTTCCAGATGAGAAGAGCAGATGCGCTGCGCTTTTCTTCCGAAGAGGCAGAAGAACTGGCCAATATTTTCTCGAACGGTTTCTTCGTTACCACAGAGAATATCAGAGAAGATCTGTTTGTGTCCGATTCTCCGTTTGAAGCACAGAATAAACTTGCTTACCAGCTGGCTTCGGTCAAGCCGTTTGGTGATGTGAAACTGGAAGTTGTGGAGACAGAGAACATCCAGCTTCAGGATGACGGCGGGTTCCGTGCAGTATCCCAGGACAAGCGCGCGGAGATCACGCTCGCTTCCGAGGAATTTGTAACAGATCCTAATATTCCTATATATTTATATTCTACATGTCAGCAGAAAGCCACGATCGAAGTTAACCTTATGGATGTAGATGGAAACCTTCGTTTCCTGAACAGTTTTGAATATACTTCCGGCTCCTGCCTGAAACTCGACATGACGAATGCCCGTGACCGGAGACTGCAGATCCGTATTTCGGTCTACAATCCCGAAAAGACAAAATTCCAGGTTTATGCCGTGACCGAGGACCGTGAGAAGATGAAGTGGTTCCAGACTGCGGTCCACGATAGTGCCTGGACGATGTCCGAGTTCCGTGCAGGTTATGCAAAGGGAACAGTGACTGCACAGTCTTCGGGATATGTCATATGGAGTATCCCGGCGGATGACGGCTGGTCAGTGACCGTCGACGGCAAGAAAGCCGAGCCCGTCTCTGCGTACAAGTCTTTCCTGGGTGTCCGCATCGGAGCCGGTACACACGAGATCGTGATCAAGTACACACCGGAAGGTTTTGTTAAGGGTGCTTTTGCATCAGGCGCGTGTGTGTTCATGATGATGGGTCTTACGATCGGCAGCCTCGCTCCCAAGAAGAAAAAGAAAGAAGATGATGAGACGCAGGATGCGGCAGCAGAGACTGAGAATGCGGAAAAGGAGACAGAGTCATGATCCAGAACGATCTTTCTTTTCCCATGACATTCGTCGTATTTGATATGGAATGGAATCAGCCGATTCCTTATATTCCGTCCCCGATCGATCCGAAGATCCTCCCGGGAGAGATCATCGAGATCGGCGCGGTAAAGGTGGAGATGCTTGCCGAGAATGAATACCGTCTTTCCCGTCCGTTTTCCGTGACGATCCGTCCGGTCTACTACCGGATCATGAACAAGCAGGTCTCCAAGGTCATCAACAAAAGCACTGATGACTTAAAGAGCGGTATGCCGTTCAAGGATGCATATGAACAGTTCATACAGTGGTGCGGTGAAGATTATGTTCTCTGTGCATGGGGTGATTCGGATATCTCCATTCTCCGTTCCAATCTGAAGATCCACGGGTTCTCTTCTGAAATCAATGAGAGATTCCTCGACATCCAGCCGCTCTTCGGACGTGTTGCCGAAAACACATCGCAGCAGAGAAGCGTTGCTTATGCCGTTGATTTCTACAGGATCCCGAAGACGGATGATTTCCACAGTGCGGACCGTGACGCTTGGTATGAAGCTCGGGTCCTTAAGGAAGCGCTCATAGATTACTTTGCGATCATGAAGAAAGGGGGAGAGACAGAACAGACTTTCCCGAGTCTTCGGACTTATATTTCCAATCCGAACCTCACGACTCAGAAAAAGTGGAGAAGTGAAGTGACTGCGACGGAGAAGGATGCCGGCCGAAAAGCACTTGAAGAGAAAATGACGTGTCCGATCTGTGAGACTGATCTCCAGCCGGAGATCGACTGGTTTGCTTCCGGTCACTCGTTCCTCTCCCTCTGGCAGTGTGCCACACATGGTGCCCTCTCAGGAAGGATCCGCATCAAGAGAACACCGAAACAGGATTTCTATGGATCCGGACAGCTTCGTTTCGTGAACGGAAATGCCGCGAGGTATGTCCGGGAAAAATGGCAGGAGAAGAACATGAAGGAGGAAAAAACGGAAGAATTGCCAGTAAATGCGAATTAAAATGTGAAGAAATGTGAAGTTGCCATTACAAACACTTTCTTTTTGCATTTATCTAAATATAATGATAATTAAGTATAACCAAAAAATGTAACCTAGAAGAATTGAATCAAAAATTGAGACAGAAAAATTGGAGGCAACCGAGATGAAGTTGTTACAATTAGGAAAGTGTCATCAGAGAAACAGCAAGCGAGGCGGCATGCTCGTCATCGTGTTGATGATCTTTGCCGTTTCACTTATCCTCATTTCATCTGCAATGACGATCACACTCTCCAGCCGTTCCCGCTACTATGTGGATACAGAGCGCAGCCAGGAGAGACTGACACTCACCTGCGCGGCTGAGGCAGTTGTTGACGCCATTGAAGCACAGGAGATCACGGACGAGCAGCTTGTTGCTATGTCCTCGACTCCGACCAAACCGTTCGAGATCACAGGTTCTACCCAGACTTCCAAGAAGGCTGGTGCAGTCGCTGACGACGGTAAGAAGATCGCTCCTGGTCTTTCCACGAAGGATGGCAACAGAACTTACATGTATGTTAAGCCTGTCAGCGGTTCTAAGGATATCGATCTTGAGTTTAGCACAGTGATCGATGTTACTGGTGAAGACAAAAAGGCTGAATGTCTGCATGTTCATCTGAAGTATTATCCGCCGACGGAACCGAAGAAGATCTGCCAGAACATGGTTACTTGCGGTGAGGAAGGTTCCTACAACGATCTTCCGAAGCTGGAAGTTAATGCTACTGAGTCCTTTACAGTATTCCACGGTGATGTATATCTTTCTTCCGGATCCGGTTCTTATATCCATAACCCGACAGTTATTACCGGTGTTGTAAAGGGTGGTTCTGGTACAAAGTATCATAACGACATCATTTTCTATGGCCCGGATGCAGGTATCCTTATTCCTGGTGATGGTAACGGTGTCTGGATCGAATATGGCGAGGGTGATTTCTATTTCCTCGGTGTAGATCCGGATAACACTAACGCTAAGCAGAAGGCTTTCGTGAATTCCGCAGGCGGACTTGCAACTGGTCATGGACTTAATGTAAGAGCTAGTGCTGCATACTTCTACAATTCTGAAATGCAGGTAGATGACTACACCATGGCTGGTAGCCCTGGAGTAGGTACTAAGTACTGGATCGTAGGTCAGCAGGCTTCTGTTAAGCGTACAAATCCTAACGATGGCGCTAATAACGTTGTTGTTAAGGCCGGTGGTTCTGCAAATATTGCTTCGCTGTCCACTACAGTTTACGATTCCTATGATGCAGCTGATAATGATGCAAAAGCTGCTTACACCAGAGTAACGACAAAGGCAGCTAAGTACATTTCCGAGGGTAAGCTTAAGGCAGCTGCTGAGGCTACAGTTCCGACATGCGCTGAGGCTCTCGCAGATTACGGCGGATTCACCAGCGGTGAAATGATTACTCAGCATCAGGGCGATATTAACCTTGATGGTGGTAAAGCTTATCAGATGGCTGGTGATTATAAGAACGGTGTATGTAAGATCGACCTGTCCAAGGGAAGTGCCAGCATCTACATCTCTGATGATGTTATGTTCAGTATCTATCGTATCGAAGTTTCGAACGCTACTAAGAACAAGCTGACAATCGTTATCGCGAAGGGTAAGAGCTTCACGATGAAAGACAATTACGCTTCTGACTGGCCGGCACAGGGTGCTGCTGGTATCGTTTCCTGCGATACTAGAAAGAGCTGCACATTCGCAGACTTTACCAACAACGCATACGGAGATCTGCATGCGAAGTCTGGTGAAGAACCGGCATGTATCATTGTTGGTCTTGGTAAGAATGTATTCTCTGCTGGTAGAGCAAATGTAGTTGATGCTTACATCTCTCTCGCTGGTACCGGTACTGATGCAAGTACAGTAACTCTTAAGGATAAGGTTAACTTCTACGGCCGTTTTGAGGCAGTTAATGTTGACACAGGTAATTCCGATAACCTTACTATGGACTATTGTCCTGGTGTAGGTGAGGGAAGCAACAAGCCGACTCCGTTGGTAACTTGCTACAAGGCTGAGACTTACGAGTATCACTATTAATCAGCAATTCGAATCGATGGATTCACACGAGGGGGGCTCGAAAGAGCCCCCCAAATTATTTCCTGAAAATGAAAAGGTAAAGAGAAAAGGACGTACGATTTCGTACGTCCTTTATTTGGCGCCTGTATAACTGTTAATCGAATGAGAGAGATCCAATTGAATCCGGTTACCTGCTCTGTCAGCAAAGCTGCTATACGGTGCATCAGACGTGAGATAGAGATAGCGGATCAGATTGAATCATTGACTGAGTATAGAAACTATTTAGGCAGCAAGAAACAAAGATAGTGGAATGCGTTAAATTCGCGCGAGAATAGCCCAAAATCAAAGAAACGGGCAGAAATGGTATTCGGATGCATATAAAGTATAAAAGTGCGTATATGGCAAAATAGAGGCCATGCCATGAAAGACAGACAATTAGGATATAGCGTCCTGGCAGAGATTCATTCAGAAGGATAATGCAATTCCTAAGTAAGGATCATACCATTCGCTCTCAAACGGTCTATAGAAGACATGGATTACACGCAGCTGCTTACATAGTGATCACAGGAAAGCACAGAGAAACGCGGCTTCAGGATCTGTTACATAATAAAAGAATAAGCTGTCTCGTTTGAGACAGCTTATTCCTGAGTTTGTGTTTAATGAGTTTGTGTTTTGTTTATAAACTTAATTAAGTTGTTATAGGTGTCAAAGTGAACTTGCAGCTTTCTGCATCGGTCAACGGTGCAATGGTGTCAGCAGTACAAGCCGGGCAATAAACGACTACTTCATCAGTATAGGCAATGCCCGAAGACGGATAAGCTTTGTCCGTCATTTCAAGAACTACACGTACAGTCTTGCTGGACGGATTAGTAGTGATCTTCAGCTTTAATCCCCATTTTGCGGAACCGTTACCAGAATGATACTGGGTGAATCCCGGAAGAGCATTCGTGTTGTTGATCAATACATATTCAGAGTTATCATCAAGCTTAATCGTAGATCCTTTACTAATGCTTGTCGCGTTGCAGAGATGATTCTGAATGGCTTTCAGTGTAAGAGATGCATAATCGTGCATATCGTTTACGACTGCTACTTTCAAGTGACTGTAGTTAACTGTCTTGAATGTAGAGAAGATGTAGAAAGACATCATCATCATGATCGCAATAACAAGAACCATTTCGAGGAGAGTAAAGCCGATTCTACGATTCTTTTTGTTTTTATTTACACGAATCATCGAGATCTACCTCCTTAAGAAAAGACTTGCGAATAAGTACATCCAGGCTCAGTGCACTTGGCAACATAAACAACGTTACCGCTGGCATCAGCCTCTTTGTAATATCCTAAAATGCCGTGTCCGGACTCTTTGCATGCTCTAGCTACATAGGTAAAACCATGACGGTTTGTTGTAGAAGAGAAGTTAGCATCATCGGTATATGCAGAACCGGAAGAGAAAACGGACATGCCGCCCTTTTCGTCAAATGCATGAACCTGAATAACGCCAGTATAACCATTACCCTTGATCATCAGCGCCGTGGATGTCTTTCCACCGGTCAGTGTAGTAGTTGCCTGACCCATCGTTTTGTAGCAGTTACCGGCATTTACATTACTTACACGCTCTGCTAAAGCAGTATCACCTGCGTAGTTCAGAGTAGTCATAAAGCCTTCATATGCAATGAGAGTTACGATGAGTAAAAGTGCAACCGCCAACATGGTCTCAAGCAACGTAAAACCGCGCTTAGACGCTTTTGTATAACGAAACATCTTCTATTCCTCCTTAAAAACCAACAGACACGAATTTGCTATTCTTTGCTGCATTATCGGAACGGAATGACACGCGATTACTCGCGAGGCTCGAAGAAGCATCGTTACCCTTGGACACATACCCGTGAATGGAAATGCCAACAACCGCAGCTAAAATAACTATAATAGCAAGGACTAACACAATCTCAACGAGTGTGAAGCCACGCTTCGACTTATAGATTCTGCTCATAATTTCCTCCAAGTATAACCGAGTTAAGTATATCACATGTACAGCGATATGCAAAGACCTTAAATGTTAATAGAATGTAAAAAAAGAGGGGGCTCAAAGCCCCCCCCAATTAAGTTTTAACTCAGTGATTATTAACCGAGAATGTTGTCGATCTCAGCTGTTACTGTGTTGATAGCATCGTTGTGCTCTTTGATGGAAGATGTAGCGGACTTCGCCTTGTTGATGTAAGATGCAACGGAGAAGAATACTACTGCTGCCAGGATAACGATGATAGCGATAACGAGTACCATTTCAACGAGTGTAAAACCTTTTCTGTTCTTCTGAATCTTCTTCATAATAAGTTCCTCCTAAAATGTTTTTTTGAGTTTGTAATTACATTATATCAGCTCATTCTGAAAATGCAATAGCAATTTTGAAATTTCTTCACATTTTTGTGAATTTTCTTTTCGAATCCGCCAAAAAAGCGTCAAAAGCATCTCAAATCAACCTGGATCCAATATAGTTTTTTACATTATAGCATACAAAGCCGATAAGCGGAACGTGCTGATATATGGGCTTTTAAGCAATCTCTTGAGTTGATATTCATCCGGAAAGCGAGTTTACAAACATAAATCGTTTTGATTGTAGTCAAATGTGAAGAAATGTGAAGAGGGGATCATCTTATCGATGATCCCCTCCGGAAAACCTTATTCAATTTCTAATGAACTTAGGCATTCAGATCAGGCAGATTAATTTCTCCGCCCTGCTGCTGGTTAGCATTTTGTGGTGTACCATTCTCAGCAACGAATGCATTATATTCTGCATTGTACTGTTCCTGAGTAATTGCACCGATTCTATACTGGATCAGGAGCTGAGCAAGCTTCGGCGGAAGCTTCTTAGCCTGTTCAAATGTCTGATCCATATAGTTCCATTCATAACCCCAGTGGCTCCATGCTGCAAACGTACGGTTTACAGAGAAGTCATAAGAGAGGAAGGAAATGTAGTGTCCGTACAGCGGGGAATCCTCAGATACCTTGTAGAGATCAGGATTTGTTACTACAAAGTAACTCGGCATACCAACCAGACCACCAACCTTGATGTTGTCTGCGCCGACCCATGTCATGTACTTCATATCTGCCAGAGGCTCAGATTGACGGTCGATGAGCTCGTAAGCGTAAACATCAACTACAGCTGTGAATTCGCAGAAGCCCTGCTTTGTATCTTCGATACCGATCTCAGAGATCTTAATATAATCCAGGTTATCAGCCTCGATCTTCTTCAGAGCGGCAACAAACTCATCATAACCAACATATGTCTTGGATTTGATATCGTTGGCGCTGTTATAACCGATCTTCTGAGCTTCCGGATTCGGTGTATACGGATCAGCGTCAACACCAAAGTTCAGCTGAGAATAGAAGACAGTGTACGGAATGTCATTCGGGTACTTGTTGTCACCTACTTCGTCATGAGTCAGAAGGAATCCGTCTGTACCGGATACCTTAACGGTGTAGCGGGAAGTCACAGCGCGGTTCGCACTGACTTTACCATCTGTCATTAATACAGTCTCATAAGTGAGAGGTGTATTGCTGATTTCTACAATAAACGGAATGCCTGCATCCTCAAACTGCTTATACAGATTTCTCTGGATAGAACCTGTAACCAGTTCCGGAAGCATCTTGTTCTCGAGAGTCTTAAGCTGACCTTTCAGCTGCTTGCTCTGCTCGTTGAGAGCTTCAGCCTGAGCGATGATAGCATCTTTCTGGGCCTTTTCCTGCTCAACTTGTCTTAATTCATCTTTTACATCATTTAACTTATCGAAATTCTTCTTAATTACACACAGATAGCAAACTGCGCCAAGAGCCAGAAGAAGAACAATAAACAGTAAGAATGTATCTCTACCGCCAGAATTTTTCATCAGGACTCACCTCCGTCTACTGTATACAACAGGTCGATATTCAAGTTGCTGGAAATCTTGCCGGTGATCTCGTTTGCTGCGATGATCTCTGCAAGTCTCTCAGGTGTTACAGCCTGTCCGTTGACCTTAACGTTTGTCAGCTTGTACTCTACGCCATCCAATGTGTAAGAAGCGACAGAATCTTTGATCTCGTAATTAGAACCAACTGTCTTCGGCTGGGTAATGAGCTGAGTAAGCGGTGTCGGTGTCTGTCCGTCAATGAAGCGAGCGTATGTCAGGTTTACATAACCCTTCATAGTGCAGATGAAACGGAAAGTGTAACTCATGTTACCGAACATGATTGTTTCTTTGTTATAACCGACTTCCGTAGGATTCAGAGGCTTAATTGTATCTTCGATAGAGGAGAAGATACCCAGCTTATCAAGAAGATGCAGATAGTTGAGAGCAGAGGTACGATCAAGAGACTGACCCTGGATCTCTACAACACCTTCAGTATTGCTGTAAGCAGTCAGGAATGTGTCATCCGGAAGATTGTCTCTGACAGCTGTGAGAGTTGCTGTAGAAGCAACAGTCTTGGAAGCAATCTTAGAATCAAGAGAAGAGAGAACGTAGAAGTAACTACGCAGAGACTCTACCTCAGCCTGTGTCTTGTCTTTATTTGCGAGACGATTCTGATAATCTTCGGAATTCATCGTTGCCTTAAGATCGTTGATCTTGTTCTGCTTATTCATGATCTGAATACCGCAGGCGATCCATACGATCAAGGTAAATACAAGGATCACAACTGTTGCCAGAAGGAAAAACGGGAATGCTGACGAAATTTGTTGAGACGCAGCAGAACTGAACTCTGAGAAGAAGTTCATATCTTTCTTTGAAAATTCATTCTTGGATTTTGCAAAACTCATAATCTCGCCTCCTTTCAGTTTTCACGAATGAGTGCGCCGCACGCATTCACATAATCACTAAGCTGGAAGTCCTTCGGACCCTGAACAGTATTCAGAGAACCAAGGATCTCAACCTGTGTACCTAACTGGCGAGCCAGTTCTTTATCCATCTTTCTGTATCTTGCACCGGAACCATAAAGGAAGCATGTGCTGATAGCATCAAGATGATACTTGGAGATCGAGAACTGAGCTGTTCTGGAGATAGCATCTGTAAGAGACTTGAAGTAAGCCGATACAGCACTATTCAGAGAAGGCTCATCCTTAACGGTCTCGTGCCATACATCGATATCGGAAACATCCACAGTAGAGATGCCTTCGCCCTTAACAACCTGAAGACGGCGGGTAAGGATGGAAGACTTGTTTGCGGAGTTACCCTGAACCTTCTTAACGGTCTCAGCGACCTGACGGACGTTGGAGTGACCGAACTGGAGACGACGGGTAAGTACCGGGAATCCCTTATCGAGAACGGTAATGTTTGTTGTCTTCGAAGAAAGCTCGATGAGAAGCAGTGTGTTCGAGTTGATGTTTGTTGTTCCGTTGATCGTACCGGTCTTAAAGAGCTTTCTGATCGCGTTCGGGTTAACATCCAGAGCAACCGGGACCAGAGCACTGGTCTTCATAAGTTCACGGAAGTCGTTCGCAACATCCTTCGGGATTGCTGTTGCACGAACCTTGTACTTCTGCTGCTTTGTCTCTTCGTCGAGTACCTTATCATAAATAATGTATTCAACGATCATGTCACGATTGTTGGTGCCCTGACCAAGGATCTCGTAGCGGACCATGTCTCGGAGCTGATCGCCCTTAACTGCCGGAAGCTCGAGGTCTCTTGTGTGAAGATAACTACCCTCAACCGTTAAAATTGCACGCTTGTCCTGAATGTTACTCTTAGCAAGCGCATTCTTCAACGCCATTACCACACCAAACTGGTCTGCGATAACGCCGTCTGCGATGGTGTCGGACTCGAGCGGGATCAGACCGAACTTGTCGACCGATACTACACCGGTCTTGCGGTTGTATCCGCCGAGTACCATTTTCATGTTTGAGCTGGAGACGTCAATAGATATCTCTCTGCTGGTTCCAGTTCCAAAAGCCATAATTTATCTCCTTTCGAGTTATCATCACATAATGTTCTTGGTCATTGTGAGTACCGGCAGACCGCAGGCACCTACGATGATAAGAACGACAAACGCCATGATTACGATCATGATCGGCTCCATAGCAGCTGTCATCTTAGCTGTTGCTGCATCAGCCTCATCTTCGAAGAAGTCAGCAGCTTTGTCCAGGATGCTGTCCAAAGTACCGGATTCTTCACCGATTGCTGTCATAGCGTAAATCATAGGAGGGAACTCCTTGATTCCACGAATAGATCTGGAAACGGAAGAACCTTTTCGGATCTCGTTTCTGGAGTCATAAAGCTGAGCTTCCAGATACTTGTTTCCAAGAGTATGGCTGGTGATCTCCATCGAATCGAGAACGCTGATACCGCTTCGGAGAAGGGTAGACATTGTTCTTGTGAATCGAGCTGCCGCGGTTGCCTTCTGAGCTTTACCGATGACAGGACAACGGAGCAGGAAACGGGCCCAAGCCATGGAACCTTTCTCGGAGTGCTTCCAGAGACGGAAAGCAACAACCAAAGCGAGAATAGCACCAATATACAGATACCAATAATCAATGATACTGTCTGAGAATGCCATAACGGCTTTCGTGAGTCCAGGGAGGTCACCGCCCAACTCATTAAGAGTTACGGCGAATCTCGGAACAACGAGGGTCATCAATCCGACGGTGATACCGAAGGTAACAACCGCGAGGATGATCGGGTAAACAAGAGCAGCACCGACTTTATTCTTCAGTTTCTGTTCTTTTTCAAAGTGTGCAGCCAGACGAGCCATTACTTCGTCCAGACGACCGGATTCCTCACCAGCGGAGATCATGGAGACCATGATGGTAGGTAAGGCTTTCGATTGTTCACGGAAAGCTTCAGATAATGTTTTACCAGCCTGAATAGATTCGTAAACAGAACCGATAACCGCCTTTGCCTTCTTACTTTCCAGCTGCTGATAAAGCATATCCAGAGAACGGATAACCGTGATACCGGCGCTCAAAAGAGAAGAAAGCTGACGTGTGATAATCATCAGGTCCTTAACCTTCAACCTCGGACTTCCGACGTTCATGTTAAGGATACTGGAGCCACTATCTTGCTCAAGTGAAGCAATGAAACGACCGTCAGCGCGGAGCATCTTTGAAGCATCTGCAATAGTTGCGGCTTCAATTACGCCTTTGCTGGAACGACCCGCTGCATCAACTACTTCATATTTGAAATTTGGCATGAAGCAAACCTCCTTCTTTCTTTTTTATCAGTATTCGAGAGAACTAAACAGACCGCTGGAAACAGAGTTTGCTGTACCGGCAGAAGCCAGGTAACGACGATACTCGTCAGGATCTTTACAGCGGGTGATCGCTGTTTCGCGGGTAATAAGACCTTTCTTTGTGAGCTCTGCAAGATAGTAGTCGAGCGAGCACATGCCTGACTTGAGGTTCGTGGCAATCGTATTGTCGATCTGATAGGTCTTTCCTTCACGAATGAGGTTTCTTACAGCGTCATTCGCGATGAGGATCTCAAATGCTGCGACACGTCCGGAACCGTCTGCACGGGGAAGGAGTGTCTGAGAAATAACAGCGACCAGAACGGTACCGAGCTGAACACGGATCTGATCCTGCTGATGTGGAGGGAATACGTCGATGATACGGTTGATGGTATCAGCAGCGCCACTGGTATGAAGTGTGGACATAACCAAGTGACCTGTCTCGGAAGCGGTGATCGCGGTACTGATAGTATCGAGGTCACGCATCTCACCAACCATGATAACATCCGGGTCTTCACGGAGTGCGGCACGGAGTGCGTTTGCAAACGAAAGTGTATCTTCGTGAACTTCACGCTGGTTGATCATAGACTCACCGTGACGGTGCAGGTACTCGATCGGCTCTTCCAGTGTGAGTACGTGACAACGGCGGTTCTGGTTGATGTGACCAACCATGGCAGCCAGTGTCGTAGACTTACCGGAACCCGTAGGACCGGTAACGAGGATCAATCCACGCGGTTTCAGAGCAAGGTCTTTGAAAAGTTCCGGAAGACCAAGACTCTCGCAGGAAGGGATCTCCGTTGTAATTGTACGAGCAGCCAGCGTGTAACTTCCACGCTGCTTAAATACGTTGCAACGGAAACGGCTGTAATCCTTAACTACGTATGAGAAGTCGATCTCACCACGCTCGTTGAGGTACTGCTGTCTCGATTTGTCCAACATAGACTTACACAGATACTCGGTATCACTCTGTGTGAGAATGTTGGAGTTCAGGGGCATGAGTTCACCGTGTACGCGGATCATCGGCGGGAGACCGACGGTGATGTGCGTATCGGACGCCTGGCGGCGAACAGCCTCTGTGAGAATGGCATCCATACTTAATGTAAATTCTTCCACTTTCTTTCCTCCTTAACCGTCAATGGAATATGTTACTTTACTCATTTCCTGCACAGTAGTAATACCCTCCAGAACTAACTGTGCGGCTGAGTCGGCAAGCATTAATGTACCTTCGGAAATGGCGAGGGCGCGCATCTCATCTTCACTTGCACGGCGCTCGAGCAGAGCTCTCATCGCCTTGGTCATGATAACGACCTCGTGAATAGCGATACGTCCTTTATAGCCTTTCTCGTTACATTCGGAACAACCGGCGCCACGATAGAGCTTCTGTCCGGGCTTGAGCTTGAGAAGCTCGATTTCATCCGGACCCGGTGTATACTCTTCACGGCAGTTGGTGCAGATACGGCGAACAAGACGTTGAGCAACAACTCCGATAAGAGCAGTGGAAACCATGAACGGCTCGATACCCATATCGATCAAACGGTTGATAGAGGAAACGGCGTCATTGGTGTGGATGGTACTGAATACCAAGTGGCCGGTGATAGCGGCTCGCATAGCGATCTCGGCTGTCTCACCGTCACGGATCTCACCGACGAGGATGATATCCGGGTCCTGACGGAGGATAGAACGAAGGCCGCTGGCGAATGTCATACCGGCTTTGGCGTTAACCTGTACCTGGTTGAGTCCCGGAATCTGGATTTCTACCGGGTCCTCAACGGTTACGATGTTCGTTTCTGGTGTGTTCTTCTCAGAGAGAAGAGTGTAGAGCGTGGTTGTTTTACCGGAACCGGTAGGACCGGAGATCAAACATACGCCCTGCGGAACTTTGACGATTCTGTCAATCATCTCGTTGTTGTGTTCACTGATACCAAGATACTTACGGTTCAGGTTGGCGTCGTTCTTAGCCAGAATACGGATAACGGTTTTCTCACCGTGTACAGTTGGGAGGACAGATACACGCATGTCAACCGGTTTTCCGTTGATAAGGGTCTGAACACGACCGTCCTGAGGAATACGCTTTTCGGCGATGTTCATGCCGGAAAGGATCTTGATACGGGTGATGATGGCGTCTCGAGCAGCAACCGGGTTGCTCATGATCTCGGACAGAACGCCGTCGATACGGATACGGACTCGAACACGATCTTCCATCGGTTCGATGTGAATATCGGAAGAGTTGGCACGGATAGCGAACTCGATCATGGAGTTGACGAGCTTAACTACCGGTGCGTTGTTTACTTCATCGGTGATCTCATCGCCGAGTTTCTTCATATCCTCGATATCGAGTTCGGCGGCGAGGTCGTCGGCAGCTTTCTCAGCGACCTTTCTACCATAGTTCATCTTGATCGCGGTGAGGATCTGCTGCTTCGGAGCAAGGAGTGTAACGATGTCGTTGCCTGTACGGAAACGGAGGTCATCGGTTACGAGAATGTTGAGCGGGTCATAAATAGCTACTACGAGTTTACCTTCGTCGAAAGCTACCGGAATGATCAGGTTTTCTTCGCAGTACTGCTCGGTAACGACCTTTGTCGCTTCCTGGTCAATATCTACCTGCTGGAGATCGATGATCGGGAGATCGTACTGACTTGAGATCGCTCTTAGAATATCGAGTTCCGTCAAAAGACCTTTCTCTACAATGATCTCACCAAGTCTTTTTTTGCTTGTATCAGCACGCTGAGCTTCCAGCGCTTCCTGCAGTTCTGCCTGAGACAGGAATCCGCTGTCGATAAGAATATCACCTAATCGCTTCATCATACCCTCCCAAATTGATGTACGTTTAGTTAATTACGGGATCTGCAAGCTTCCCGCGGAGCTGTTGAAGATAATAGTAATTTACACCCAAACGCAGGTGCTTGTATAGTCTCTGAGATAAACAAAAAATTACAATTTCGCTTATACCCTAAGCGAAACTGTTATCATCTTGTAACCCTTTCCCAGATAAGACCCAGTGCAAAAACCATCGTCTTTTTCTCAATAAATATACATGGAAAATGAGGATTTTGCAACATTATTTGACTGTATTGCCAGTATTTTTGCAAAAAACTTTGATAGAAAACCAATGAATATGAAACAAGAAATTGCAAAGAGGGGGTATTTATATTATTGTTATGGAGAAAGAAATAGGAGCGTGAGAATATGGGTTCAGATGAAGTTTTGGCTATAGTGAACATCGTTTTGGCAGGGATGTTCGGAGCCGTGATCGGAAGTTTTACAAATGTGTGTATTTACCGTATCCCGGAACACAGGACGGTAGTTAAAGGTCACTCGATGTGTATGACCTGCGGCCATGAACTGGGCGCACTGGATCTGGTTCCGATCTTCAGCTGGCTCTTCCTGGGCGGTAAGTGCCGTTACTGTAAGACACCGATCTCCTCGAGATATATCAAGATCGAGAGCCTTACGGCCGTTATGTACATGCTTATGGCGGCGACGCATCTGTCTATGTTCCTGGATCCTACAGTAGAGGATCCGATGACGAATATTTTTCCGTTTATCGAATTGTGCGCGCTCTTCATTATGATCAATGTCGTCATCGTCGAGATGATGATCCAGCACGATACAGGTTCGTCCATGTACCGCATGTCTGTGGCCCTGGGCATCGATTTCGCGGTACAGCTGATCGCCCGTGCCCTGGGAGTTGCTACTAATGACGCGATCTCCGGAGAGCTCTGCAGCAAGCTGGGAAGCTGGGGAATTGAGATCCTGGCAGGTGCCGCGATCGGATTGGCGGCGGTCATTCTGGCAGTGCTTTTCGCGAACCGTCCGAAGGAAATGAGCAAGTACCTTCATGATCAGAAATACCGCGGAGTCAGAACATCTGATGTATTTGCGATCGTGCTCTGCGCGTGCATCGGTATTATCCCGGCCGCGGTTGCAGCGACGGTTTATCTGATCGGAAGGATCCTGATCGGCAACGGAAAGAGCGTAAAATACCTCGGAATCGTTCTCGCGAGCGGCGCTGCGGTAGGATACTTTGCAAATTGCGCATTTCAAGTGATATAATACTTTGAACATTTTATATAGATAGTGGAGGTTTTCCTATGTCCGGACATTCCAAGTGGAATAACATCAAGAGAAAGAAAGAAGCATCCGATGCAGCAAAGGGTGCTGTGTTCACCAAGGTTGCCAAGGAGATCATGGTAGCTGTTAAGGCGGGAGGACCGGATCCGGATAACAACTCGAAACTCAAGGATGTAATCGCTAAGGCGAAAGCCGCGAACATGCCGAACGACAATATCAACCGTGCCATCAAGAAGGCGGCGGGTGCCGGTGAAGGCGATGATTACGAAGAGATCGTATACGAAGGTTACGGTCCGGGCGGAATCGCCATCATGGTAAGAACACTGACGAATAACCGTAACCGTACGGCTGCGGATGTCCGCCACATCTTCGATAAGTACAACGGAAACATGGGTGTTTCCGGAAGTGTTTCCTTCATGTTCCAGGAGAAGGGAACGATCATGATCGACTCTGAAGAGTTTGAAGATGAAGAGCAGGTCATGATGGATGCTCTCGACTGCGGAGCTGAGGACTTCAGCGCAGAGGACGGCTATTACGAGATCCTGACAGATCCGGCCGCTTACTATGAGGTAAAGGATGCACTGGAAGCGAAGGGGTATACTTTCGTTGATTCCACACTGGGTCCGGTACCGCTCAACTGGTCGAAGGTCGATGACGAGGAGACGGCTTCCAAACTGGAGATGATGCTCGAGAAGTTTGACGAGAACGACGACGTTCAGGAAGTTTTCAATAACTGGGATAACTAATTTATAGAGGTATAGTAGGAATGGATCTGCCGAAACAAAAAGGCAAGGAACAGACTGAACATCCTGAAGAGAGGCAGGGAGCTTCCCGCCGGGGTGTGTTTATTCCTGAGCTTCGGTCCACCTTACGGCGCCTCGAAAAAAACGTGGAGACCCGTGCCACGGCGCGTATCGAGCGGCAGATCGAGAATCTGGCGAACGATGAGAAGGAGATGCGAGAGATCCTCTCCAACATCGCGGTCGTTGCTTTTGTAGGTTCTTCCGGAACCGGTAAGAGTACCCGTGCGATCCGTGTCGCAAAACAGAATAATATCAAGTACATCATCGATGACGGTCTTCTGATCAACGGAAGCCGCATCGTGGCCGGTAACTCGGCAAAGAAAGCGGCGACGAAGCTCGAGTCTGTCCGTCAGGCACTCTTCGAGGATCCGAGCCGTTCTTCTATTATGAGAAAAGCACTCGCGGAGAATCTTCCGTCGACACTCATGATCCTCGGTACTTCCGATGCCATGCTCGAGAAGATCTGTAACAATCTGTGGCTGAATCAGCCGGCGATGCTGATCCGTATCGAGGATGTCAGCTCGGAGGAAGAGATCGCGCAGGCGAAGAATACGCGTCTTCGTGAAGGTATGCATACGATCCCGGTGCCGAGTATGGAGATCAAGCACGAGTTCTCCGGTTATTTTTCCGACCCGCTTAACCGCCTGAGAAGAAGATGGGATAAGGAACGAGGCCTTCAGCCGGTCGTTCCGGAGACGGAACGTACAGTTGTACGACCGACTTTCTCGAGTTTGGGAAGCTATTCGATCTCGGACGATGCCCTCCTGGATCTTGTAAAGATCATTCTCAGAAAAGTTCCCGGTGTGCACGCTGTTGTCGGATTTTCTTCGGAGAAACGTGTTTATGGTGTCGTCTTAAGCATCGACCTGGAACTCTATTACGGATTCAATGCCCAGGAGGTGCTCTATAATGCTCAGCAGCGCCTGGGAAGATATATCGAGGAGTATTCCTCGATCAATATGGTCGCGGTAGATGTCCGCGCCAAGCGCCTGATCCACGAGGATCCGGCCTGATACCTGCTTGGAGGTAAATCATGAAAGTTGAAAAGATCTATACCATTCCGGTAAACGACGCATACTCGTCCTCGTGTGCCTGTCCGCTCTGTGCCCTGAAGGCAAAGGTGGAGGCAGACTCTCTCGATTACTATCTCGGACCTTCTCTTATGGAGCCGGATAACCGCGTACTGACAAATGAATCGGGTTTCTGCGGAGATCATCTGAATAAGATGTTCGGAAGAGAGATCAACCGTCTCGGCATGGGACTCATGCTGCATACGCATATCCAGGATGTGAAGAAATCCACGGATCCGCTGTGGGAGAAGGCCGCTCCGGCGAAGAGAACACTTCTTTCCGGAAAAGATGCGGAGTATAAGAAGCGTCTGACATCTCTCGCGGACAAGATCGATGCCAGACTTGAGTCTTGCATCATCTGCGACAAGATCAACACCACCATGAAGCGCTATATGGAAGTCATCATGTGGCTTTACTTCGAGGATGCTTCATTCCGGGAGACATTTGCAACGAAGACATACCACTGTCTGCCGCATGTGGCGATGCTCCTTCGCGCTGCTGCGGAAGAACTGAACCAGAATCAGGCGGCGGAGTTTGTCGCGGCACTGGCCAAGACTCATAATGCGGGACTCGATGAACTGATCAAGGACGTCGAGTGGTTCACGCTGAAGTTTGACTATAGAAATAAGGAAAAGCCGTGGGGCAACAGTAAAGACGCTGTCCCGAGAGCGATTGCGATGCTCGGCGGCCAGCCTGCCGACGCACCTTCTGCGAAGGAGGATGGGAAATAATGGAAATGGGTAAGATCTTTACCTCGGAATCGACAGAGACTGTTCCGCAGATCGCACTGTCTGACAGAGAAGGAAGTCCCAAGCGTGTCGTACTCGTAATCGAAGGCGAGATCGTCGGCGACAATAAGGGGGACGAAGAATCCCAGGAGCATGGAAAAGAACTGATGCTTCATGCCCTTTCGAGTCTGAAGACGGCAAAAGCCGTGCCGGATGAGATCCTCCTGATCCATGACGGAGTAAAGCTGATCCTGCCGGAAAGCGAGTGCTTTTCCTGCTGGAAAGATATCCTCGACAGAGAGATCGTCGTAAAGGCCTGCAATGAATCCCTGTTCTATCTCGGAAAAATCCCGGAAGATCCGAGGATCATCTGCGAAGACATGGCGGATCTTCTCCAGAGCATGCTCACGGCGGACCGTGTCGTAAGACTCTGAGACGGGAGAAGAGAGGATGGCTTCTGTTAAAAGATATAAAAAGGAAGATATAGTGACCTACTGCCTCGGGGCGACGGTCAGCATGGAGTATCTGAACATCCGTCCTAAGGATGTAAAGCAGATCTATCTCCATAGTGCTTTTTACGAATCCGAAACAAAAGAGAAGATCTTAAGGATCTGTTCTGAGAGGAATATCCCCTGTGAGGTCAATGACAAGGTATTCCAGATCCTGTCACAGAAAGAGAACTGCTTCGTGATCGCCATGATACGCAAGTACACCTGTGAACTGGACAGGGATGCTTCGCATGTCGTTCTGGTCAATCCCGGCAATTCGGGAAACGCCGGCACGATCATCCGCTCGGCTGCGGGCTTCGGGGTAACAAACATTGCAATTATCCGACCGGGAGTGGACTTCTTCGATCCGAAGGTCATCCGTGCGTCGATGGGCGCGCTGAGCCGGATCAATTTCAAATATTACGATACGTGGGAAGATTACGAGAAGACCGATGGAGCCGGAAGCAGACACTTCTATCCGTTTATGCTTGACGGAAGTACACTTCTGCACGAGACGAAGATCGAAAAGCCCTTTTCTCTGATCATGGGAAATGAGGCGACGGGCCTTCCGGAATCTTTCTCGAAGATCGGATCTCCTGTCCGGATCGACCACACATCGAATATCGACAGTCTGAATCTTCCGATTGCGACAAGCATCGGTCTGTATGAAGCCACGAAGGGTGATTTTCGCGAATAATCAGGCTTCGCGAGAAATTTTGCCGAAATAATAAAAAAACTCTTGCGCCACCGAAATAAGCATGGTAAAATGTCTCGGTGTCTGAATGAAGATAAATACTGATGGAGGTGAAGGAAATGCCGAATATCAAGTCCGCATGTAAGCGCGTGAAGGTTACTGAGAAGAAGACCTTGGCGAATAAGATGAAGAAGAGCGAGATGCGCACCATTGTCAAGAAGGCAACGGCTTCTATCGCCGCCTCTGATGATAATTCCGCAGCGCTCGTTAAGGACGCACAGGTTGCACTGGATAAGGCAGCAGCTAAGGGATATATCCATAAGAACGCTGCAGCAAGAAAGAAGTCCAGACTGGCTAAGGCAGCTAACGCAGCTAAGGCGTAATTCGATAAATAATTGAATTTTAAATGAAGACTGTTCCGGAAATCCGGGACAGTCTTTTTTGTTGCAGTTATGTTGATTGACGGGGTTTATTGTTAATAAACTGTTTCAGAATTCTAAAAATCGTCCTTTTATAAGTAACTAAAGACTTTTTTAGGTTGCTTTTATTATTCTTGCCCTATATATTTAACATAAGAAATTGTGTTTGAAACCAATTTCGATTGCTTTGACAGCATTGGTTTGGACATTAGAAAAGGGGATGCATATGAAAAAGTTTTTCCAAAGCAAGAAGTTTATCAGTGTCACTGCTGGCGTGCTTGCCACATCTTTGGTTGTGGGAAATCTCGCGATCAGCAGATCGAAGATGAAGAAGGGACAGATCAGCAGTTCAGCGACGGTTTATGCTGACGATCATCTGCTGGACTTTGACGCTTCCAGTCAGGTCAACTTCAGTACGATCCTCGGTCGAGCCATCGACTATGGTATCGTAAGTGATGTGGTCGACCAGAAAGGCCACATGGAGACGACGTACGCTACGAATAAGTTCGTAAATCCGGGAGCAGCCAACAACTGTGACGTTGACCTTGCCGGAAATGCGACTGCCCAGTTCATCATCGCGTCTGTAGAGAACGGTTCCAAAGCGCGCTTCGGTAATACATACAATGGTCAGGAGATGCCGTTCGTTATCGATACGACATATGATATGGCCGCTAACGAAGATGCGAATTTCGTATATGATACTGTCTGCAAGGCAAGCGTCCTTTACAGAACTTACGATTATGATGTTCTGAAATCCAACGTAGATTCCATGATCAGTAAAGGTAAGAAGCAGTCGGATATACTTGCCGCGAAACCTGCCTTTGACGGTAATACCATTGCTACCAAGAGAGGCGACAGCGGAGCGACGGTCGATCTGAGTGATCCTTCGTACCAGAACGCAACTGTCTATATCAATGTAGAAGGCGGTTCCCAGCTGGAGACGGCGATCCAGAATGCGGACGGTCTGCTTATCAAAAAACATCCCTCAACTAATGTCGTATTTAATATGCTCGGTACCGGTGAGATCAAGCTGACACAGTACAGAGTTCAGATCGTCGGAGAGACCTTTACTCTCGATCCGGATAACGGAAAGGAAAGATCCGATTATTCCTTTGACTCCACAACGACCTGCGGCGGTTATGACTCCCTTCATAATGCGCATGTCGAAGAGTATATGACCAAGAGCATCATCTTTAATATCAGAAACGCATCGTCTGTCAAGTACAACATGACAGCCGGTCTTTTCCTTGTTCCGAATAATATCCCCGGTGAGGTTGTCGGTTCCAGTGCAGGCTGGATCGTATCTTCCGGAAGAACAACGGTTTCCAGTGGTGAGTTCCACTATATCTATCACGACAGAGAGTATGTTGCGAATACTGAAGGCACCAGTGTTATTCACTTCGCGGCACGTAAAGCTTTTACAGAAGACTACGATAATATCAATGAACTTACTAATGTAGCGCTTACCAAGGGCGAGTATAAGTTCTCCTTTATCGAGACAGAATCTGACTATCGGACTGAAAAAGAAGGAGGCGTGAAGGATCTCAACTGCGCTGTAGACGCATACAGTAAGATCACATTCCCGAATATCACTGTTGCTGTAGAGACGGTTGACCCGTATATTCCGCAGAAGAGATATTTCGTTGTCCGCGAAAATCCGACGACTTCCGATGATCCGAATGTCGGGCTTTCCAATCCGACTGATCCGAAAGTTGAACTTTCGGAAGGTGAGATCGATATCGAGTTAACGATCACCAATGTTGACGGTATCATCCACTACTATGTAAATACTTTCAAGTACTACGAAGCAAAGAACGGACAGCAGCCGGACGATGGTGACAACAATGTTGCTGCTTCCGGTGCAGAGTTCTCGCTGGGCGGCTTCTACAATAAGTATGATGTCGAGACCGGCAAACTCACTCTGAAGAAAGCGCTTGACGGAGATTCTCCGGCAAATGATTATCCGGACAAGACATATAAGATGGCTGTTAGAAAGGGCCGTCTGTATGTTCAGCAGGATGGAAGCCTCAGTGTTGATGAATACTACTTCCAGGTTCCTGCAGATTCAAACGGCATCGAGATCTCGGGTCTTACCCCGGGTGATTACACTATCGTTGAAGATGAAGGAAACCTTCGTGGTTATAACTTCGTCAGCTCGTCTATGTCCAGTACGGTTACCGTGAATAATACGACTTCCGGCCCGAATGACATTACGGCAGATGGAAAGGTCTCTCTGACCGGCAGTTCGGAAGCAGAAGTTGTTGTAACCAACACATATGAGAAGATCGATGTCTCCGGAAAAGCATCTCTTACGATCAATAAGCAGATCGAGGTCAATGGAGAGGCTGTGACTCCGGATACCATTCCGGAAGAACTTGCTTCCCAGGAATACAGTTTCTATGTATCCACAATTTCCGGATATGACAGATTGTTCCTTACGGATTATAACGGTTCACTCGGACAGGACTCCCAGAAATATACATTTAAGACAACATACGGCGAACCGATCGTTATCTACGGTCTGGAACCGAATAAAGAGTATATTGTTCAGGAAGTCGCTCCGAATGGACAGTTGAGATCTTACAATCTTAATGCGATCTCTATCGACGGCACAGATTACAGCAACAATATTTATAATGCCGCAAAGGGCATCACTACGGGTGCTGCGGATAGCAACACCAACGTAGATGTAGTAAACGGCTATCAGGAGATAAAGAAGAATCTTACGATCCGCAAGGCGTTCGTAAATGCCCAGAACAGCGGTATGTCGATCGCTCCGGAGGATCTTGATAAACTGGAAGGTATCCGCCTTACCGTTAAGGGACCCAATGGTTTCAAACAAGAGATCACCGGTACCCAGCTGAGCGCGAATAACTGGCAGTACACATTAAATAATGTTCCTGTCGGTGACTATGTTGTAGAGGAAACCGGCGCAGACGAGACAGGTAAGGGACAGTATGTATTCTCTTATTGCGATGTTACCGGTAACTCTCCGACGAGAGATAACGATGGTACATTAACCGTTACGAACCGCTATTCTGTTGTTTCGCTCGGCGTTCTTACTGTTCGAAAGGGCATCAATGCGAATGGAGCAGCCACTCCGGCTTTCTTCGAAGTGTATATCCAGAATGAAGACGGTAAATACTATACCGATGAAGGTCCGGAAAGATTTGTTCCCGATAAGAGAGCAGTAAGAGTTCCGGCAAACGGTTCTTTCCAGACAGTGGCAATTCCGGAAGGAAAGTATACAGTAACCGAGAATGCAGAATCGGCCAGAGTTGCGGGATATGAACTTGTCACATCCTATAAGACCGGCAATGAGGAAGGTATCAATTACATCAACCTCAAGAACTATGGCGGATCTGTCGAAGTCACGAATACATATACGAAGTATAAGATTGAAGTGACCAAGCAGGAAGCCGGAGATCATATGTACGATAACTGGACATACCAGTTCTGGGTCAGAGATCTCAACCGGACGGATGGAGTCTATTACATCAAGGCAGATGGCGAATCCGCGAGACTTGAAGATGGTCAGGATCCTTATTACTTCAGTGTCAAAGCAGGTGATTCCAATTCTGAAACAGTTCTGCTGAAGAATGCGGGACAGTATCAGGTTATTGAGAAAAATGCGAATGAAGCGGCAAACAATGCGTTTGATCTTACAACGACGTACAGTGTTGCAGACGGTATCGTTACCGTTAGTGATAGTGACGCATCGTCTGCGGCTGCAGTTACTATTACCAATACATATAAATATACGAACGTCGGTAGTCTCACGGTGGGTAAGACTCTGACAGGTACCGGTAAAGATACGCAGAAAGCATTTGATATCGTCATTACTTTCAGTACTCCGATCAACTATTCTGTAAATGGCGGAGAGAAGATCGCTACTGCAAGCGATACTTATACTGCACATCTGAAGGATACGGAGACTGTCACTCTGGGTGATATCCCTGCAGGTGTGACTTATACAGTTTCTGAGACGATTTCTCAAGCAGATCAGATTGCCGGCTATGAATTAAGCAGCATCACCGGTGATACTGACAAGGCAATCAAAAAGAACGTGACGAACGTTGTCACAGTTAATAATACCTTTGCTTTCGAATCTGTTGAATCTACAGTCAAGAAGGTATGGGATGACAGCAATAATCAGGATGGTATCCGTCCGGCAAGTGTCACTGTTCAGATGAAACGCAACGGTGTGGACTTCGGTGAGCCTGTTGTCCTGAGCGCGGATAACAACTGGACATACACTGCAACTGAGCTTGCGAAGTATGATGCCTCCAAGAATGCCTACACTTACACTTGGGCTGAGACGGCTGTAGCCGACTACGAAGCATCATATGAAACAGAAGGAACAGTAACTACAGTTACTAATACCCACACTGCGGCGACCACATCTCTCTCGGTAGAGAAGAAATGGAACCATAAGATGAATCCGGCTTCGAACCAGCCGGCATCCGTTGAGGTAAAACTGTACGCAGGTGATTCTTTAGTTGCGACGAAGACCCTGAGTGCCGATAACCAGTGGAAAGAAACAGTATCGAACCTCCCTGTCAAGGCGGGCGGAACAGTTATCGAGTACAGATGGGAAGAGACTGTGCCTGACAACTATAACGCAGCTTACACGGTAGAAGACGGTAAGACCACAATTACGAATACCTATGATTCATCTGTGGATACTACATCCGCGACTGTCAAGAAGGTATGGGAAGACAGCAATAACCAGGATGGTATCCGTCCGGCAAGTGTCACTGTTCAGCTGAAGCGTAATGGTGAGGCTATCGGCGATGCAGTAGTTCTGAATGCTGCCAACAACTGGACGTATACAGCGACAGGTCTTCAGAAGTATGACAGCACTGATAATGAGTATACCTACACCTGGGCAGAGTCTGCGGTATCCGGCTACGAAGCAGCGTATGAGACCGAAGACAATGTGACTACGGTTACCAATACTCACACAGCGGCTACCACCTCTCTCTCTGTAGAGAAGAACTGGAACCACAAGATGAATGAGGCTTCTAACCAGCCGGCATCTGTGGAGGTGAAACTGTATGCAGATGGTGAGCCCATTGTTACGAAGATCCTGAGTGCAGATAATCAGTGGAAGGCAACGGAAACTGATCTTCCGGTAAACAAGAACGGTACTGCAATCGAGTATGAGTGGAAAGAAACTGACGTTGACAATTATGACGCTGTTTACTCGGTAGCTGACGGAAAGACCACGATCACGAACACATATGACTCATCCTCGGAGACAACATCTGCAACCGTTACGAAGGACTGGGACGATGACAATAACCGTGACGGTATCCGTCCGGCAAGTGTCACTGTTCAGCTGAATCGCAACGGCGAGGCCTTCGGTGATCCGGTAGTTCTGAATGCCG